>DASPNH010000229.1:0-52450 GCA_035626675.1 Binatia bacterium
GGATCCGCCCGCCATCGCCGCACCCGCGCAAGCGCCAGCCGACCAGCCGGTGTCGGCATCAAGCGAGCCGGCGGTCACGCCGCCTGCTCCCGTTCTCGACAGTGCGCAGCCGCCGAGCGAGATGGCGCTGGCACTGCTGAAGGCACAGGCGGGCCGCACCGGACAGAACGCGGATGCGGCGCCCCAGGACGCATCCTCAGCGCCGGGCGTATCGCCTCCAGGCCAACTTCCTGGCAACGCAGATCCTTTCGCCGGGCCGCCCGCCGAGCTCTCGGCAGCCGCCAGCGAACTGGCGCGCCTTCCGATTCCGAGCCAGCAGGGCGCGGAAGCTGCCGCCGATGCCGAGCGCCAGCGGCTGGTCGCGCAGACCGGCCCGCGCTGCGGCGACGGCCGCGTCGATGCGAACGAGGCATGCGATGACGGCAACGTCGTCAACGGCGACTGCTGCACTTCCTCGTGCGTGGCGGCGCAGCCGCCGCCGCAGTGGCGGTGGAGCCCGATGGGCACAGGCGTCGGTGCGCTGCACGGCGCTCCTTCGCAGCGTGGCGGCGCCGTCGTCAGCGCGATCCTCGCGCGAGCAGGCTCGACCGTCGTGGGCGGGGATTTCAGTCAGGCGGGAGGCGTTCCCGCATCGCGCATCGCGGTCTGGAAGGACAGCGCGTGGAGCACGCTCGGTGCGGGCTTCGATGACCGTGTGCTGGCACTGGCGTCTGCGCCTCAGGGCGACGACGTCTATGCCGGCGGCGACTTCACTCGCAGCGGCGCGCTGCCGGCGGCACGCATCGCGCGATGGGACGACAAATCGTGGAACGCGATCGGTTCGGGATTGGATGCGACGGTTCGAGCCATCCTGGTGCAGCAGGATGCAATCATCGCCGGCGGCGATTTCCTCAGCAGCGGTGCAGCCGCGGTCGCCCACGTCGCGCGCTGGGATGGCAAGAGCTGGCAGGCGATGGGGACGGGGCTGGATGCGCCGGTCTGGGCGCTGCTACGCGAAGGCGACGATCTGTTCGCGGCCGGCGACTTCCAGACCAGCGGCGGGCGCACGGTGCGCGGCGTCGCACGCTGGGACGGCGCCGCCTGGCAGGAAACCGGCGATGGCATCGTGGGCCGAGTGCGCGCGCTTGCCTGGCATGAAGGCGTTCTTTACGCGGGCGGCGAGTTTCTGACTTCGGGCCTCGGCCGCTTCCTCGGAAACGTCGCGCGATTGGACGAGTCGGGCTGGAGCTCGGTGTCGGGGGGGACCGGCGGCCGCGTCTCGGCGCTCGCGTTCGCCGATGCGACGCTGTTCGTCGGCGGAGATTTTCTCACCGCCGGCGGCGTCGATGCGGCGCGCGTCGCATCCTGGCGCGACGGCGTGTGGGCAGACCTCGGCGGCGGCTTCAACGCCACGGTCAGCGCACTGGCGCATGACGGCCAGTCGCTTCTGGCCGGTGGCCGCTTCGTGTTGGCCGGCGGCGTGCATGCCTATCGCGTCGCGCGCTGGCACTGGATGGACTGCACGCCGCCGCCGCCGCCGAAGGCGCCGTCCAAACCTGCAGCGAAGCCGGCAGAGAAGGCGCGCTCGACAGCGGCCGGGAAACCTGGTGCCGGGCAGGAGACGCCGGCAACCAGAGCAGGAAGCAAGGCAGCGAAGACGCCGGCCGCGAAGGCGCCGGAAAAGAAGCCGGTCGCGCCGGCAAAGAAACCCGCCGCCCAGGCCCCGGCCAAGCCGGCAGCCAAAGCACCGGCCAAGCCGGCTGCAAAGACCCCGGCCAAGCCTGCGGCCAGGAAGCCCGCCGCCAGCCGATGAAGCTGGTCGTTTTCGACATCGACGGCACGCTCACGCTCGGTGACGGCCTGGGCACACGCTGCTTCTTCGACGCGTTTCAGGACATCTTCGGCCCGTGCCAGATCGACTGCCGGCTGACCGCATACCGTGAGTCGACAGACGCGGGCATCGCCCTGGAAGCGCTGGCGATGGTGTGGGGACGCCCGGCCACACTCGAGCACATCGAAAGTTTCAAGCAGGCCTACCTGACGCTGCTGGAGAACGAGGTGACCAGGCGCGAGCAAGCCTATCGCCCGATGCCCGGCTCGCGAACGGCGCTGATTCGCCTCGCGCGCGACCACGGGTGGACGGTGGGGCTGGCCACGGGCAATTGGCAGAAGGCGGCCTCGATCAAGCTGGCCTCGGCCGGCATCGAAGTCGGGGACGCCGTCGGCGCCTACTCCGAAGATGGCCACACACGCGCCGAGGTGCTGGCGGCGGCGATCGCGCGCGCAGCGCAGTCTGCTCGGCGATGCGCATCGCAACCAGAAGCGGCGCCTGCAACCCGGTTCACGCTGCAATCTGCGACGCCCGCTGCAGGCCGGTACGCAAAGACGTCAGCGAGCCAGTCTGGCGTCGGAGCCGCAGCACCTGCAGCACGGTTCGAGCGGGTCATCTACGTCGGCGATCAGCCGTGGGACAAGCAGGCTGCCGACCTGGTCGGCGTGCCGTTCCTCGGCATCGGCAGCGAGGAGAGAGGAGGGCGGCTGGCCTCGTGCGGCGCTCGCGTGCTGGAAGACTATGAGCGATTCGACCTGTTCGTGGATGCCCTGGAGGAATGCGCCGCGGCGGGGCGGAAGGACGCGCCGATCTGTTGAAACACGAATCGCTGCGCCGCGGCTGAACCGGTCAGACCGGCCTCAACCTGACGGTTTCGGGGCCTGACCGGTTTTCTGCCTGACCGGTTTCCTGCCGGAGCGACGGCCTGACCGACGACGGCCTGACCGACTTGGTGCCGGAGACGACGGCCTGCGACGCGGCAATCCGCCCTTCAGGTCACACCGGCGCCGGCGCCGGCGTCTTGAACGCGCGGCCGATCTTCTTGCGCCCGGCGTTGATCTCGCGAAGGTAGACGATTCCTTCCTCGGCGATGGGATCGCCGACCATCTCGTTGCCTTCCTTCTTGAGCTCGTCCATGTCGACCCACATCGCGTACATGGACTTGGTGCGGTCGGTGATGATGCCGGCATTGAGCAGCGTCTTGATCAGCACGCGGAAGATGTTGGTGCCTTCGCGCAGCAGGCGGCGCCGGTCGTTGTCGGTGAACGCTTCCTGCACGGCGTCGCGCACCCACTTCCAGTCCAGGCCGAACTGGCCGTAGATCACCTGCTTCTGCTCGGCGTTGACCAGGTTGAAGAAGATCTTCTGGAAGCAGTCGGCAGCCCACTGCTCGACCTTCTCGTGCTCCTGCTCGGTGAGCTTGGGTACGGTCCGGTCCGCCCAGATCTTGCCGAAGCGGTGGTGGAAGGCCTCGTCGGTCATGACGAGCTGCACCAGGCGCCGAAGCAGCGGGTCGCGCGTCTTGACGTGCAGCGTGGCGAAGGCGCCCATGGCCAGGCCTTCGATCAGCATCTGCATGCCGACCAGCTTCTTGTAGACCTCGGGCGCCAGCACCAGCTCGTTCATGAGCGAGCCCAGCGTGACGCCGCAGGGGTAGGGCGTGCCGAAACGCGTCTCGATGTACTTGCTGAAGCCGGTGACGTGGCGCGCCTCCTCGCGCACCTGATTGGCCGCGTACTCCTGCGCGCCAGGATCGCGAAGGATGTGGCAGAGGCTGGCCGACAGCGACAGCGCTCCCTGCTCGCCATGCAGGATGCTCGACAGGCTCCAGCGCGTGATCTCGTTGGCCAGGCGCGTCTTCTGATGCTCGTCGAGGCGGTCGGCGACCGCACAGTTGAGCTCGATGGCGAAGTCGCGAGGCATCAGCGTGTCCGCGTCCAGGTCGAACTTCTCTTTCTGGAAATCGATGTAGAGCGGATCGGTGGGATCCCAGAAATGGTCGTGCGTGGCCGAGATGATCTGGTCGAACGCGTCGGTGCGGTCGGCGTAACGCGGCACCTCGATCATCGAGTCGAAGTCGTCGCGGTCGACGGTATTGTAGATGGAATCGTGGGTAATGTGGTCGGCCATGGTCACTCCTGTGGATCCTTGCCAGCGTGGTCGTCGCTGCGGATTCCGGACATCTGAAGTCGTACGATGGTGTGGAGGATCTGCTCGCGCGGCGCGCGGCGCGGATCCTCGGTCCACCAGTCGATCAGCCGCGCGGTCATGCCGACCAGCGCCTGCGCGGTGGCGGCGGGGTCCAGATCGGACGGAAAGATTCCCTGTGCCATCTCGCGGCGGAAGCGGGCTTCCAGCCCGGTGGCCAGGTGCGTCAGGACGTCGGCCTCGATGGCGACGGTCTCGGAGTCGTGGCTGAACAGGATGCGAACGACGTCACGATTGGTTTCGGCGAAGTCGACGATCACCTCGGCACGTGCGCGCAGTGCATCGCGCTGGGTTGCGGCTTTCGAAACCGCCTCCACGACCGCCGCGCGCAGGTTCTCGATGGCCGAGAACAGGATCTGCCGGTAGACGTCCGACTTGTCCTTGAAGTGCAGGTAGAAGGTGCCGGCCGCCACGCCCGCATTGCGTGCGATGTCGTGGCTGGTCACGCGGTGCAGCCCGCGCTCGGCGAACAGTCGCGTCGCGCTTTCGAGCAGGCGCTCGCGCGTGGCCAGACGGCTGCGTGCGGGAGCCGAGGCGGCGGCCGATGTGACGTCCATGTCAGTGGGTGACGTTAACGTCAGTGACCAGTCGAAGTCAACAAGCAGGTTGACCGGCTGCACAATCTTCCCTGGAAGGCTTTGGAGCCGGGCTGCCGAGATAGTAGGGTGCGGCTTTCCCCTCCCCGAAACTCCGAGGGGGCGGGACGCGGGGACGGGAGACAGATTTGGCGACCAAGCACGATCAGAACCGGGCCGAGAAGCGCGAGCGGCTCGTCAAGGCCGGGATCGAGGCGTTCACCGAAACCGGCTACGACAACACCACGGTCAGCGACGTCGTGCGCCGGGCCGGAATGACTCCCAGCACCTTCTACAATTACTACCGCGACAAGGACGCCCTTCGCGACGAGCTCCTGGAAAGCGTCGCGGCACAGATGGTGACCGGCCTGGCGACGATCCGCCGCCGCGCCCAGGGCGTCGAGGAGTACGTCCGCATGGCCTGCAAGGGGCTGTTCGCGGCCATGGTCCAGGACAAGACCAACGCCTCGCTTCTCAAGCGCAACCTTCCGCTGCTGCGCTCGATGATCGACAGCAAGGCCCTGCAGCCAGTCTACGCGGCCATCCGCAAGGATCTCGAAGATGCCGCCTCCCAGGGCCTGATCGAGGTTGCCGAGCTCGATTACGCCACTGCCGCCATGCGTGCAGCCGCGCTGGAAATCGGCGTCAGCCTGCTGACCCGTCCCAACGCCGACGTCAATGGTGCCGTCGAATTCGCCGCCAGGATGCTGAGCGCGGCGCTGCGCGCGCGCGACGCCAGTCCCACCGCTGGCTGACCGGCGGCGGCGCTGGAAACGAAGTGGACCGGCGACAGCGCCGTCCTTGAAAAATCAGGCGGTTTCGGAAGGCGGCGGCTCGTTCAGCCGCAGCCAGTAGTGCGCGAGCGTGCGCACGGTCTCGGTGAACTCCGAAAAATCCACGGGCTTGCGGATGTAGCTGTTGGCTCCGAGGCTGTAGCTTTCGATGACGTCGGCCGGCTCGTCCGAAGACGACAGCACGATGACCGGTATGAGCTTGGTCAGGCGGTCGGCTCGCAGGCGCCGCAGAACCTCGAGGCCGTCGACCTTGGGAAGCTTCAGGTCGAGCAGGATGAGGGCAGGCATCTCGCTGGCCTTGCGGTCGGCATGGGTTCCGAGCGCGAAGAGGTAGTCGAGCGCTTCCAGGCCGTCGCGTGCCACCTCGACCCGGTGCGAAACGTCGCTCTTTTCGAGCGCACGCCGGGTCAGGACGGCGTCGTCCGGGTTGTCTTCGACAAGGAGAATGATCCGCTCAGCCATCGTCAGTCACCTGCTTGGTCAGTCTCAAACACTGAAATAGAACGTCGCGCCCTTGCCGGGCGCACCCTCGGCCCAAACTTCGCCGCCGTGACGCCGTAGGATCAGCTGGACAGTGGCCAGGCCGATACCCGAACCCTCGAAATCTTCCTGGCCATGCAGGCGCTGGAAGGCACCGAACAGCTTCTCGACGTACACCATATCAAAGCCCACGCCGTTGTCGCGAACGTAATAGGCCGTGCGGCCCTCCCCGGTCGTCAGGGAGCCGAACTCGATGCGTGCGCCTTCTTCGGTGCGGGAGGTGAACTTCCACGCATTCCCCAGCAGGTTCTGCATCACGTTGAGCATCAACACCGGGTCGCCCTTGGCCACCGGCACCGGCTCGATGATGAGCTCGACGTCGCGGCCGGGCTCGTTGCGGCGCAGGTCCTCGGCCACCTGCCTGGCCAGGGCGCTGAGGTCGAGCGGTTCGCGGCGCAGCTCGGATCGGCTCACCCGCGTCAGCTTGAGCAGGTCGTCGATGAGATGGCCCATGCGCTGACTGGCCGAGCGCACCCGCTCCAGATAATCGAGGCCGCTCTGGTCGAGCGCCTCGCCGTATTCGTCGAGCACGAGCTGGCTGAACCCGTCGATCGTGCGCAGCGGCGTGCGAAGGTCGTGCGAGACCGAGTACGCGAACGACTCGAGCTCGTGGTTGGCGGCGCGCAGCTCGGCAGTGCGCGCAGCCACCCGCTGCTCGAGCTCGGCGTTGAGCCTGCGCACTTCACCCTCGGCAGTCAGACGCTCGGTGATGTCCTGTGCGAACACGAGGATGCCGACCACGCGTCCCATCGAGTCGTACTCGGGCAGCTTGTCGGTACGGATCCAGATCGACTTGCGCGAAGGCAGGTCCAGCTCCTCGATCACGCCGAGCTTGGGTTTGCCGGTCTGGATGATCTCCAGGTCGTCGCGATAGAGGTCATAGGCCTTGGCCGGCAGGATCTCGGAGCAGGGCTTTCCTTCCATCTCCTTGACCGTGCGGCCCATCGATGCGGCAGCGGCCTCGTTGACCAGGAGGAAGCGATTCTTGGTGTCCTTGTACCAGATCATCGCCGGCACGGCGTTGAACATCAGACGGAACTGCTGCTTCTCGCGAAACAGGCTCTCCTCGGTTCGGCGCTGCTCCAGACGTTCGCGCTCGAGCTCCTCGTTGACGCGATTGAGCCGCTCCATGTTGTCGGAACGCTCCCGCGCCAGGCGGTCGCGCACGATGCCGAGCTGCGTGCCGCGCGATACGAACGCCTGGCTCGAAATGACGGCCAGCGCCGTGGTCAGAAGCCCGCAGACCAAAACGGCCCAGGGCGTCCATTGCAGGCGCGTGTCCAGGAAGCGCGGGCCCGCCCACGACGCGATCGCCCACGGGCGTCCGACCTGGTCCAGGCCCATCGTGTGCTGGACCGCGCCGCCGCCAAAGGACTGCCACAGCCACAGCAGCAAGGAATCGACGTCGCTGGCGGCCGCTTCGCGCTGATACAGCGTGCGCGCTTCGGGAGAGGCGCCCGCATCACGAAGCTCGATGCCGATGGAAGCACGATCGATCTCGGTCAGCGCTTCCTCGAAGGGGATGCCGATCTCGAAAAGACCGAAGACGTAGCCGAGGAGGTCGGTGGCCCGTGCCGGCTCGCCGGCTCCGCGTCCGCGTGCGAATACCGGCGCCACCATGATGATGCCCGGAGTTGCCGCCTCTCCCTTGACCACCTTGACCGGCGGCGCCGCCACTACCGCGTCGCGAGTGCGTGCGGCCGCCAGCGTCGCGCTCAAACTCGGCACTGCGCTCAGATCCGATCCTGGCATCAGGTTCAGGCCTTCGACGCGGGTGGTCCCGGTCAGGCCCAGGTGGAGCGGAAAATACTCGGACGCAGGCGCCAGGCCTTCACCGCTTCGATGGACTCGGAAGTCGGAGACGCCCGCGACCCATTGCGCCTCTTCGTAGGCCGGCAGCGATTCGGCGCCGACCCTGGGCACCCAGTCCAGCGTGACGACGCCGGCAACGTCGCGCGACAGGTCGGAAGCGAAGCTGCGGATGCTGGCGCGGTCGCTGCCGGCAGTGGTGATGATGTAGGAGGCAACGCCGTTGAGCAGTGCCAGGCGGTGGCTCATGCGACGCTGGAAGGAGAGAGCGATGGTTGCGGTTCGCCGCGTCAGCTCGGTCTCGAGATCACGGCGTTGCTGGAGGAACGCATACGAGAAAGCGAGCGCCGTCGTCAGCGCACCCGCGAGCAGAACGGTACCGACCGTCCAGCTGCGAGGAGCAAGAGTGCTCGTTCGCTGATCTTCCGACTTGGCCAAGTCGGCGATGCGTTCACTGCGCCATATGGAAAGCGCCACCAATAACCCCCACGCTCGGCGCCCCGACGGCGCGGCGAGCAAGCTTAAACGGTTTCCCCGCGGTGAAAAAGCAAGGAATGCTCTGACTTGCGGATCGTGCCGGACGCGAAATCTACCTTCAGCGACCTGCTGTGTCTCGCCCAAGGGTTCGGCGGCGCTGAGCCACGGAGGCAAGGATCCGCCGCTGCTCATCGGCCGAGGCTGCCCCCCAGGCGGCGATCTCCGGGAGCGAGCGCAGGCAGCCTTCGCACAGGCCCGATGCAGGATCGACCCGGCAGACGCCGGTGCAGGGAGAGACGGGAGGGGCAGGGGCGGGCGGTTGCGGCATCAGACCGTGATGGTTCGGGCACGGCATCGCTGCAAGCCGATGAGCCGGTACGGCTGTCGCCGGCGGCCTTGCATCGCTAGGGTGCCGTCATGAATCGGGACCGCCATGGCCTTTCCTGCCGCCGACGCCAGGCGGTTTCCGCTCGGCACCGCCGTTTCGGTCTCGCATGATCGCCGGCGCCGCTGAGACCGCCACGGCATCGGCCGTCAGCCCCTGGATGTCGGGCGCGCCGCGCGCGGCCACCTCCCTTCAAGGCGATGTCGAAGCCGACGTGGTCATCGTCGGCGGCGGCTACACCGGTCTTTCCACGGCGCTGGCCATGCGCGGACGCGGCGCCAGCGTCGTGCTTCTGGAAGGACAGTTCTGCGGCTTTGGCGCCAGCGGTCGCAACGCCGGTCATCTGACGCCGACCATCGGCAAGGACCTGCCAACGCTGACGCGCCTCTTCGGACGCGAACGCGTGCGATCACTGGTGGCGCTGGTCGAGCTCGCCATCGACGAGGTCGAGCGGCTGATCTCGACCCATTCCATCCAGTGCCACTACGAGGCCGTCGGCAACGTGGTCGCTGCCGTGCATCCACGCCAGTTCGCGGCCATCGACCGCGCCTCTGCGACCGCGCGCGAGCTCGGTCTTCCCGGCACGCTGCTCGATGAGAATGCGATGCGCGAACGCGGACTGCCCGCCGCGTTCGTGCGCGGCTATCACGAGCAGCACGGTGGCATCCTCCACCCAGGCGCGTACGTGCAGGGCCTGCGCCAAGCCGCCGTGGATGCCGGCGCCGCCATCTACGAAGCCTCGCCGGTGCTGCGCCTGGAAGATGCGGCGCGGCCGCGTGCAATCACCGCTGCCGGCTCGGCGCGGGGTCGCGCGCTGGTCCTGGCCACCAACGCCTACGCGCTCGACCTCGAGCTGCCCGCGCCGCTGCGCTCGCGGCTGCTGCCCATCTACGTCCAGCTCCTGCAGACCGCTCCGCTGAGCGCCGAGCAACTCGCGCGCATCGGCTGGCGGGGACGCGAAGGCATCTACACGGCACACGAGATCCTGGAGAGCTGGCGGCTCTCGCACGATGACCGCATCGTCGGCGGCTCCAAGCACATCCGCTACGGGTACGGCGGCGGCCTGCTGCCCGATCGCGATGGCCGCGTCACGGTCAAGCTGGAGGGCCTGCTGCGCAAGCGATTTCCCGAGATCGCCGAGGTTGCCGTCGACACGGTCTGGGGCGGCCGCATCGGGCTGACGCTGGATTTCCTGCCCACGGTCGGAAGGACCGGCGCGCATCGCTCGATCTATTACTCCATGGCGTACGCCGGACACGGCCTGGCCATGGCGAGCTATGCCGGGACGATGATCGCGGACCTGATCGCCGGACGCAGCGGTCCGGGGCAGACGCTGTGGGGAAGGCGCACGGTGCCGCTGCCGCCGAGCCGGTGCGCAGCATTGTCTTCCGCGCGCTCAACGGATTCTTCGAAGCCGTCGATCGCCGTACCGATTCGATGCTCGGCCGCTAGCCCCGCCGGCTCGGCGGGCAGCGACTGGAAGCTTCCGCTCAGATGCCGTTCTCGGCGATGACGCGGCTGTACCACCGCGCGCTCAGCTTGGGCGTGCGCTGCAGCGTCTGGAAATCGCAGCGCACGATGCCGAAGCGCTTGGCAAGGCCGAACGTCCACTCGAAGTTGTCCATCAGCGACCAGGCCATGTAGCCGCGAAGGTCGACGCCGTCGGCGATGGCGCGGTGGCACATCTCGAGATGGCTCTGGATGTAGCGCATGCGGCCGTCGTCGTGCACGAAGCCGTCTTCGCGCGCTTCCTCGTCGTCGTAGCCGGCACCGTTCTCGGTGACGAAGAGCGGCAGGCCGTAGCGCTCATGATACTCCATCAAGACCACGTACAGGCCGGCCGGATAGATCTCCCAACCCATCGACGTGTAGGTGCCCACGGGCTGAACGGTTCGTGCGCGGAAGAAGCCGTGCTCGTCGTGCGCGCTGACGGTGCGCGTGTAGTAGTTGACGCCGAGGAAATCGATGCGCTGCGCAATCACCGCGCGGTCGGCTTCGCCCATCTCGGGCATCATCGATCCGAACTGGTCGCGCATCGCCGCAGGATAGTCGCCGCGCACGATCGGGTCGGTGAACCACTCGTTGTGGAAGGCGCGGGCGCGATCGGCGGCGGCGCGGTCGGCCGCATCGTCGCTGGCCGGGAGATGCGCCTGCACGCTCAGCGTGATGCCGATCTGGCCCTGCGGCACCAGCGAGCGGAAACGCTCGACGGCAAGGCCGTGCGCACGCAGGACGGTATGGCCCGCGGTCAACGCTGCGGGGATCTCGTTGCGGCCGGGCGCGTGCACGCCCAGCCCATAGCCCAGCCACACGAAGACCCAGGGCTCGTTGAACGTGATCCAATGATGGACGCGATCACCGAGAGCGCGGAACATGGCCTCGGCATAGTCGGCATAATGCTCGGCCGTTTCCGGCTCGGGCCAGCCGCCGGCGTCTTCCAGCGCCTGGGGCAGATCCCAGTGATACAGAGTGGCCATCGGCGCGATGCCGGCCTCGAGCAGCGCGTCGACGAGGCGATCGTAGAACGCCACGCCCGCAGCGTTGACCGCGCCGCTGCCTGTAGGGATCACTCGGGGCCAGGCGATGCTGAAGCGGTACGCGTTCAGCCCGAGCTCGCGCTGCATGGCCACGTCCTGCTGCCAGCGATGATAATGGTCACAGGTCAGGTCGCCGGTGTCGCCGCCGGTGATGATCCCCGGCGTATGCGAAAACGTATGCCAGATGCTGGGGCCTGCGCCGTCGGCAAGGGGCGAGCCTTCGATCTGGTAGGACGCGGTGGCCGTGCCCCACAGGAAACCTTTCGGGAAGCGCAGTACGGCCACGGTGTTCCTCAGATTTCGTCCAGGATCGCGCGCCGGCGTTCCTGATACTCCTCGCGCGTGATCAGGCCCTCGTCGAGCAGGCGCTGCAGCGTCTCCAGCCGCTCTTCGAAGCTGCGCTCGCGCCTGCGCTCCGGCAGAGCCGGGGAAACCGTCGATGACGCCCGCGGCGCCGCAGAAGGAGCGGGCCGAACGACGCCAGGTCGCGGATGCTGCGCGGCAGCCGGCGGCGGGCCGGGTCGGGCGGTGGGCGCGTTTTCGGGTGCTGCAACGGCCGTAGCGTCCTCATCGCCGGCCGAGGGCGGTTCGGACGTCTGCTGGGCCGCGTCGTCACGCGGGGCCTGGCGCGACGGCTCGGCCGCTCGGGCCTCGGTCTCCTGCGGCTCATCCTGGTCGCGGCCGGGCAGCCAGCGCGAGAAGAAGCTCCTGCGCTCGGGCCGAGGCGGCAGGTTGCCGCTCTCGACCGCCTCCAGCATCGCCTTGCGCGACGTGAACGAGTGGCCTCGCAGCTCGCCGTGGTGACAGTGGAAGTCTCCCTTGCGGCGATCGTCGTGGCAGCCATGCGAATCGAGACTGCCGCCGGTGTGTGCCAGGACCGGGCCCGCGCCCGCCAAGAGGAGCAGGCCGGCCGTCAGCGCCGCGATGCCGTTGTTCATTTGCGGCGCTATAGCCCACGGCTCGCGTGCCTGCCACTGACGCCGTGTGCGAGCCGAGTCCTTCCCATCGGAAGGTGCCGCACGCCCGCTGCGGCCGCAGCGCTCGACCGTTGGTCGGCGTGCTCATCGCGGCAATGGGCTCGAAACGTGGTTGCGCGGCATCGGGGCCGGTGGCTAATCTGAACCTCCTGTGAAGGAGTCCCCCATGCACTTCGCCCTCCGTTCCGTCGTCTTCGTGGCCATGGCGTTGTCTACCGTTTCGGCGTGCAACTGGCACAGGACTCCGCTGACGGTCGAGCCCGATTTCCGCGGCGAGGACGTGCAGGAGATCGTCCTGCTCCCGGTCATCGACGCGCGGCCCGACCGATTCGACTACGTACGCGTCAGTCGCAACGTCGAGGACGCCACCCTCATGTTCCTTCGCCAGCGCGGCTACTTCGCCACCGCCAGCGACCGGTTCGGAGTGCGCCCTGCCGGCCCGATGGACCTGGACCACGAGACCTTCGAGCACCTCTCCGCGCTCGCGCCGCCCGACGCCCGCATCTTCATGGTCGTGCAAATCGAACGGCTCGACGCCGAATACGACTCGACCGGTGAGGGCTATCACGCGAAGTTGTCGGCCGCGCTGGTCGATCGCGAATCGCGGCGCATCCTGTGGCGCGACGTGGCGTCGGCCAGCAGCAATCTGAGCGGCGTGTTGACGGTGTTTGCGCGCGGGTCGCGGCAGTACGAAGCGGCCGTCAACGCTGCGCGGGCGCTGGTAGAGACGCTTCCGAAGGGATAGTCGCGCGGAGCGTAGCGGTCTGCGACTGATAGACCGGCGGGCGACGATAACGGGCCATCTGCGTCGTTGGACGCCGGCACGTTCGCTCCGGCGTACGGGAAGTACGCCTGCGCTCTCTTCACCGGCCTCCGCCTGGCATCTGACCCACCCACGTCGCCCGTCTTTCGTTCCGAATCTTCAGCGCGGCGTGGCGCAGTGCGACGGCGCTTCGCGCCGTGGCCGACGTTCAGATTCTTCGTTCTCTTCCTGCCCAGTACGGGTCTCTGAGTTTTCGTTTGAAGAGTTTTCCGTTGGGGTCTCGGGGCATCTCTGTCACGAAATCGTAGGAGCGGGGGGTTTTGTATTTGGCCAGGCGTTCCTTGCAGAAGACGTCGAGCTCGGCAGCGAGCGTCTGGTCTGGCTCGATTCCGGCCGCGGGCTCGATGACGGCTTTGACCTCTTCGCCCAGATCGTCGTTGGGAATGCCGAAGACGGCGGCGTCGCCGACCTTGGGATGGGACAGCAGAGTGTTCTCGATCTCGGTGGGATAGATGTTGACGCCGCCGGCGATGATCATGTCGATCTTGCGATCGCACAGGAACAGGTAGCCGTCTTCGTCCAGGTAGCCGATGTCGCCGACGGTGAAGAAGCCGTCGCGGCGGTTGGCATCGGTCTTGGCCTTGTCCTTGTGGTACTCGAACTCGGCCGTTCCCAGCGCCATGTAGACGGTGCCCGGAGCGCGCGCGGGAAGCTCGTTGCCGTCGTCGTCCAGAATGCGGATGGCAGAGCCTGCCCATGCGCGGCCAACGGTCCCGGGCTTTTGCAGCCATTCCTGCGGAGTCACCAGCGTGCCGCCGCCTTCGCTTGCGGCGTAGTACTCGTAGACGACCGGGCCCCACCATTTCAGCATGCGCTGCTTGACGTCGACCGGACACGGCGCCGCTGCATGGATCATGTGACGCAGGCTCGATGCATCGAAGCGCGCGCGGGTCTCCTCGGGCAGTGCCAGCAGGCGGTGGAACTGCGTCGGCACCATGTGACTGGTGCTGACGCGGTAACGCTGCATGACGTCGAGCGCGGTTTCCGGAGTCCAGCGATCCATCAGCACGACCGTATGGCCGTAGTGAAGCGACCCGGCCGTGAACATGAGAACTGCGGTGTGGTAGAGCGGCGAGCCCACCAGATGAACGTTGTCGTTCAGAGGCTCGATCCCGAACATCGAAAGGAACATCGCGTACATCGATCCGACCATGTCGGGGTCGAAGTCCATCAGGCGCCGGCGCACGCCCTTTGGCCTGCCGGTGGTACCCGAGGTGTAGTTCATGACCTGACCGGCCGTGCGGCCTTCGGGCTGCGCGGTGGGCCGGCCCGAGGTCAGGGACGAATAGGAACCGAAGCCGTCGATGGTGCCCACCGAGACGGCCCGCTCCGTGGGCAGGCCGCATTCTTCGCGGGCGGCCGCGCAGGCCGCAGCGAAGCGGGCATCGCCGACGAACAGGCGCGCCTCGCAATCGCTCAGGATGTAGGCGATCTCGGAGGCGGTCAGGTGATGGTTGATCGGGGTCAGATACAGACCCGACTGGAAAGCCGCCAGGTACAGCTCGATCATGGCGCGGCCGTTGGGCAGGACCGTGGCGATGGCATCGCCGCGCTGCAGCCCGAGCTCGCGCATGGCGTGGACCAGGGCGTTGGAGGAAGCGGCCAGCTCGCCGGCCGTCACCTCCGCGCCGTCCGGCGTCACCAGGGCGATGGCCTGCGGATGCCGCGCGGCCAGGTTCCAGAAACCGTATTCCGACATGACCCCTCCGGAGAGGGCGCCGCGGCGCCCAAAGTTTCGGATGTATGGACAGGACGACCCTCGCAATCCAATTGCGGGCATATGCGCCGCTACCCTTGCCGGACCGCAGTGGGTAAGATGCGGCCTTCGTCGCACGGTTGGGGAGAGGCTTTTTTGAGCCTCAGGCTCGCGCGGCTGCCTTGCGCGGGGCCGGGCGGCGCGGCAATCGAAGGGGGGAACCCTTCCTTTTCAGGTCAGGAGCACGAGACACGAATGAAACGTCCATCCATTCTCGCAATGAGCGCATTGGTCTGCCTCGCCACGGTTTCGGCCTCCTTAGCCGACGAGCCCGATCGGCCCACGACGCTGCGCTCCGACAAGATCTCGGACTCGCAGGTCCGCCTTACCTGGAGAGATCAGAGCAACGATGAGGACGGCTTCGAGATCTTCCGCCTGCGTCAGCCCGGCGACGACTTCCAGTCCCGCGGTACGGTAGGCCCCAACGTCGAGCAGTTCATCGACACGGTCGATCCGGACGACATCTACATCTACCACGTGGTCGCCTTCAACGAGGACGGCGACTCCGACGACAGCAACGAGTGCTTCGTCAATCGCCGCGCCCCGCTGCGGCCCATCGACGTCGAAGCGCGACTGATCGCGCTCTACGTGGCGCGAATCTCGTGGTTCGACCGTGCCAGCGGCGAGAGCGGCTTCGCCATCCAGCGCAAGCAGGAAGGCCAGCAGTGGAAGACCATCGACATCGTCGATGCCAACGAGGAGGTCTACGAAGACGACACCCTCGATTTCGCGACCACCTACACCTATCGCGTCAAGGCGCTGGGTCAGCCCAACCGCTGCATTCGGGACTCGCGTCCCTCCGAGGAGCGCCTGATCACCACGAAGGGCGGCGTGCGGGTGCTCACCGTCGACATCGGCGGCCGCGGTCGCGGGCGGGTTCGCTCCGAGCCCGAAGGCATCAACTGCGGCACGCAGCAGAACATCTGCACGGCCGAGTTTCCGGTCAATACCGACGTCACGCTGTTCGCCGACCCCGGCGACGACTCGGCGCTCGGCCGCTGGATCGGTCCCGAGCACTGCGAGGACGGCGAGCGCCTGCGCTGCAAGTTCAACCTCGGCGTCGACAAGACGATCGGCGTCAACTTCCAGCGCGACTAGCAGACGGCGCCACTGCCAGTGCACGAAAGACGGCCACGCCCCGCCGGGGCGTGGCCGTCTTTTTTAATGTCCGGGCGCGCCGACGTGGCCGGGGCGGAAGCGATAGATCTGATAGGGCGCGTGCGCTCGGATCTCGTCATCGCCCAGGAACAGGACGTGCTGCAGGCTGCTGCACGTCACGTATAGCCATCCGTCGGGCCCGAAGCTGAATCCGTCGGGCCAGCGCAGCCGCTCATCCTTCAGGAGCGTCGTCAGCTTGCCGCCGGCGTCCATGCGATGGATCGCCGAATGCTCCATGTCGGAAAGATAGACGCCGCCTTCGTCGTCCGTGCTCAATCCGTCGCTCAGGGTCTTGGGCGCGAAGTCCTGCACGCGCTGCGCGAGTGCGGCATCGTCCAGGGATGCGTCCAGAAGATCGGCCGCGGCGATGCGGTACATGCGGCCCGAGGTCACCGCGCCGTAGTAGAGCCACTTGCCGTCGCGTGTCAGTGCGATCGAATCGACGGGAATGCGCATGGTGGCCAGGCCGCCCAGCAGTGTCATGTCGCGTCCCGGCGCCTGGATCAGGAGATCCTCGCTCTGCACCGAAACGTGGCCGTCGAGCACGCGCCGGCTGGTCTTGCTCTGCGCGTCGTACACGATCAGGGCCGGCGACTGCAGAATAGGGCTGGTCTCGGCGATGAAGACGTAGCGGCTGTCGGCGTCGACCTGGAAATCGTTGAGCATCGAGCCGAGACCGGCGATGTTCGAGGGAAAATCGTAGCGGTGCAGCAGCCGGCCGTCGCCGATGTCGAAGGCCAGGATGCGCGGCTGCCCGCGACCGAAGTCGGCAAAGTCCAGCACCCACAGCCGGTCCTGCCGGTCGATGCGCACGGCGAGAATGGTCTGGAAGCGCAGCTCGTCGCCGCTGTCTTCGGTCTGGATCTTCGCATTGGGCCACGGGACCGGCTTGCCGTCGACGAGCTCGACGACCTTGACCGGCGGCCGCCCGTCCGGATGCAACGTGAAGAAGACGCGTCCCTGCGAGGAAACGGCGATGTTTCCAGGTGGGTAATCCAGGTCGACGACCTTCTCGACGGCATCGAAGGACAACGTGGGCGCGGTCGTGCGATCCTCGAGCCTTCCTCCCCCGCCAAGCGTCAGGCGCACGACGACGGCGAGCACGAGGAGCAATGCAAGCAGAACTCCGGCGATACGAAGCAGTGTCCTCATCGTCGGAGTATCGATGACTGCCGCAAGAGTGGCCAGCCCGGCCGTGGCGTATCACGCGAGATGCGGCACTCCGATGCGCCCTGCGTGTCTCGCCGCCGCGGCCGAAATGGGCTAGCGTCGGGCGTCGGCGGCGAGAACACTCGTGGCAGTACCAGAAGCGCCAGTCGAACAGGACGTAGAGCTGCAGGAATGGTTGGACTCGCTCGAATTCGTCCTCGAGCATCAGGGGCCTGAGCGGACGGCCTATCTGCTCTCGCGGCTGCAGGAGCGCGCCGCGCGCAGCGGCGCCGCGCCGGCCGAGCCGCTCAACACTCCGTACCTCAACACCATCCCCGCGAGCGCGCAGCCGAAGTATCCGGGCAACCTCGCCCTCGAGCGTCGCATCAAGAGCCTGGTGCGATGGAACGCCATGGCGATGGTGGTGCGCGCCAATCGCGAGGAGGAGGGCATCGGTGGACACATCTCCACCTACGCCTCCTCCGCGACTCTGCTGGAGGTGGCGTTTCAGCATTTCTTCCACGCGCCCAGCGAGGACCATCCCGGCGATCAGGTGTTCTTTCAGGGCCACGCCTCCCCGGGCATCTATGCGCGCGCGTTCCTGGAAGGTCGTTTGAGCGAGGCCGACGTCGGCAAGTTCCGGCGCGAGCTCGCCGAAGGCGGCGGACTCTCTTCGTATCCGCATCCGTGGCTGATGCCGGGTTTCTGGCAGTTCCCCACCGTTTCGATGGGGCTCGGTCCGATCATGGCCATCTACCAGGCTCGCATGAACCGCTACCTGGAGGACCGCAGCCTGGCCAGGACCTCGCGCTCGCACGTGTGGGCTTTCCTCGGCGACGGCGAGACGGACGAGCCCGAAAGTCTCGGCGCCCTCTCACTGGCTTCCCGCGAGCAGCTCGACAACCTCATCTTCGTCGTCAACTGCAACCTTCAGCGCCTCGACGGCCCCGTGCGCGGGAACGGGCAGATCATTCAGGAGCTGGAAGCGGTCTTCCGCGGCGCTGGCTGGAACGTCATCAAGGTCATTCTCGGCAGTGACTGGGATCCGCTGCTGGAGCGCGACGAGGAAGGCCTTATCGCCAAGCGCTGGCGCGAGACGGTGGACGGGCAGGTGCAGCGCTACGCGACAGGATCGGGCGAATACATCCGCAAGCATTTCTGGGGCGCTCACCCGGACCTTGCGGCCCTGGTCGCCAACTACTCGGACGAGCAGCTGGCACGGCTGCGCCTTGGCGGACACGACCCGGTCAAAGTCTACGCAGCCTATCATGCGGCCATTCAGCACCGCGGCGCGCCCACCGTCATCCTTGCGCGCACCATCAAGGGCTATGGGCTGGGCGAGGCCGGAGAAGGCCGCAACGTTTCTCACCAGCAGAAGAAGCTGAACGAGAACGAGCTGCGCGAGTTCCGCGCGCGCTTCGGAATTCCGATCTCCGATGAGGAGATGATCCGCACTCCGCTATATCGGCCGCCCGAGGAAAGTCCCGAGATCCGCTATCTGCTCGAGCGCCGCCAGGTGCTCGGCGGTGCCATTCCCGCGCGCGTCGACCGCGCACCACGCCTTGCCATTCCCGGCGACGAGGTCTTCGGCGAGTTCCTCGGCGGAAGCGGCGGCCGCAGCGTGTCGACGACCATGGTGATGGTGCGCATCCTCGGCAAGCTCATGCGCCACGACGACATCGGCCGCTACGTGGTCCCGATCGTGCCCGACGAAGCGCGCACGTTCGGCATGGAGACGCTGTTTCGGCAGTCGGGCATCTACTCGCACGTGGGCCAGCTCTACGAGCCGGTCGACCGCGAGAGTCTCCTCTATTACCGCGAGGCCAAGAACGGCCAGATCCTGGAAGAAGGCATCACCGAGGCCGGATCGATTTCCTCGTTCATCGCGGCAGGCACGGCCTATGCGACCTGGGGCGTGCCGACCATTCCCATCTTCCTGTTCTATTCGATGTTCGGGCTGCAGCGCGTCGGCGATCTGGTCTGGGCTGCCGGCGACATGCGATGCCGCGGCTTTCTGGTCGGCGCCACCTCGGGACGAACCACGCTTGCCGGCGAAGGGCTCCAGCATCAGGACGGCAACAGCCACGTGCTCGCGCTGCCGGTGCCGAACCTGCTCGCCTACGATCCCGCGTACGCCTTCGAGATCGCGGTACTGGTGCGGCGCGGCCTGCAGCGCATGTATGCCGACGGCGACAGCGTCTTCTACTACCTGACCGTCCACAACGAGCCCTACGAGATGCCGCCCATGCCCGAGGGCGCCGAGGAAGGGATCGTGCGCGGCATGTACTGCCTGCAGCGCTCGGGCCTGACCGACGCCCGCGCGTCCGTGCAGCTGCTCGGAAGCGGTGCCATCCTGAACGAGGTCGTCGCGGCCGCGCGCTGGCTCGAGGACAACGCCCAGATCGCCGCCGACGTCTGGAGCGTGACGAGCTTCAAGGAGCTCTACCGTGACGCGATCGCGCAGGAACGCTGGAATCATCTCCACCGCAGCGAGCCGGCGCGCACATCGCACGTTGCCGCATGCCTGTCCGAGCGCGGTGACGTGGCGATCGCGGCCACCGACTACGTGCGTGCGCTGCCGCTCTCGATCGCGCGCTGGTCGCCCAAGCCTTTCCACGCCCTGGGGACAGACGGTTTCGGCCGCAGCGACAGCCGCACCGCGCTGCGCGATTTCTTCGAAGTCGATCGCCGCTACGTGGCGCTGGCAGCTCTGGTGGAGCTGAGCCGCATCGGCCGCGTCGATGCGGACCTGGTCGAACGGGCGGCTGCCGATCTCGGCATCGACCCCGACAAGCGGCACCCGCTGGAAGTGGCCTGAGGAGAACGATGGCGCGCGAACTGACTCTGCCCAAGCTCGGCGAGAACATCGACACCGCGGTCGTCATCGAGGTGCTGGTCAAGCCGGGCGACAGCGTCGGGGTGGATCAGCCGCTGCTTTCGCTGGAGACGGACAAGGCCGAGTTCGAGCTGCCATCGACCATCGCCGGCAAGGTCGCCGAGATTCTCGTCAAGGAAGGCGACGAGGTGAAGATGGGCCAGGCGCTGCTGCGCATCGACGAAGGCGGCGACGGTGCGGGCAAGAGCACGCCGGCATCCGTAGAGCAGCAGACGCCGCAGCCACAGGAGAGCCGACAGGCGGGGTCGTCGTCGGATCGGCAGCAGCAACGTTCGCCCAAGGGTGAGGCGGAAGAGGTCCAGGCGGAAGGCGCCGCCGAGAGTGCGCAGGCGCCGCCTGCCGCGCCCGATTCGCCGCCTCCTGCTGAGCAGCCATCGCAGCGGCGTCAGGCATCCGGAGGCAGCGCCAATCGCCAACGGGCGCAGCCCGATCACGACGATGAAGACGCGGACGCTGCTGCGCCGCCCCCAGCGGCGGAGCCTGCGCGTTCGGCAGCGCCTTCGCCGGCCAGCGCCGGCCCGGTTCCGGCTGCACCGTCGGTGCGGCGCATGGCGCGCGAGCTCGGAGTCGACATCTCGCGCGTCTCCGGCTCCGGCGCAGGCGGCCGCATCAGCGAGCGCGACGTGCAGCGACATGCGCGCGCCCTGCTGCGGCCCGAGCCGGCATCGGCGCCGGTGCCGGCCTCGGCCACCGCGCAGGCGCCCGACGGCACCCGCGATGCATTCGGAGCCATCGAGCGGGAGCCCGTCGGTCGCATCCGCATGCGCATTGCCGAGCGCATGACCGAAGGCTGGACGACGATTCCGCACGTCACGCATCACGATGCCGCCGACGTCACCGAGCTCGAGAGACTTCGCGAACAGTACGGCTCACGCGCATCGCGCGGCGGCGGCAAGCTGACGATGACCGCGATCCTGCTGAAGACGCTGGGCTCTGCGCTGCGCAAGTTTCCCAAGTTCAACGCGAGCCTGGAGCTCGAAGAAGGGCAGATCCTCTATCATCGCTACGTCAACGTGGCGGTCGCCGTCGATACCGACCGCGGCCTGGTCGCGCCGGTCATCCGCAACGTCGACGAGAAGAACATCATGGAGATCGCCCGCGCCCTCGGTGAGATCGCCGAGCGTGCGCGCGGCCGCGCCCTGACGCCGGAGCTTCTGGAGGGAGCGACGTTCACGCTGAGCAATCTCGGTGGCATCGGCGGCTCGCATTTCAGTCCCATCATCAGCCCGCCGCAGGTTGCCGTGCTCGGCGTGGGACGCTCGCAGATGGAGCCGCGCTGGGTCGTCGATCGCTTCGAGCCTCGGCGCATCCTTCCGCTGTCGCTGTCCTACGACCACCGCCTGATCGACGGTGCCGACGCCGCGCGCTTCTCGCGCTGGCTGTGCGAGGCGCTCGAGGAGCCGTTCGTCATGGACCTCGAAGGCAACTGACGGTGGCGGAGCAGGATCGGCAGGCACGGGCGCCGGCCACGCTGGCCGTCGTAGGCGGCGGCCCCGGCGGCTACGCGGCAGCGTTTCGCGCGGCCGATCTCGGAATGCAGGTCACCCTCGTCGATCCCGAGCCTGCTCTGGGCGGGGTCTGTCTGCATCGCGGCTGCATTCCCTCCAAGGCCTACCTGCACGTGGCCGCGCTCCTGGACGAAGCGCGCCACGCCGGCACCTATGGGATCGAGTACGCCGAGCCGCGCATCGACCGCCAGCGCCTGCGGGCCTGGAAGGACGAAGTGGTCTCGGCACTGGCCGGCGGTCTGGACTCGCTTGCCAAGGCGCGTCGCATCGAGCGCGTGCAGGCTCGCGCGGTGGTGCGCGGGGCGCAGCAGGTCGAGCTGCAGAAGCTGGACGGCGACATCTCCGCGCGCACCTTCGATTTCATCCTGCTCGCCACGGGCTCGCGTCCTGCTCTGCCGGCGCCGCTGGATCTGGACAGCCCGCGCGTCATGAGTTCCACCGATGCGCTGGAACTGGAGAGCATCCCGCAGCGCCTGCTCGTGGTCGGCGCCGGATACGTCGGCCTCGAAATGGCCACGGTTTATGCCGCGCTCGGCTCGCGCGTGAGCGTAGTCGAGGCGGCCGCCGAGATCCTTCCGGGCATGGACCGGGACCTGGCGCGCGTGCTGGAGAAGAAGCTGGTGCCGCGGCTCGAAAGCCTTTCGGTCTCGGCACGGATCACCGATCTGAGCGAAGACTCGCGCGGCGTCGTCGCGCACATCGAGCGACCCGATGCTGCGGCCGCCGACGAGCGCTTCGATGCCGTCCTCGTGGCAGTGGGCCGCATTCCCAACTCGAGCGGTCTGGGGCTGGCCTCGACTCGTGTTGCGGTCGACAAGCGCGGCTTCGTCATCGTGGACGCTGCACGCCGCACGGCCGAGCCGAGCATCTTCGCCATCGGCGATCTGGTCGGCGGGCCGATGCTCGCGCACAAGGCCACGCACGAGGGCATCGTCGCCGCCGAAGCGATGGCCGGACATGCCGTCGCCTACGAGCCCAACACGGTGCCGGCGGTCGTCTATACCGATCCCGAGATCGCCTGGTGCGGAATGTCCGAGAAGGAGGCCAAGGCCGCAGGGCTGGAGGCAGAGACCGTTCGATATTCGTGGGCCGGCTCGGGCCGGGCTCGAACGCTCGGCGCCGCCGAGGGTCTGACCAGGCTGACGGTCGAGACGCGCAGCCGGCGCATCCTCGGCGCGGCGATGGCAGGAAACGGGGCAGGGGAGCTGATCTCGGAGGCGGTCCTCGCCATCGAAATGGGCGCTCTTGCCGAAGACGTAGCGTCTTCCATTCACCCTCACCCGTCCTTGTCCGAAACGTTCATGGAAGCGGCTGCCGCGGCCTGCGGCGTGTCGGTCCACCTTCCTCCTGCGCGCAAGCGTCGCTGACCGGTGACTGGCGCGCCGGCCTGAACCGGCGCTCGGCGGTACGGCCGTGGCCGACGGTGGTGCCGCACACATTCGAACGGCGCGGTTCACGCTCGTGCCGACGTCGATCGGGCCAGACCACACAAACGCGCCAAGCCATGGAATTTTTTGGTCCTCTTAACTTTGGCAAACACCTTGCTTCTATGGCCCGGTCGGTGCTTGAGGTTGGAGGAGAAACGATGACCGAGCTTGGAACAGAACGGCGCGCGCGCGCCCGGTTGGAACGACGGCGGATGATCCTGAAGGCAGCGCTGCGCACCTTCGGCGAGATCGGCTACGAACGCGCCACCATCAGCGACATCCTGCGCCAGGCCGACATGACCACCAGCACGTTCTACAACTACTTCCCCGACAAGGATTCGGTCTTCCTGGCGCTCGTCGTCGATGCGGTGGCTCCGGTCATCGAGGAGATCGATGGATGGTCGAAGCGCCCCATGGCGCTGCCGGAGTTCGTGCAGCGCGTCTGCCGCATCTGCTTCGAGCAGGCGGTGCGCGATCTCACACTGCGCAAGCTGTTGGCGCGCAACAGCCACAAGCTGCGCTCCCTGGTCCAGGAGCCGGCGGTGCGTGAAAAGCTCGCCAGCCTCGAATCCAACCTTCGCGGCGCCATGGAGCGCGGCGACGTTCCCATCGTCGATGCGCGGCTGCTGGCGGCTTCGCTGATCGGCATCACGCTCGAGATGGCGATGCGCTTGCTCGAAGAAGACGTTCCCGACGTCGAGGCCGCCGCACGGTTCGTGCGCTCGCTGATCGTGGGCGGCGTCGACCGCGTGGCCGAAGACGACGACGGCTCCGCCGGCGGTGGCATGGGCGGGGAATCCACCGCCCTGACCTGCGCCTCGTTCTGAGAAACGGGGTCAGGCACCCTTGGGAGAAGGGTGCCTGACCCCTTTTCCCCTGCCGGCTCGACTTGCCGACCCAGCGGCGCCATAAGCGCGCCGCGTGCGCTTCGCTGCAGTCCTCTTCGATCTCGACGGCACTCTTCTCGACACGCTCGCCGACATCGGCGGCTCGATGAACAGCGTGCTCGAGGATCTCGGGCTTCCGATTCATCCGCTCGATTGCTATCGGCGCTTCGTCGGCGACGGCGTGGTCATGCTGGCGCGCCGCGCGTTACCGACCGACCGGCGCGACGAGGACACGGTTGCCGAGGCCGTTGCACGGATGCGAGCGATCTACGGAACTCGGTCCCGGCAGCGCACCACCATCTATGACGGCATCACCGAGCTGCTCGACGGGCTGGAAGCGAGGGGAGTGGCCAAGGCCGTGCTGTCGAACAAGCCGCACGAGCTGACGGTTTCGCTGGTGGCCGAAATGCTCGGCCGCTGGTCGTTCGCCCCGGTCGTAGGCGAACGCGAAGGCGTCGCTCGCAAGCCCGATCCGCACTCTGCGCGCGAAATCGCCGGCGCTCTGGGCGTGGTGCCCGAGCGCATCCTTTATCTGGGCGACACTCCCACCGACATGCAGACGGCGAAGGCGGCGGGCATGGCGCCGGTCGGGGCCGGGTGGGGTTTTCGCGATGGTGACGAGCTGCGGCAGGCGGGGGCCTGGCAAGTCGTTTCGCGACCGCCCGCCCTTCTCGACCTGCTTTGAGCGATTCTGGCGCTGGAAGTAATCGGCTCGGTCGCTATAGTGGTCCACCGTCGCATTGCCCGGGGAGGCAGGCGATGCCACCCCAAGCGAGTTCCATGACGGCAATTCTAGGCATTTCGGCGTACTATCATGATTCGGCAGCAGCGCTGCTGGTGGACGGCCGCATCGTGGCCGCGGCCCAGGAGGAGCGCTTCACGCGCAAGAAGCACGACGCGAACTTCCCGGCCAACGCCGTCGCCTACTGCCTCAAAGAGGCCGGCCTGAGCATCGCCGACCTCGACCACGTCGCCTTCTACGACAAGCCGCTCCTCAAGTTCGAGCGGCTCCTCGAGACCTATCTGGCCTACGCGCCGGCGGGCTTCCCGTCCTTCGTCAAGGCCATGCCCGTGTGGCTGCGCCAGAAGCTCTACATCCCGCGCGAGCTGCGCCGTGGTCTGGAGGGGCAGTACGGCAAGCGCTACATCTTTACCGAGCACCACGAGTCGCATGCAGCCAGTGCGTTCTTCCCGTCTCCCTTCGAGGAGGCCGCCGTGATGACGCTCGACGGCGTCGGCGAGTGGGCGACTGCAAGCTGGGGCGTCGGGCGCGGCAACAAGCTCGAGCTTCTGGGCGAGCTGCGCTTCCCGCACTCTCTCGGACTGCTCTACTCGGCTTTCACCTACTACTGCGGATTCAAGGTCAACTCGGGCGAGTACAAGCTCATGGGCCTGGCTCCCTACGGCGACCCCAAGTACACCGACCTCATTCTGGACAACCTGCTGGACCTGAAGGAGGACGGCTCCTTCCGCATGGACATGTCCTACTTCAACTACTGCCAGGGCCTGACGATGACGTCGTCGAAGTTCGCCGACCTCTTCGGCGGCCCGGCACGCACGCCCGAGACCCCGCTGGAAGAGCGGCACATGGACATCGCGGCCTCCATCCAGAAGGTCACCGAAGAGGTGATGCTGCGCATGTCGCGACACGTCGCCAAGGTGACGGGGATGAAGAACCTGTGCCTTGCCGGCGGCGTGGCCCTGAACTGCGTCGGCAACGGCCGCGTCCTTCGCGAAGGTCCCTTCGACAACATCTGGATCCAGCCGGCTGCCGGCGACGCCGGCGGCGCGCTCGGTGCGGCGATGTTCGTCTGGCATGAGCTGCTCGGCAAGCCTCGCACCGTCGGCGCCAGCGACAGCCAGTTCGGCAGCCTGCTCGGCCCTCGCTACGCACGCGAAGAGATCCGCAGCTTCCTCGACGGCGCCGGTGCCACCTATCACGAGTATCAGGGCGACGAGGAGCTGTGCGAGGCCGTCTCCAGCCTGCTCGCCGACGAGAACGTGGTGGGGTGGTTCCAGGGACGCATGGAATTCGGACCGCGCGCGCTCGGCTCGCGCAGCATCCTCGGTGATGCGCGCAGCCGTCAGATGCAGTCCACGATGAACCTCAAGATCAAGTTCCGCGAGTCGTTCCGCCCCTTCGCGCCCTCGGTCCTGGCGGAAAAGGCGCACAGCTACTTCTCGCTGCGCGAGACCGACGAGAGTCCGTACATGCTGCTGGTGGCGCCGGTGCGCGACGAGCATCGCCTTGCGGTCAACGGCGCCGAGGCTGGGCTGACCGGTATCGAAAAGCTCAAGGTTCCGCGCTCGAACATTCCGGCCATCACGCACGTGGACTACTCGGCGCGCGTGCAGACCGTGCACCAGGAACGGCACGGCCGCTACCGGACGCTCATCGAGAAGTTCGAGAAGAAGACGGGCTGTCCCGTCGTCATCAACACCAGCTTCAACGTCCGCGGCGAGCCGATCGTGTGCACCCCCGAGGACGCGTACCGCTGTTTCCTTGCGACCAACATGGACGTGCTCGTGCTCGAGGACTTCGTGCTTCTCAAGAAGGAGCAGACCAACGCGCCCGAGATCGACGTCGAGGCCTATCTCTCGCAGTTCCAGCTCGATTGAGGACAAGACGATGGCCATGATCGAAATCGACTGGAACCCGCCGCGCAAGACACTGCGACAATTCGGGCTGCTTTGCCTGCTGATCTTCGGCGGCGTCGCCGCCAGCATCTGGTTCAAGAATGGAGAGCTCACCCTTGGCGCTGAGCTCTTCGGCGCAGCGGCGCTGATCGGCGGTGTGCTCGGCATCGCTGCGCCCCAGGCGCTGCGTCCGATCTTCGTCGGCTGGATGGTCGCCGCATTTCCGATCGGCTGGACCATCTCGCACCTGCTGCTGGGCGCGATCTATTACCTGCTGCTGACTCCGCTCGGCCTCATCATGCGCGCGCTCGGCTACGATCCGATGCATCGTGCCTTCGATCGCCAGGCCTCCAGCTACTGGATCGAGCACGAGAAGGCCGACGTGGGCCGCTACTTCCGCCAGTTCTGAATCGCCCGAAGGAAATTCCAATGGCCAATCCCACCGCACCACGAAAGGAAGAGCGCAGCGAGTTCGAGCGCCAGTCCGAGCTTGGCCAGACCGGTCTGATCAGCGAGTTCTGGGACTACCTTCGCTCCAACAAGAAGTGGTGGCTGACGCCCATCATCGTCGTGCTGCTGATGGTCGGCGCGCTGGTGGTCTTCGGCGGCAGCGCGGCCGCCCCGTTCATTTACACGCTGTTCTAGAGCTGCGGCTGCCCGGCAATGGCTTCGCGGCGCCGACTGGCGTTGTTCGCCGTTGCGGCGGCGGCGCTCGCTTCCCTGGTCTGCCTCGTGGCAGTCGAGGTCGTGCTGCGCGTCGCCGACTACCCCAAAAACAAGTTTACGCCGTGGGTGCGTCACGACGCGCTCGGCTTTCGCCTCGCGCCCGGCATCGACATGCCCATGTCGTCGCCCGAGTACGAAGTGGAAGTGTCGACCAACTCGCTCGGTTTCCGCGACGAGGAGCCGGCCGCGACGGGCGGCAAACGGGTCCTGGCCATCGGCGACTCCTTCACGATGGGATACGGGGTCGAGCGCGGCGAGCTGTTCGCCGACCTGCTCGAGAAGGATCTGGGCGTCGACGTCGTCAACACAGGCACCGGCGGGTACGAAATCATCCACCAGGTCCAGGTGCTGCGGGAATACGGCCGCGAGCTCGCGCCCGATCTGGTCCTGTTCAGCCTCTACCTCGGCAACGACCTGGCTCAGAATGACGAATGGAAGCGCAGCCAGGACGGCGCCTCGCTCACCAGCCTGGTGCGCCAGTACCCCACGCGCCACGCCCGCGGCACCAAGCTCGGCCTGCTGCTGAGCCAGTTCCGCTACTCGCTGCGAACGCGCCAGACCAGGGACCGCGACGAGTGGCTGCCGCTCGAAGGCTACCTCGAGCTGTGCGCTCGCGAGCTCGGCGAGGGCGCGCGCAAAGATTACGACCTGTCGGCTTCGCTGCTGGCCGAGCTGCGCGGCCAGGCCCGCGGCCTCGGAGCCGAGCTCTTCGTCGTGCTGCTTCCGTATCGCTCCATGGTCGAGGCCGATGCACTCGAGAGCCTTCGCCAGAAGGTGCCCGATCTGGACCAGGCCTACGATCTGACCAGGCCGGCGCGAGAGATCGGCGAGCGACTTCGGCAGCTAGGGATCGACTATCTGGATGTCACCCCGGTCCTTACCCGGGCTCACCGCGACCTCGGCAAGCCCCTGTTCTTCGCCGTCGACGGCCATTTCAACGTGGATGGCCACCGGGTGGTGGCCGAAGCGCTGCGCGCTCCTGTGGCCGAGCGCCTCCAACGCAGAGGTGACTTGTAAATCCGGACCGGCGATGGAACCGTCGCTGCTGCAATCACCGTGCCCTGCGCATGGCTGGGCGAGAGTGGCGAAACTGGCAGACGCACTAGACTTAGGATCTAGCCCGCTTCGGCGGTTGGGGGTTCGAGTCCCCCCTCTCGCACTCTCCGCACGGCAGCCGCGTGCAACACCCTGGACTTCGAGGAAGCTTACGAACCGATGGAAGAGATCCGATCCACTGTCGAAGAGTCCGGCCCGGCGGCCAGGACCCTGAAGGTTTCGGTATCGCCGCAGCACGTGCGCGGCCGTTTCGACCGCGCCTACCAGCGCCTCCAGTCGCGCGCCCAGCTCAAGGGTTTTCGCAAGGGCAAGGCGCCACGACCCATGCTCGAGAAGGTCTACGGCGAGGAGGTCGAGCGCGAGGTTCTCAACGAGCTTCTCGAAGAGGCGTGCGCCGCCAGCATCCGCGAGCATTCGCTCGACATCGTCAGCATGCCGCGCGTGCTCAAGCACGAGTACGAGGGCGAGGGCGGACTTTCCTTCGAGGCTGCCGTCGACGTGCGGCCCGACGTCAAGCTCGGCCGCTATCAAGGCCTTCCGGCCGACCTCCTGGTCGCCGCCGTCGGCGAGGACAAAGTCGACGAGCAGCTGGAGCGCCTGCGGGAGCGCATGGCGGTGCTGCAGACCGAGGCCGAACGCGACACCGTGGCCTTCGGCGACGTGGTGGTCTTCGACATGTTCGGCTTCGAGGGCGAGGAGCCCGTGGCCGGAACGAGCGGCGAGGACATCGTGCTGGACGTGGGTGCCAACCGTTTCCCGCCCGATTTCGAGAAGCAGCTGCCGGGAGTGCGCCGTGGCGAGCGCACATCGATCGTCGTGACCTTCCCCGAGGAGCACGGGGATGAGAAGCTGCGGGGCAGGACGATTCGCTTCGAGGTCACGGTCAAGGAGATCAAGACCAAGATCCTGCCGCCGGTCGACGACAGCCTGGCCATCGAGGCCGGCATCGAGGGCGTCGAGTCGCTCGACGCGCTGCGCGATCGCATTCGTCAGGATCTACGCGATCGGGCCAGGCGCGAGGGGCAGCGCCAGATGCAGAACGAGCTGATCGGCCGCCTGGTGGATGCGCACGAGTTCGAGTTGCCAAAGGCCCTGCTGCACCAGACCATTCACGGGTACATGCACGAGCTCGGCGTGGAGGCTCACGGCAGCGAGCAGAGCGAAGAGCTGCACAAGGCCCTGGAGCCGCGTGCGCGACAGGAGCTCAAGGCCACCTTCATCCTGGATGCGATCGCGGCCGCCGAAGGGGTCGAAGTGTCTCAGGAAGAGATGGAGCAGCGCGTCCGTGCTCAGCTGGCGCAGGCCGGCCGGCGGGCCGAGGAGGTCCGCCGCCACTACTCCCGACCTGGCGCAGTGGCGGACTTGAGGCAGACCTTAATGCGCGAAAAAGCAGCGCAAAAAGTGTTCGAGTCGGCGGTGGTGCAGGAACGCGAAGTCGAGGACAGCCAAGTTGCCGACGATGACTGAAGCCTATAACCTCCGATCGAGTTCGGACGAGCGCGCCCGCGAGGTGTACATGAATCTGGTTCCCATGGTCGTCGAAACCACCGGTCGCGGTGAGCGGGCGTACGACATCTACTCGAGGCTCCTCAAGGAGCGCATCGTCTTCCTCACCTCCGACGTCAACGACCTCAGCGCCTCGCTCATCACCGCGCAGCTTCTGTTCCTGGAAGCCGAGGATCCGGACAAGGACATCTATCTTTACATCAACTCGCCAGGTGGCTCGGTCACCAGCGGCATGGCGATCTATGACACGATGCAGTACATCCGCCCGCCGGTCTCGACGCTGTGCATCGGACAGGCCGCCAGCATGGGCGCCATCCTTCTGGCCGGCGGCGCCCCGGGAAAACGCTACGCCCTGCCTCATGCGCGCATCATGATCCATCAGCCGATGGGAGGGGTTCAGGGCCAGGCCAGCGATATCGAGATCCAGGCCAAAGAAATCCTGAGGATTAGGGCCGAGCTCAATGTCATACTGTCCAAGCATACCGGCCAGGATCTGGACCGGATCGACAAGGAAACCGACCGGGATCGGTTCATGACGGGGGAGGAGGCGAAGTTGTTCGGCATCGTCGATCAGGTGATCACGAGCCGGCCGACGGCCGCATAAGGTCCGGAGCGATGCGCAAACAGGGAGACGACAAGACCAAGGATCTGGTGTGTTCCTTCTGTGGGAAGGGGCAGGAGGAAGTGCGCAAGCTGATCGCGGGGCCGACGGTCTACATCTGCGACGAGTGCATCGACCTCTGCAACGACATCATCGCCGAGGAGTGCGATCAGGAGGAGGCCATCAGCGCCGTCTCCTCGGTCCCCAAGCCCTCTGACATCAAGAAGGTCCTGGATCAGTACGTGGTCGGGCAGGAGCGGGCCAAGAAGGTCCTGGCCGTTGCCGTCCACAACCATTACAAGCGCATCGACTCCTCGATGGTCACCGGCGACGTCGAGCTGCAGAAGTCGAACATCCTGCTGATCGGGCCGACCGGCTCGGGCAAGACCCTGCTGGCCCAGACCCTGGCGCGCTTTCTCCAGGTTCCCTTCGCGATCGCCGACGCCACGAGCCTGACCGAGGCCGGATACGTCGGCGAGGACGTCGAGAACATCATTCTTTCGCTGCTGCAGAACGCCGACTACGACGTCGAGAAGTGTCAGCGCGGCATCGTCTACATCGACGAGATCGACAAGATCGCACGCAAGGGCGACAACCCGTCGATCACGCGCGACGTCTCCGGCGAAGGCGTGCAGCAGGCGCTACTCAAGATCATCGAAGGCACCACGGCCAGCGTTCCGCCCAAGGGCGGCCGCAAGCATCCGCAGCAGGAGTTCCTGCAGGTCGACACCACCAACATCCTGTTCATCTGCGGAGGCGCCTTCGTCGGACTCGACGACATCATCCGCCGGCGCATCGGCATGAAGGGCATGGGCTTCGGCGCCGACATTCGCGCCAAGCGCGACGCCGAAGGCGTCACCGTGCTGACCGAGGTGCAGACCGAGGACATGCTCAAGTTCGGCATGATCCCGGAGTTCGTCGGGCGCGTGCCGGTGATCGCCACGCTGCACGACCTCGACGAAGATTCGCTCGTGCGCATCCTCAAGGAACCGAAGAACGCACTCACCAAGCAGTACCAGAAGCTCTTCGAGATGGAGAATGTGCGCCTGAAGTTCACCGAAGGCGCCCTGCGCGCGATCGCCAAGGAAGCCTTCCGGCGCAAGTCGGGGGCACGCGGTCTTCGCGCCATCATGGAAGAGATCATGCTGGAAGTGATGTATGATGTACCCTCACAATCCGAGATCGAGGAGGTGGTGATCTCGGAAGAGGTCGTAGAGCGCAAGGACAACCCGATCATCGTCTACGCCAGCGCCACGCGCGCAAGCTGAAGACCGGGCGGCGCGCCATCTGCGCCGGTTCGCAAGGATGCGGTTTCCCTGGCGGGGCAGGAGAGAGGGGAAGGTAAGCTGATGAGCAGTAAAGAAAGAGAGCCGATGATCTTCCGCAACCCGAAGTCGGGTGGAGAGGGCGAAGGCGAAGACAAGAAGTCTCCCGCGATCCCGCTTCTGCCGCTGCGCGACATCATCGTGTTTCCTCACATGGTCGTGCCGCTGTTCGTCGGACGTCAGAAGTCGATCGCCGCACTCGAGGCGGCCATGGCCGGCGATCACGCGATCCTGCTGGCCGCCCAGAAGGAAGCGAAGACCAACGATCCTACCGAGGCCGACATTCATGCCGTAGGCACGCTCGGCCAGGTCGTCCAGCTGCTTCGCCTGCCCGACGGAACCGTCAAGGTCCTGGTGGAAGGCAAGTACCGCGCCCGCGTCATGAGCTTTGCCGAGGAAGAGCGATTCTTCTCGGTGCAGATCGAGTCGATCGACGAGAACACCGCCACCGGCCCCGAGCTGGAGGCGCTCGTGCGCAGCGTCAACTCGACGTTCGAAGCCTACGTGCGCGCCAACAAGAAGATTCCGCCCGAGATGGTCATGACGGTGAACTCGATCGAGGACCCGTCGCGCCTGGCCGACACCGTGGTCTCGCATCTGACCGTCAAGCTCGAGGACAAGCAGGACCTGCTCGAAACCTTCGACGTGTCCGAGCGCCTGGAAAAGGTGCTCGGCTTCATGCGTTCGGAAATGGAGATTCTCGAAGTCGAGAAGCGCATCCGTTCCCGCGTCAAGAAGCAGATGGAGAAGACGCAGAAGGAGTACTACCTCAACGAGCAGATGCGGGCGATCCAGAAGGAGCTCGGCGAGAAGGACGAGTTCAAGAACGAGATCCAGGAGCTCGAAGAGCGTCTGGCCAAGCTCAAGATGCCCGAAGAGGCACGCGAGAAGACCGAGAAGGAAATCAAGAAGCTCAAGATGATGTCGCCCATGTCGGCCGAGGCTACCGTGGTGCGAAACTACATCGACTGGATGCTGGCTCTTCCCTGGGGCGACTACTCCGAGGACCGCATCGACATCAAGGAAGCGCGCCGCACCCTCGACGAGGACCATTACGGTCTGGAGAAGGTCAAGGAGCGCATCCTCGAGTACCTGGCCGTGACCAAGCTGGTCGGTCAGATCAAGGGACCCATCCTTTGCCTGGTCGGACCTCCCGGCGTCGGCAAGACCTCGCTCGGCCGCTCCATCGCACGTGCGACGCAGCGCCAGTTCGTGCGCATCTCGCTCGGCGGCGTGCGTGACGAGGCCGAGATCCGTGGCCATCGCCGCACCTACATCGGCGCACTGCCCGGCAAGATCATTCAGGGCCTGAAGAAGGCCGGCAAGGGCAACCCGGTCTTCCTGCTGGACGAGGTCGACAAGATGTCGACCGACTTCCGCGGCGACCCGGCCTCGGCCATGCTCGAGGTCCTCGATCCCGAGCAGAACACATCGTTCAACGATCACTACCTGGACGTCGACTACGACCTGTCCAAGGTGATGTTCGTGACCACCGCGAACATGCTCGACCGCATCCCGCGGCCGCTGCAGGATCGCATGGAGATCATCCGCATCCCCGGCTACACCGAGCTGGAGAAGCTCAACATCGCGCGCGAGTTCCTGGTGGCCAAGCAGCGCGAGGCCAACGGTCTGGACGAGACGCAGCTGGTGTTCGCCGATGCGGCGCTGCTGATGATCATCCGCCGCTACACCAAGGAAGCGGGCGTGCGCAACCTCGAGCGCGAGATCGCGGCCGTGTGCCGTAAGGTCGCTGTCAAGGTCGCCAGCACCGAGAACCCCAAGATCGTCAACATCGGCGCCAAGGCCATCGAGAAGTATCTGGGACCGCCCAAGTACCGCTACGGCCGCACCGAAGACGAGTCGATGGTGGGTATCGCCACAGGACTTGCCTGGACCGAAATGGGCGGCGAGCTCCTGAACACCGAAGTCACCGTGCTTCCGGGCAAGGGCAAGCTGACCATCACCGGGCAGCTCGGCGAGGTCATGCAGGAGTCGGCGCAGGCCGCGATGAGCTATGTGCGCTCGCGCGCCATGGAGCTCGGCTTCCGCCCCGACTTCTATCAGTCCATCGACGTGCACATCCACGTGCCCGAAGGCGCCATCCCGAAGGACGGCCCGTCGGCCGGCATCACCCTGGCGACCTCCCTGGTCTCGGCACTGTGCCGCATCCCGGTCCGTCACGACGTGGCAATGACGGGAGAAATCACGCTGCGCGGACGCGTGCTGCCCATCGGCGGCCTGAAGGAAAAGCTGATGGCGGCTCACCGCGCCGGCATCAAGAAGGTGATCATCCCGTCCGAGAACACCAAGGACATCCAGGAGCTGCCGACCACGATCCTGCGTGCGCTGGAGATCAGGTCGGTCGAGCACATGGACGAGGTTCTCGATGGCGCGCTGCTGCTGCCCGAAGGTCGCAAGTCGATCTTCCTGATGGCACGTCCGCGCGATCTCGGCGCGCTGCCGATGGAAGTGGAGCTGACCCAGCAGCCCGCTCCCGCCGGCGAGACGCCGGCCACGGGAGACGTCATCACGCACTGAACGACGAAAAGGGGCCAGACACTTTTTTCGGCTGCCGAAGAATGTGCCTGCCCCCCTTTTCGACAACGCGACATCACTTGCTATGGAAGCGAGCCGGCTCACAGCCGGCTCGCTTCGTTTAGGAAAGGGCGGTTAGCTCAGCTGGTAGAGCAGCGGTTTTACACGCCGCGGGTCGGCGGTTCGATCCCGTCACCGCCCACCATTCCTGCCGGCGCGGTCGGCGTGACTTTCGCAGCGGCACTTGGCCGCAGCGTGCCGCCCGGCGCGACCTCACACCCGGCTCTTCGTTTCGCAGCTACCCGGCGTCTGCTTCGTAACCGCAGCTACCCACGCGGGGTACGCTCTCGGTTCTCATCTTGTGGGACTTCGCTGCGAGGTGTAGGCGAGCGCTGCGTTCCGTGCCGCGCAGCGATCCGCAACACGGACGCTCGGAGGAAAAACATGCGTGAAAAGCTCACCGCCACGATCTGTCTCGTGGCCGTCGCGGTTGCCACCTCATCGTTCGCCGGCACGGAGTCGTTCAATCCGAACGGCACGTGGGACGTCAAGATCAAGTGCAAAGGCAACGAAAACGGTGTCACGGTCAAAGCGAAACTCACCGGGACGCTCGAGGTTCTCGACTCGTTCGACGACGGTTCCACCACCGTGCGAGTAAATGCCAGCAGCGATGCAGGGCCGCTCGAGGTTCTAGCCTGTGGCGTCTCGCCCGACGCCGCCGGAAAGCCCGGCAAGGGACACATCGTTTTTGCGGCCGGCAACGGCACCACCTACGTCGGCGGCGACCTTGCCGCACAGACTTACCAGGTCGATCCGGAGGGGATCTCTGGGAAGGTCAAGGGCACCTTCAGCCTGGGGACGGCGACCGACCATCTGCGCTGCAAGCTGAAGGGGAAACGCACTTCGACGACGCCTCCGGCGCTGTTTTCCTGCTCACCGGCCTGATCGCGGGCCTCTCTTCCCTGCGGCGCACGAGAGCAGCAGCCTTCAAGGCTGCTGCTCCGCGTGCCGCTGCACGAGCTCCAGGAACGCGGCACCGTACTTGTCGAGCTTGGCATCGCCGACGCCGTGGATCGCTCGCATCTGCTGCAGGGTAACCGGCCGTACGCCCGCCATCTCGATCAGCGTTCGATCCGCAAAGACCGCATAGGCGGGCAGGCCCTGGGCCTTGGCCAGGTCGAGCCTCAGCACCTTCAACGCATCGAAGAGGCCCGTATCGGAGCTTTGCAGCATCGGCATCGGCGCCGCCTTGCCTCTGGCCGCCTTGTCCTTTTTTCGCGACGCCTTCGGCATCAGCACGTCGCGCCGCAGCTCGACGCTCTCCTGCCCGCGCAGCACGCGCCGCCCGTACTCGGTCACGGTCCAGCGTCCGTGCTCGAGGATGTCGAGCGAGAGCACTCCGCACGCGTAGAGCTGGCGGAAGATCGTCCGCCATTCGCCGGCGTCGCGGTCCTTGCCGACGCCGAACGTCGGCAGCGCGTCGTGGTTCCAGCGCCGTATCGCGTCGTTGGCGTTGCCGGTCAGGATCGCCACCAGATGCTCGGTGCCGAACCTTTCGCCGGTACGAAGCACGGCCGACATCGCCTTCTGCGCCTCGATCGTGCCGTCGAACACTTCGACTCCGACGATGCACAGGTCGCAATTGCCGCAGGTCGACGAAGCCTCGCCGAAGTAGGCGAGCAGGGTCTGACGCCGGCAGCGTGGCGCCTCGCACAACGCCACCAGCGCGTTGAAGCGCTGCCGCTCGATGCGCTTGCGCTCGTCGGAAGTCTCGCTCTGCTCGATCTGCAGGCGCCGCAGGCGCATGTCGTCGAGGCCGTAAAGCGTCAGCGTGTCGGCGGCCAGGCCGTCGCGGCCGGCACGGCCGATTTCCTGATAGTACCCTTCGATGTTGGCGGGCAAGTCGGCATGGCAGACGAAGCGCACGTCGGGCTTGTCGATGCCCATGCCGAAGGCGATGGTCGCCACGATCACCACGCCGTCCTCCTGCAGGAAGACGTCCTGGTTACGGCTCCTGCGGTCCTGTTCGAGGCCGGCGTGATAGGGCAGGGCGCGCACGCCGCGATCGGCAAGCGCGGCGGCCAGCTCTTCGGTGCGCTTGCGCGATGCGCAATAGACGATGCCGCTGCTGCCGGCGTGCTCTGCGACGAAGGATTCGACCTGCCGGCGTGCATTGTCCTTCGGGCGCATCGCGAGCTTGAGGTTGGGTCGGTCGAAGGACCGCACGAAGGTGCGGGGCCGCGTGCGGAAGAGCTTGGTCTCGATGTCGGCGCGGGTCGGTGCGTCGGCGGTGGCCGTGAGCGCGATCACTTGCACGCCGCCGAGCTGCTCGCGCACGGTTCCGAGAGTCAGGTACTCGGGGCGGAAGTCGTGCCCCCACTGCGAAACGCAGTGTGCTTCGTCGATGGCGAGCAGGTCGGTGCCGGCATCGCGCAGCGTGCGGATCGTGTCCTCGCGAACCAGACGCTCGGGCGCCACGTAGAGCAGCCGCAAACCGTTCTCGCGCAGAGCCTGCTCGATCCTGCGGTTCTCCAAGAAGTCGTTGGAGGAGTTCCACGCCGCCGCCGCCACGCCGTACTCCCGCAGCTGGCCGACCTGATCGCGCATGAGCGCGATCAGCGGAGAGACCACGACCGTCAGGCCGGGCCGCAGCAGCGCTGGAAGCTGATAGCACAACGACTTGCCGCTGCCGGTCGGCATCACTGCCAGGACGTCGGCGCCGTCGAGGACCGCTTCGACGACCTCACCCTGTCCTGGCCGGAAATCGTCGAAACCGAAGACGGCTCGGAGCCTGGAGCGTGCATCATCGAGCGCGGCCGACATTGCGGCGCACCATAGCCAGATGCTGGCCCTGGCTCGACCGGCCTGGTGCGTTCCTTTACCGGTCCGTCATGCAGGCGAAGTCATTTCCCGACAGCAGCATCGCGGCAGTTCCGCCCGGCGGTCCCCCGTGCGGGTAGAAATGGTGTCGCCGCCGATTTCGGCTGCGAATTTCGTTTACTCCGAAAGTGCGCTCAGCAAGAACGCTGGCCGACAGCCCGGGGGCGCACATCGAACCACGAGGGCAACGAGGAGGAACCATGAAACGTTCGACCGTTATGGCGATCGTAACCGCAATCGTGATGATGCACGGTAGCGCGTCGGCAGTGACGCAGACGCCCGGTCAGCAGAAGTGCATCAATGCCCTGAACAAGGGCATGGCCAAAGTGGCCTCGGCGCAGAACAAGGCCAACGCCAAGTGCATCTCCACGCGCGCGAAGGATGGAACCACCGACGCGTTCCTGTGCGCGAACAACGACGCCAAGGTCGCCAAGGCCGAGGCCAAGACGGTCGCCCTGGAGGCGGCGTCCTGCGACGAGCTGCCGACCATCGGCCATACCGGCGCGGGCAACGTCAACAACCGCGCCCAGTTCCAGGCTTTCGACTTCGCGCAGGAGATCTTCGACAGCAACTCCAGCATCAGCCTTTGCGATTCCGACAAGGCGGCGTGCAAGTGCCAGAGCCAGGCGCTCAAGGCATCCAACAAGCTCTATAAGACGCACCTGAAGGCCTACAACAAGTGCAAGAAGGCCGGGCTGAAGGACAAGACGAATCCGTTCGACGACGATGCGGATTTCGAGGCATGCATCGGCGCCGATCCGAAGGGAAAGATCGGCAAGTCCGCCAGCAAGCTTGCTACCACCATCGGAAAGAAGTGCGGCCAGACCACCACGCCCTTTCCGCAGGGCCGCTGCATGGCGCTGACCAACGATCCCCTGGCCGATTGCCTGGATGATGCGGTCCGCTGCCACGTCTGCCTGACCGCAGCGCTGAGCGACGGCCTGAGCGTCGACTGCGACGAGTTCGACGACGGCGACGACAAGAACGGTTCCTGCTTCGACGACCTCTAGGCCCACGGTAGAGCGACCGGCCGCCCAGCGGCCGGTCGCTCTACACCCGCGCCCGCACCGACACGGCCGACGCGCCGGATGCGCGTGGCAAGCTCACGCGCCGCGGCACCGGCGCCGGCTCGCCCGTCACGACCAAGGCAGCCATCGTGCGGCGCTCGCATCGTCATCGTCCGATGCAGGCCCCCGATCCGCTTGCCTGCGATCTTTTGCGTGGCAATCTGCAGCCATGCCAGACTTCAGCCTGTTCGGCGACGAGCACGTTCAAAAGTACGAAGAGACCGGTGGCAAGATCGGTCACGACTGGAACGGCACGAGTTGCCTGATCCTGCACACCAGGGGCCGCAAGACGGGTCAGGTCCGCAAGTTCCCGCTCTGCTACGGCCGCGACGGTGACGATTACGTGGTCGTCGCGTCCAAGGGCGGTTATCCCGACCATCCTGGCTGGTACAAGAACCTGGTCGCTCACCCTGACGTCGAGATCCAGGTCTGGGACAAGACGATCCCGGTGACGGCGCGTACCGGCAGCGCGGAAGACAAGAAGCGCGTGTGGCCGATGATGACCGCGATGTGGCCCGACTACGACAACTACCAGGCCAGCACCCCTCGCGACATCCCCGTAGTACTGCTGCGACCGCGCTGAGGGCGCGCCGCCTCTGCGCGTCCCGCGAACCTCACGGCGTGCGGCGTTGATCCGACCGCGCGGAGCGCCGCTGGGGTCGACCACCACATCGACATCTCGAGTGCGCAGCGCCGCCGTACCACGCGCCTGCGAGTATTTTCGCAACACGGCCACGCCTGAGTGGCTTCTTTCCTTGCAGCTGCGGCCGGAGCGCGGACGGTGGAAGGATCCTGCCGTAAGGAGCCACCGATGACGCAGTTCGGGTACAAGCTGATGACGGAGACGCACGATCCACGCGCCCTCGTCGAGAACGCGGTGCTGGCAGAGCGAGCCGGCTTCGATTTCGTCTCCATCTCCGACCATTTCCACCCGTGGCTCGAATCGCACGGCCATTCTCCCTTTGCCTGGAGCGTGCTCGGCGCGCTCGCGCAGGCGACCGAGTCCATCGGCATCTCGACCGGACTGACCTGTCCGATCATCCGGTATCATCCGGCCATCGTCGCGCAGGCTGCCGCCACGGTCGGCGTGCTCAGCGATGGTCGATTCACGCTGGCACTGGGCACGGGCGAGCGTCTCAATGAGCACGTCGTCGGGCAGGGGTGGCCGAGCGCTCCCGAGCGCCTGTCGATGCTCGAGGAGGCCGTCGACATCATCCGCCAGCTGTGGAGCGGGGAGATGGTCTCGTTCACGGGCAGCTACTTCGACGTCGAGAGCGCGCGAATCTACGATCTTCCCGAGCGGCCCATTCCCATCGTCATCGGAGCCGGTGGTCCCAAGGCCGCCGAGCTGGCCGGCGAGGTGGGCGACGGAATCATGGCGGTGTCCGCCGAAGCGGATCTGATCCGGGCCTGGAAGAAAGCTGGTGGCGGCGAGGCCGGCGCCTACGGCGAGCTCGGTGTCGCTTACGCGGAAACCGAGGAGGAAGGACTGGCCCTGGCGCACCGCTACTCCCGTTTCGGCGCACTGGACTGGAGCGTGCTGACCGAGATTCCGAACGTGGGCGGCTTCGAGGCCGCCACCAAGTTCGTCAAGCCCGAAGATCTGGCCGAAGAGGTCCCTCATGGTCCGGACGTGCAGTCCTACGTCGACGCCATCGAGAAGTTCACCGACGCCGGCTTCGATCACATCGTGTTGATGTCGGCAGGCGAGGATCAGGAGCCGTTCCTGCGCTTCTTCGAGGAGGAGCTGGCGCCGCGGCTGCGCTCGTCGAGCGCTGCAAACGGCCGCGCAGGACGAAAGCACAAGGCCCAGCGAGGTCACGCCGACGGCGCTGCCAGATGACGTTCGCCTTGCGCAGCTGACGCCACGTTGCGCGCGCTTCGCCACGAGCCGCGCCGCAGCCTGCGCTGGCGTCGATGCGCGCGCGTTGCCACGACCGTTTCAAGCAGTCGGGGCAGTTCGTCAGCTCGGCGCGGACTTCGCTCTCAAGCCGCGGAGGGAACTTTGCGCAGAAACGCGAGCCACTGCAGCAGCAGCCGTCCTTCGTGCGACGCGTCCTTCCAGACGTGGCCTTTGGCGGACAGTCCCTGCGGCAACGGCATTCCCGGCCGCTGCCGCCACCATGGGAGCGCATCGCGACCGTTCGAATAGACCCCGCCGTAACGCTCGTCGATCATGTTTCGTTCGACGAAGCGCCAAGCGGCTGCGAGCTCGGCTGCATGCCCGGTCGGATCGGCTGGCGCGTGCGTTGGTGCGTACGTGAAGTGGAGGAGCGCCCGTAAGCCCTCGATCTGCACCCACCATGGCTTGATGCGCACCGATAGCGGCTGGCCCTGCAGGACCAGCGGCGCCGATCCGGGGCCGGCCATCACGAATCCCCCCGAGACTGCATCGCGGCCGTACCGGCACGAATGCGCCAGGATGCGCTCGGCGCACTCTGCCGCGCTTTTGCTGCCCAGGACCGAGGTGACCGCCATCAGCCGCGTGGCAGTCTGGAGCGCAGTGCCATAGCGCTGGAGGTGCGGCACCGGCTTCCAATCGCGGGAGAAGTAGAAGTGCATCGCGCCATCGGCGCCGACCATCCGCCCCGTGCAGAGCGTCGTCAGCTCGACGAGCCGCTCGCGAACGCGCGCGTCGGGCCAGACCGCGTAGAGCGCAGTCAGCGCTTCGAGCAGATCGGAGTGCGTATTGGCGTCCTTGCAGCCGAGCGGCGTCTCGATCGGATCGCACGGCGCATTCCAGACGCCGACGCGTGGAGCGTCGATTGCCTTGCCGTCACGGGTGAAGAACTGCCGATAACCGCCGTCCGCCGAATCGTGCGCGGTGTGGTCGAGCCAGTCGAAAGCCTGCTGCGCCAGGGGCAGAGCCGAAGCGTCGCCGCCGGCCCGATACACCGCGGCGCAGGCCTGCATCGCATACGCCATTCCGTGCACGTGCTTGGTGTGCTGCTGGATCGGCGTTCCGGCGCGGTCGCAGCGATGGAACCAGCCGCCGTCCTGAGCGTCCCACAAGACGTCGCGCAGGCAGGCGAAACCGCATCGCATCGCCGCGCGCATCCCGTCGTCGGCCGGAAAGGCCAGCACCGCCTCGGCCGCGAACATGGTCTGGCGGGCCTGGAACTCGAGGAACTTGTCGTGCGGCCCGCACGATCGCCAGCGCCGGTCGAAGTCGCACAGGAATCCGCCGTGGCGCTCGTCCAGGCACCGCGGGAACCAGACGTCGATGACGTGACGGCGAAGAATGGCCTCGATCTGCGTGGGCGTGACGGGCAGCGGCATGACCGGATGGGCTGTGACCGGGTGTCCGCGCGCGGCCTACGATCGCGAAAGCCTGGGCCCGGCTCGCGTGGCGGTCGTGGTCGAAGCGGTTCGCCCGGCTACGCCTGCTCCTTGAGCACGCGCTTCAGGACCTTGCCCGTGGGATTTCGCGGCAGCTCGGGCAGGAAGACGATCTCGCGCGGGATCTTGTAGCGCGCCAAATGGTCGCGCACGTACTGCTTGAGATCCTCGGCGCTGACCTGGTTCCCGTTACGCAGCACGACGAAGGCCTTCAGGCGTTGGCCGAACTCCGGATCGGCGACACCGAGGACAGCCGCTTCGTGCACGGCCGGGTGATCGCAGAGCAGATCCTCGACCTCGCGCGGGAAGACGTTCTCGCCGCCCGAAATGATCATGTCGTCGTCGCGACCGTCCACGAACAGCAGGCCGTTCTCGTCGAAATGTCCGACGTCGCCCGAGGACATGAGGCCCTGGATGATCTCCTTGTTGCCGCCGCCGGTGTAGCCCTCGAACTGGTTGTCATTGCCGACGAAGATGCGTCCGGTCTGGTTGGCTTTGGTGACCTCGCGGCCTTCGGAGTCGAACAGCTTGACGATGGTGCCGCGCGGCGCCCGTCCGGCGGTGCCGGGGGCCGAGCGCAGCTCGTCGGGCATGGCGATGGTGGCCTGCGCGACCTCGGTGGAACCGTAGAAATTGTAGACGTTGTCGCCGAACGTATCCATCCAGCGAAGCGCCAGTTCGCCGGGCAGCGCCGAGCCGCTGGCAGCGACCACGCGCAGGGAACGTGTGTTGTACTTGCGGATGACCTCGGGAGGCAGCGCAAGGATTCGCTGCATCATGACGGGAACCACGGCCAGGACGTCGGGACGATGCTCGTGGATGGCGCGCAGCGTGTCTTCGGGATCGAAGCGGCGGCGCAGCACGATGGTGCACGACAGGATCGACGACAGCATCAGGTGCGCGCCGCCCCACGAATGAAACGTCGGCGCCGCGATCAGGCTCTTCTCGCCCACGCGCAGTGGCATGCGCCCGAGCAGGCCGACGAGCGTATCGAGGCTGGTGCGGCGTGCCTCGCGCTGCGCGCCTTTGGGCGTGCCGGTGGTGCCCGAGGTGAGAATCGTGGTGCGCCCGTGTCTGGAAGGTGCCGGCAATTCCGAGGAATCGTGCGTGCGGGTGAGCTCTTCGAGGGTCGGGTACGACGTCTGCCCTTCGGCCAGGGTCACGAAGCGCTTCCTTGCTCCGGCTCCGGCGCTGACGATGGGCTCGAACTCCTCGTCGTAGAGCACGATCTCGGACTTCTCGCGCTCGAGCACCTCGCTCAGCTGCGGGGCGGCAAAGCCCGTGTTGAGCAGCATCGTGTTGGCGCCGATCTTGTTCAGCGCGATCATGGACTCGACGAAGCCGCGATGATTGCGCGCGAACAGGCCCACGCCGTCGCCGGTCTTGACCCCGGCGGCCATGAGGCCGCGTGCGATCGAATTGGTGCGGCGGTCCAGCTCCCCGAAGGTCAGAGGTGCGCCGACCTCGTCGATGAGCCCGACGTCGTCCGGGCGCCTGGCAGCCGAGGCGGCCACGCCGCCGGCCACGGTCGAGCCCCACTTGCCGAGCGCCTTGCCGAGGCCCATCAGGAAGGGAGGCCACAGCATTCCCACGTCACCCAAAACCTGAAAGACCTCCAGCGTTCGCTGGAGAGTTCCGCCTTGACCAGTGCCCCGCGTGCTCATTCGCTCTCCCTACGATAGAGGCGATTCCGAGGCGAGCCCTGTCGCGCGACCGTGCACGGGCAGTGCCCGAGGCAGGCCGTCCAATGCGCACCCGAGTCGGGACAGGGACGGCAACGGAACGGGTCGCGCAGCTGGTCTGCCGATTTGCGCGCCTTCTTCTTTGCTGTTAGGTAGCCGGGCTCGGTTGCTACCACGGCCTTCCAGGGAGGCCGACGAAGCGGTGGACCGAACATGCGCCGGAAGGAACGGGGTCGTAGTTCAGTCGGTTAGAACGCTGGCCTGTCACGCCAGAGGTCGCGAGTTCGAGTCTCGTCGGCCCCGCCATTCTCCCTGACATCCGGTGGCGCCCGAGAGGAATCATGCAGAAGGTTACCAAGAGCCTGTCGGTCGAAGCCGCGCGAGCCGCGCGCCAGTGGTACGTGGTCGATGCCAACGAGCAGGTGCTCGGACGCTTGGCCACGCGAGTGGCGGCGACCTTGCGTGGCAAGAACAATCCGGCGTTCACGCCTCACGTGGACTGCGGCGACTTCGTCGTCGTGATCAATGCCGAGAAGGTTCGCCTGACCGGCAACAAGAGCTCGGGCAAGGTCTACTACAGCTATTCGGGCTATCCCGGCGGAATCCGTGAGCGCACGGCGGGAGAGATTCTGGCCACTCAGCCTGAGGAGCTCATCCGCAAGGCCGTCACGGGAATGCTGCCGCGCAATCGCCTGGGCCGCCAGCTGGCCAAGAAGCTCAAGATCTACACGGGGAGCGAGCATCCCCACATCGCACAGACTCCCAAGCAGCTCGCCCTGTAGGCGAGGCTGAAACGGACTTCCCAAGATGGCAGCAGGACCCCAGCAGACTCTCGCAACCGGCAAGCGCAAGACCGCGATCGCTCGCATCTGGCTCAAGCCCGGACTCGGCAAGATCGTGATCAACGATCGTGAGATAGCCGACTACTTCCCGCGCCCGACCTCGCGCATGATCATCGCGCAGCCCTTCGAGGTCGTGGGGCGTCCCTCCGGCTACGACGTGATCGTCAAGGTTCGCGGCGGCGGCATCGCCGCGCAGGCCAGCGCGGTTCGCCACGGCATCAGCCGCGCCCTGGTCGGTGCCGAGCCCGAGCTTCGGCCGGCCCTGAAGAAGGCCGGCTTCATGACTCGCGATTCGAGAGTCGTCGAGCGCAAGAAGTACGGGCGCCACAAGGCCCGCAAGCGCCCGCAGTACAGCAAGCGTTAGTCCGATGGCGGACGCCAAGCTCATCCGAGTGGCCGTCGTTGGTGCGACGGGCTACTCGGGAGCAGAGCTCGTCCGCCTTCTCTCGCGCCATCCCCACGTCCAGCTGACGGTCGTTACCTCCGAGCAGGCAGCCGGTGCAGCGCTCGGCAGCGTGCATCGCACGCTCGCGTTCACGGGCCTCTCGCTCGAGGCCGTCGATGCGGCGGCGATCGCGCCGCGCTGCGACTTCGCGTTCACGGCGCTGCCGCATGGCGCCTCCACGCCCGTGGTGGCCGAGCTGGTCTCGCGCGGAGTGCGCGTGATCGACGTCGGCGCCGATTTCCGCTTCCACGACGTTGCGCTGTACGAGAAGTGGTACGGCACGCACGAGGCGCCGCAGCTGGCGGCGCAGGCCGTGTACGGTCTGACCGAGTTCACGCGTGAGCAGGTCGCCGGTGCCAGGCTGGTGGCCAACCCCGGCTGCTATCCCACCAGTGCGCTCATGGGCCTGATTCCGCTGGCGAGGCACATCCGCGGGCCGGTCTTCGTCGATTCGAAATCGGGGACCAGCGGGGCAGGGCGAGGAGCCAAGGTCGATCAGCTCTTTGCCGAGGTCACCGAGAACATCCGGCCGTATTCGGTCGGACGCCACCGCCATCAGCCCGAAATCGCCAGCCAGCTGACCGAGCATGCGGGCGAGAAGCGCACCGTCGTCTTCTCACCGCATCTGCTGCCGGTTGCACGCGGCCTGCAGTCGACGATGTACGTCGATGTCGCCGCCGACGTCGACGTCGGCGCCCTCATGCATGCGCGCTACGATGGCGAGCCGTTCGTGCGACTGCTCGAAGGCGGCGCCATGCCCGAGCCGCGCGCCGTGCGCGGCACCAACATGATCGAGATCGCCTGGACGCGGGAGCCCGAGAGCGGCTGTGTGGTGGTGCTGACCGCGATCGACAATCTCGGCAAGGGCGCCGCGGGTCAGGCCGTGCAGAACATGAACTGCATGCTCGGCGTTGCCGAGACGAAGGGCCTGGACCTGCTTCCCGCGCTGCCGTGAAAAAAGGGGTCAGCCGCCTTTTCCGGACCGGCGCGCCGTTGATGCGTCAGGCGGCGAGCGGTCGAGCCGCGATGCGATGGTACCTGGCGCTTCGGCTCGCCTGACTCTCAGGATGCCACCGCGTTCCAGCCCATCACGGGGATCGCGATCAGCCCTCCGAAGAACGCCACGTTGGCGATGACCGCGACGTAGGCCAGCATGATGACGAGGATGTCGTCCTCCATCGTGCCCACCGCCAGAAGCATCACGACCACCGCCGGCAACGTGTTGCTGAACGGAATCGGCAGCGGCAGCGAAAATACCAGCGCGTGCAGGACCCAAAGCACGCCGTTCAGATAGCGCATCCAGCGCATCGCCAGGACGTCCCTGGCGCGCGGCCGAATCACTCGTTCCAGGCGTGCCAGGAGCCGTTCGAGCGCTCCGCAGATCTTCTCGATGCTGCGCGGCTCGATGGCCACGTGCGCAAGCCGAGCGGGAACCCACGGCGGCCGATCCAAGGTCGAGAAGATTCCGAGCATGGCCACGACGAACCCGAGCACCGTCGATATCCCCGGCAGCGGAATCGGCTGAAGGAACGGCAGCATGAAGAAAACGGCCATGAACGCGTGGCCCTGCGGCCCGGCAAGGTCGATGATCTCGGCGATGGAAACCGGACCTTGCCCGGCCCGCTCACGGATTATGTGCAACGTCTCGCTGAAGCGATGCTGCCGGGTCGCAACGTGCGCTCGATCACCATTGCCCCTGGCGTCGGCGGAGTGCCGGAACCACGACATCGATTCCCTCTAGCCCGGATCGATTGGGATCGCGCGTGACGGCAGGTGCGGAAGGGGGGCTGGTGACATCCGTGGCGGGTGGGTATTCGTCTGTCGGGACGACGATGAAGATCAACGGACGTCAGATGGAAGTTCTTACCGAGATCGTGCGCGAGGAGTTCCATCGCAGGCTCGCGGCGTTTGCGCGCGACGAATTGAGCGGTGAGATCGGCTCTCTGACCGACGATGAATTGGCCGACCGGGTCGCGCAGGTGCATGACCAGGCCATCGCATACGGCATCGAATCGGAGGTCGCCGTTGCGCGATTCTTCTGTATTCGAGTGGCCGTCGGCCTCGATTCGCCGATGCCTGAAGAGATCGGGCGTCTCATGGATACGGACCCTACGGTCACGGCCGATGACAAGGTCGCGTTTCTCGTCGAGATGCTGAGCTCGGCGGAGAAGGGTTCCGTCGAGTGAATTTCTTTGCCGATGCGGCGCGCGCCGCTACGGATGCGGTCAAGGCCGCGGCGCAGGCTTCGGGCAGGGCCCTCGCGACCATCGCAGCGGCTGCCACGAAGGCGGCCGCGTCATTCAGCGGCGCGAAGGCGGCGCCGATCGTCGCGTGTCCTTATTGCGCGGAGTTCCAAAAAATCGTCGACGGCGTCAATCCCGCCAACAGCGGCGTCAATTGCGGCCACATCATCGACGCTGCCATCGGACGATTGAAAGGCACGAACCCTACCGCAACAGCTCCCGCGCAACAGGACGGAAGCTTTGCCGACATTGAACGGCGTCACGGGACCAAGCTGAAATGGAACAGCAGCTTTGCCGATGCATACAAGGCGGTTCAGGCGGGAGGCGACGGCACGATGGCCATCGTGGGCATCCAGTACAGCAACAAGACTTCGGCACACGTGGTCGTGATGGCGAATCGCGGCGGCACGGTCGCGATCCTGGAGGGACAGGATTGGGGGGCCGGGAACCCGAAGGAAGTGATCACGACTGCCAACCGTGCGAACGCGAGGTACAATGGCGACGGCGGCAGCAATATCGGATGGGGTCTGGTCAAGTAGATGTGCTGGAGGAGATGCGGCGCGCAGGTGCGAGCATCACGCGCGTGGCCCTCATCTCGTTCGTGATGGCCTGCATCACGCATTGCGCATCGTGGGATGGTGTCATGGCGAGTGAAGCAGCAGAACTGAAGATCGCGGACGCTACGGCCATCGCCAGCGCGGCGGTACGAGCGATGCCGCCGCCCGGAAGCCGTATTCTTCTGGAGGAGAAGACTGTCGAAGCGGAATTCGGCTGGGTCTTCTTCTATACGACGAGGCGCTATCAGGAGACGTCCGACCCGGCCGATCTGGTGCCCGGCGACAGTCCTTTCGTGGTCGACCGCTCCGACGGCGCCATCCACTTCCTCAGCAGCTCGATGCCGCCCGCCGCCGCCATCGAGGCGTATTCGGATCTGTGGAAGTCCCGGCAGAAGCGCTGAAATACTAGCGCCGCTGCGCTTCTTCCTCGAGCATCCTCCTCGGGTGATGCCCGAGCGCGTGTCCCATGAACGGCGGGTGGATGCTGTAGCCGAGCAGGCTCTGCACCTGCGGCGACATCTGGCGCGCGCGCTGCGGCGTGATCGACAGGAAGTAGTTCTCCTGCGGGCGCGCCCACGGCTCGCAGTACTGATTCGACAGCGCCAGGCGCGCCGCGTTGCCGGCGTTGGCCCCGCCGCGATGCACCAGCGTTCCCAGGAACACGACGACGGATCCGGCCGGCATCGTCACCGGCACGAGCTTGGAACGGACGTCGCCCGGCAGGTCGGGCTCGACCGGCCTGCCGCCGGTGCGGGTCTGGAAGTCGATGCGAGCCAGCAGATCGCCAACTTCCTCATCGCTCCAGCGATGGCTGCCGGGAATGATCTGGGTGCCCCCGTTCTCTTGCGTGAAAGCATCGACTGCCCAGATCGTGCTGACGCTGATGGCCTTGCGCGGCCGCGGGATGCGGTAGAACGCGTCGTCGGTGTGCAGCGGCTGCGAGGTCTCGCCGGGAAGAATGCGGATGGCCTGCGAGGCGGTCAGCAGGAAGTTCGGCTCGAGAAGCGCGCGGCAGATCGCCATGATGCGCGGGTGCTCGGCCAGATCCTCGAGCGCACGCCCGACGCCGACCAGGCTGTAGACCCGCTGCGTAAGATGCCCCTCGAAGTTGTTGCGCCCGATATCGTCGTCGCTCAGGTGCGGGGAAAGCTGCTCGCCGATGGCGGCCAGCTCGGCCGGCGACAGCAGGGAGGGAATGACGACGAAACCGTTCTCCTCCAGCGCCGCCAGGTCCTGCTTGCAGATCTCTTCGTCGGTCATCGCTCGATCCTCGCTGCGCCCTAGGCGTCGCGGCTCATGTACAGGAATGCGGCCAGGATGGTGAACACCGCGTTGGCCATCCACGCTGCCACCACCGGCGACATCGCACCGGTGCGCCCGGCCGACAGCGCCAGGCCCGTCAGCACCCAGTATGCGAATCCGATCATCAGCCCCAGCCCCAGGCTGGCCGCCAGACCCGCGCGCGGCCCGCTGCGCAGCGCCAGGGGAAGACCGATCAGCGTCACCACCAGACCGGCAAACGGCCAGGCCATCTTGTGATGCAGGTCCACCAGGAACTCGTCGGCGCCTAGGCCGCGGGCCTGGAGCTGGGCGATCTGCTCGCGAAGCTGGCGGAAGCTGAACTCTTCGGAGCGCCGCTTGCGTGCGGCCAGATTGTCCGGATCTTCGCGCAGCACCAGTTCTCCGTCGGCCAGCGGCCGCACCTGGACGTTTCCGGGCGACACCAGATCCTTGACCACGCCGGCAGCGCCCTGCCATGCGCCATCCCTCCAGTGCATCGAGCCCACGTCGATGATGCGCTGCAGACGGAAGGCGGGATCGGACTGGAAGATGGTCAACCCCGAGATCTCACGCTTGCCGGCGTCGTAGCGGCGTATGTGCACGAAGCCGCGCTCGCCCTGATACCAGATCGATGCGCTGTCGAAGACGCCGCGGTACGCCTTCTGCTTGAGCTCGACGTCCCAGATCCAGCGCGACTGCGAGGCCGCCACCGGCACCACGTTCTCGTTCCAGAACAGCGCGACCACGCTCAGCACCGCCGAGACGCCGAGGATCGGGATGGCCAGCTGCCAGGAGCTGAGGCCGCTGGCCTTGCACGCCAGGATCTCGCGATTGCGCGTCAGGATGGCCAGCGACAGCAGTGCCGCCAGCAGACTGGCGGCGGGAAAGATGTCGTAGAGGATCTTGGGGAGCTTGGCCACGAAGTAGACGATCACCCGCGTCCACGAAGGTGCGAAGGGAACGACCTCGCCGACGCGGTCGAACACGTCGATGATGAGATAGAGGCCGCATGCTGCGCCCATGCCCAGGCCGAACACGCGCAGGTACTGAAGAACCAGGTAGCGCGACAGGATCGACATCACGCTTCCCTCGCGGCCGCACCCGCCGCGCGGCGCGACATGCCTGGCATCAGCATCCGGTCGCGGGCCGCGCGCGCCGTCATCCACGCGCCGGCCAGCCCGATCAGGAGATTGGGCAGCCACATCGCCACGGCCGGCGCGACGGCCCCGCCGCGCGAAGCCGCGACCGCCATGCTGAGTAGCGCGTAGTAGAGGAGAATGACAGTCACGCTCACCGCCGCTCCGCGCGCGCGGGCAGAGCGCGTCGGCTGCGCGCCGAGCGCTGCGCCGATCAGCGCGAGCAGCATCGGGACCGAGGCGATGGTCAGGCGGCGATGCACTTCGATGTCGGCGTCGACCGCGCGACGTGCGTCGTCCCCGTTGCGCTCCGACATCAGTTCCTGCCAGCCCATCGTGCCCGGCTCGTCGCTGGCCGGCTTCGTGCCCGTGACGGTACGCAGCTCCAGCTGCACTTCGAGCGAGCGGAAGTCGGTCACGTCGTAGTCGATGGCGTGCTCGTGCGCGACCACGCTGGTGCCGTCGAGGAGCTGCAGGAACAGCGATCCGTTCTGCTCGTTGGCCCCGACGCGGCCGGCCTGCGCGAACACGGTGGTGCGGCTGTCGGGGCTGCGCTCGTCGGCGACCATCACGCCGGACAGCGTTCCGCTGCCGGTGTCGACGCGGTCGACGTAGACCACCATGCGCTCGAAGTCGGTGTTGAAGAAGCGCGGCCGAAGCGCGGCGGTGGCGCGCGTCTTGGCGATCTCGAAGACGGTGCGCTCCAGCTCGCGATGGCCCCACGGCCGCGCAGTCATGGCCAGTGCGAGCGTGACGGCGGCAACGACGAGCGACAGCGCCAGAACCGGGCGCAGCATGGCGTAGAGCGAGATGCCGGCGGCGCGCAGTGCGACCAGTTCGCCGTCGGCGCCGAGTCTTCCGAAAGCCACCACGACGCCGAGCAGGAACGCCATCGGAAGCGTGGCCTCGAGGAACGTCGGCACGATGCAGACGAGCAGGCGGAGCACGAGGCCGCCGGGAACTCCGCGCGCAGCGATCATCTCGATGAGGTCGACCACGCGTGCAGCGAAAAGGATGAACGAGAAGACGACGATTCCGGCCACGAACGCCGCGCCGATCTCACCGAGGAGGTATCTGCGCAGCGTGCGGCCCACGGGCGGCGAGCCTACACCAAACACAGGGAAACCGATCGGCTCCTGCACCGGTCGTTCGTCGAGGGCGCAGGATGCTTCGCCAGCGCCGATCCCGTCCGCTGCGCGACGTCCGCGTTGCGCCCATGCACGCCCTGGCCTACTACGCTGCCGTGCCACGTCGAGATCGAAACCGCGGACAGCGGCGCGGCACCGCAACCTCCGACGATGCCTCGCGCGTCATCGTTGCAGGGCCCAACGCCGTCGAGGCTGCACTGGGAGCCAAACCGAGCTCGGCCATCGCGTCGGTCTACCGCGTCTACCTCGAAGAGCCTGCGCCGCGCCGCGCCCATGCCCTGGCGCACCAGGCGCGCGAGAGCGGCGTTCCGGTCTCGACGATGGGCCCCGGCGAGTGCGACCGCGTGGCGGGCGCAAGGTGCCAGGGCATTGCCGCCGAGGTCGCCTATGCCTACGCCGACCTGGACGACCTGCTGACCCGCGATGGGCTGCTGATCTTCCTCGATTCGATCGCGGACCCGCACAACCTCGGCGCGATCCTGCGCACGGCGGAAGCCGCCGGCGCCATCGGCGCCGTGTTGCCCGAGCGGCGCGCCGCCCAGGTCACGGCCACGGTCATGCGGGTATCGGCCGGGGCAGCCATTCACCTGCCGGTGGCGCGGGTGACCAATCTGGTTCGGGCCATGCAAAGCGCGCGCGAGGCGGGTTTCTGGCTCCTTGGCCTGTCGGCGGCGGCCGACCGCGACCTTCCCCGGGGCAAGGCCGACGATCCCAGGATCGGCGACCGGGTCGGGCTGATCCTGGGCAGCGAAGGGGAGGGCATGCACCGCCTGGTCGCCGAGAATTGCGACGAGCTCGCACGCCTCCCGATGCGCGGACGGGTGGAGTCTCTCAACGCCTCGGTGGCCGCCGCGCTGGCCATCTATCGACTGCTCGATGACGGCCTTTTTCGGCCTTCCGGGAGCGGCAAGCGCAGTTGACACCGTGCGGTATGGTTGATACCCCCGGCGTTTGCGTTTGGTCCCGAGACGGCACGAAGACCCTGGCGTAGCAATACCGCAGCGCCGGTCGCGAGCGTTTCGGGACAGGTCGAGCGACCGCCTTCTCGGTATGTGCGCGCGGTTTCGAAGCTAGGAAAAGCGAGCGCCGATGTAGCTCAATTGGCAGAGCAACTGATTTGTAATCAGTAGGTTGCCAGTTCGAGTCTGGCCATCGGCTTCAGGATGCGACGAGAGATGTAGGTTCGGGGAGAGGTACCCGAGTGGCCAAAGGGAGCAGACTGTAAATCTGCCGGCGAACGCCTACGGAGGTTCGAATCCTCCCCTCTCCACCATCTCGACATCCTGGTCGCAAGCTTCGGAATTGACGGACGAAACACGCGAAGAAGCTGCTCGATCCCGGTTTTGCGGGAGTAGCTCAGATGGTTAGAGCATCAGCCTTCCAAGCTGAGGGTCGCGAGTTCGATTCTCGTCTCCCGCTCTCTGTTACGAGAAAGGCGCGCCAAGCACCTGCGATAGGACGGCGATAGGACCAGGCAGAGGCCCACGTAGCTCAGTCGGTAGAGCACGTCCTTGGTAAGGACGAGGTCACCGGTTCAAGTCCGGTCGTGGGCTCCAGAAATCGAGCGCGGCAAGAAGGACGGCGATCCCGGCTCGCCGCAGAAGAACGAGACGAAGAGGAAGCAATGGCCAAGGAGCAGTTCAAGCGCACCAAACCGCACGTCAACGTCGGCACCATCGGTCACGTCGACCATGGCAAGACCACTTTGACGGCGGCCATCACTTTGGT
>DASPNH010000230.1:0-32232 GCA_035626675.1 Binatia bacterium
AAGTCGCCGACGAGCATGCAGGCGGAAAGATCCTGCTGCTGCTCGAGGGCGGCTACGACCTGGCCGCACTGGTGGCATCGGTGGAGGCCTCGGTCGATCGCCTTCGCGATCCGGCTCGCTTCGCTCGCAGCGAAGGCGAGCTCACTGCATGGGGTCGTCAGGCGGCCGAGGCGGCGGCGGCCGTGTGGGATAGGGAGTGAAGCCGGGAGCATCGCTGCGCGGCCCGCGGCCGGCGTCGCTTGCATAGGGCGCAGGCCCCGGTGGCGGTCCGACGCGCGCTCCGGGCGGCGGCGAGGTCGGCTTGGGCGGTCGCTGCTCCGGCAGCGTGGGCGAAGGGCCATCACCCGGCAAACCTTCGGGCGCTCGATAGCGCGGCTCGGCGCGAGGCATGTCTTCTTCGGCCATCGGCGAGGTCATCATCCGCTGGCGCTCCTCGCCGGTGGGATGGCGCGGCGCCATGTATCTCTCCTCGATGATGGGACGCGTGACCGAACCCATCGGCGCACCTTTTCGCAGATCCTCTCCGGGCGAGCGGTAGCCCGGAGAACCCGGGAGTTTGTAATCCGGAAGCTGGCCAGGCGCGCGCGCCGTCGGTGACGCAGGCGGCGTGCGATGCGTCGGAGGGCTGACCGACGGCGGACGATCCGTGGCAGGACGATCGCTCGCGGGAGGCTCGCTCGACGCACGACCCGTGGCGCGGTCCGATGGCGCCCGGTCCATCGGGCGTCCGTTCGGACGCGCGACCGGCTCTCCGGTGCGCAGATCGACGAATGGCTCGTCCTGCTCCTCGCGCTCCTCGCGCTCCTCGCGCTCGCGCGATGCCGGGTCGCGCGGCTCGGGCTCACGCTGCGGCTGCTCGCCAGGCGGCGCCGCACGCTCCTCGCCGTAGCGATCGATGATGCGCGGACCTCGCCGCACATCGCCGTCGCCGCGCTGACGCGGCACGTAGCGGGTGTCCTCGTCGCGATCGGAATAGCGCGGCGCTACCGCGCGGCGATCCGAGGGCGGCGGCGACGGAGTCTCGAATCTCGGCCCGCGAGGCGCCTCGTCGTGAGAAGGCGGCGGCGCGTAGCGCGGCGGCGGGACCGAGCTGTAACGATCCTCCGGCGCCGGGTAACGGGGCGGCGGCGGACCCGTGGGCGGCGGCGGGATGTACCGGTCCGGCGGCCGCGGCGCCGATGTGTGGCCGTCGCGTGCCGGAATGCGAAACCGGCTGTCGTAGCTCGGCTCGGCCGGCCGAGGGTATTCCTCGTCCGCTTCGGACTCGTCGGGAATGCGGTAGACGCCGTCGTCCTCCTCCTCCATCGGCACGCGATAGGGATCGTCGCCCGCTTCGAGGTCTTCGTCGCGGTAGCGCGGGTCCTCGTCCTCGTCGGGCATCGTATCGTCGCCGAAATCCTGTTGCGGCTCGACGATGATGGGACGGCGCACGGCGGGACGCTCGCTCTTGCCTGCCCAGTACGTGGCGGGCTCTGGCGGCTCGCTGCCCTCCTTGAAACATTCCAGGAACGCATTGGCAGTGTGCTCGGTCGCGCGCGTGCCGGTGGCAGCGTCGATGTTGACGCAGCGGATGCCTTCGGGAAGCTCGAAGTCGCGCACCGGCTGCGATGCGACTGCCGCCTGCATGAACTCGAGCCAGATCGGCGCCGCCACTCGACCGCCCGTTCCCATCTTCCCCATCGAGCGCGACTGCTCGTCGAAGCCGATCCAGACGCCTACGACGAGGTCGGGCGTGTAGCCGATGAACCATGCGTCGCGCTGGTCGTTGGTGGTGCCGGTCTTGCCGGCGGCGGGGCGCCCGAGCGCCTTGATGCTGGTGGCCGTACCGCGCTCGACCACGCCTTCCAGGATGTAGGTCATCAGCGCTGCCGTCTGAGGCGAGAGCACTTCGCGCCGGCGGGGCTGGGCCTGGAAGAAGACGGTGCCATCCTTGTCCTCGACCTTTCGCACCGTGACCGGCTCGACCTTGACGCCGCCGCCGGCAAACGCGGTGTAGCCCGAGGTGAGATCCAGCAGCGACATCTCGGAGGTGCCGAGAGCGATCGAGAGGTTGGCGCCGAGCTCGGCGTCGAAGTGGAACCGGTCCAGATAGTCGACGACGGTCTCGACGCCGACCGCGTCCACGAGCTTGACCGACACGACGTTGCGCGACTGTTCCAGGGCATTGCGGAAACTGATGTCGCCGCGATAGTCGCGCGTGTAGTTGCGCGGCTGCCATGGCTTGCCGTTGTCCATGTACTCGACCGGCGAGTCCTTGAGGATGCTGGCCGGCGTGTAGCCGTGGTCGAGACCCGCCGCGTAGACGAAAGGCTTGAACGCCGAGCCCGGCTGCCGCTTGGCCTGCGTGGCGCGGTTGAACTGGGTGCGAAGGAAGTCGTAGCCGCCGACCATGGCCTGCACGCCGCCGTCCTTCATGTCGATGGCGACCAGCGCGGCCTCGATCTCCGGCGTCTGCGCCAGATACAGGCTTTCAGGCGCGACGGGCGCGACCGCTTCGGGCTCGGAAGGCTCGGCCGCTTCCTTCTCTTCGCGCTTGCCGCCGGCATCCTCTTCCTTGATCACCAGCTCCTGCGGCGCCGCCTCGCCGGGCTTGCGCGTGCGCACCTCGACGACGTCGCCGACGTTGAACTTTCTGGTCTTGACGCCCGAAGCCCAGCTGACCTTGGAGACGTCGACCTTGCCGGCGTGCGGTCCTACCGCCACCTCGATGCTGCCCGAGGATGCCGAGGTGACCACAGCCTCGTAGAGGCGTTCGCGGTCGAGCTTGCGCAGTCCCGGATCGGCAGCGTCGGCGTCCATGCGCGCGCGCATGCCTTCGGCGTCGAGATGCTCGACCGGACCGCGATAGCCGAGGGCCGTGTCGACGCGTTCGATTCCGTTGCGCACGGCAGCCTCGGCCAGGCCCTGCAGGCGCGGGTCCATCGCCGTGTGCACGGTGTAGCCCTGGTTGTACGGCGCGTCCTCGCCGAACATTTCCTCGAGCTGCAGGCGCACCGCTTCGGTGTAGTAGTTTCGCCGCGTCTGGCGCTTGTCCTCCTGCGGAGCAACCACCATCTCTTCGCGCAGCGCGTTCTGGTAGTCGCCGCCCGAGAGGAACCCTTCCTCGACCATGCGCCGCAGCACGTAGCGCTGCCGCTTCATCGCGGCCTCAGGGTTTCGCCGAGGAGAATATCGGCTCGGGGCGGCCGGAAGGCCGGCGAGCAGCGCCGCCTCGGCGGGGGTGAGCTCGGAGACGGCCTTGTCGAAGTAGCTGCGCGAGGCGGCGCCCACGCCGTGATTGCCCTCGCCGAAATAGATCTGGTTGAGGTAGAGCTCCAGGATCTGGTCCTTGCTCAGATGCTGCTCCAGACGCAGCGCGAGCAGGATCTCCTTCATCTTCCGCTCGTAGCTGCGCTCGGGCGTCAGCAGCAGTGCCTTGACCACCTGCTGAGTGATGGTGCTGCCGCCCTGCACCACCGAGCCGGCGCTGAGGTTGGCGGCGAATGCGCGTGCGATGCCGATGAAATCGACGCCGGAATGACCGTAGAAGTCGGCGTCTTCGGAGGCCAGGAAGGCGTTGCGAACCAGCGGCGGAATCTTGGCGATGGGAACCAGGTAGCGGCGCTCGCGGAAGAACTCCTCGACGAGGGCTCCGTCGCCGGCAAAGACTCGGGTGGCCACCGGAGGCTCGTACTGCAGGAGACGCTCGATGGGCGGCATCTCCGAGGTCATCTCGTCGTAGGTCGCCAGGACCACGACGCCGCCGATCGCGCATACGAGCGACAGCATCACCGCCACGACCCACTTCAGCATCCGCATCGCTCGCACTTCCTTATGTAAACCTTCGGAAAAGCTACCCGCCCCTGCTCCGGTCCGCAACACGCCCTGCTGCGCGTGAAGATGCCGGCGACGAAGTTGTGGGCGTATGGGCGCACCGTTATGACCAGCGCGTGAACGCAGACGGGTCTTCCGGTGAAGCCATCGCCCGTGCAGGCAAGCTGCTCGCCCGCGCAAGCTCGGTGGTCGTCCTTACCGGTGCAGGGATATCGACCGAATCGGGCATTCCGGATTTCCGGTCCCCTGGCGGGCTCTGGACCAGATACGATCCGCGCAAGCTGACATTCGACCTTTTCTGCGCCTACGAGGAGACGCGCGCGCAGTACTGGAAGATGTCCACCGAATCCTATCCGGTCCTGCGCGATGCCGAGCCCAACGCCGCGCATCGAGCGGTGGTCGCCATCGAGAAGGCGGGCAAGCTCCTGCGCCTGGTCACGCAGAACGTCGACGGTCTCCATCGCAAGGCGGGAAGCTCGGCCGAGCGCACCACCGAGATTCACGGCTGCTCGCTGCGCGCCGGCTGCATCGATTGCGGCGAGCGCGCCGATCGCGAGGCGCTGCATCGGCGACTGGTGGCCGGCGAGCTGGTGGTACCGACGTGCGAGGCCTGCGGGGGGCGCGTCAAACCCGCCACCATCTCCTTCGGCCAGGCCATGCCCGAGTTCGAGACCGCGCAGGCCTTCGAAGCGGCCAGCCAGTGCGACCTCATGCTGGTGATCGGCTCCTCGCTGGTCGTCTATCCGGCCGCCTCCCTTCCCGACACCGCCGTCTCCTCGGGCGCACCGATGATCATCGTCAACAACGAGCCCACATCCAAGGACGAACTTGCCGACGTGCTGCTGCGCGGCTCGGCCGGCGAGTCGATGTCGCTGCTCCTGCGCGCTGCCGGAATCGCGCTGCCTTGATCGAGTTCCTGGATCTTGCTGCCGACTTCGCCTGCGTCGAGAAGCAGGCGCGTGCGCGCATCGAGGACGTGCTCGCCAGCCAGGTCTTCGTGCTGGGAGCGCAGACGCGCGAGCTCGAGCATTCGTTACGGGCGCTGGCGGGCGCACGGTTCGCGGTCGCGTGCTCGTCGGGGAGCGACGCACTCTATCTCGCGTTGCTCGCGCTCGGCATCGGCCCGGGCGATGCGGTGCTCGTTCCCGCGTTCACGTTCTTCGCCAGCGCCGGCGCCGTCGTGCGCGCGGGAGCACACCCGGTGTTCTGCGATATCGACGAGTGTTCCTTCACTGCCGGTGTCGAACAGCTGGCTGCGGCGGTGGCACGTGAGTTCGATGCTTCGCTTCATCACCGGCGAAGCGGCGCTCGCCTTCGCGCGGTCGTACCGGTGCATCTGTACGGCCGCGTCGCGCCGATGCCGGACATCGTTGCGTGGGCGCAGCAAAGCGGCCTCGCCATCGTCGAGGATGCCGCGCAGGCCATCGGCGCGCGCATGGCCGGCACGATGGCCGGGACCTTTGGCGAGGTGGGCTGCCTGTCGTTCTACCCCACCAAGAACCTGGGAGGCGCCGGCGACGGTGGAATGCTGCTGACCGGCAGCGAGGAGCTTGCCGCGCGCCTGACGCGACTTCGCGTGCACGGCGCCGACGGCAGCTACGAGCACGTCGAGGCAGGCATCAATGCGCGCATGAACGAGCTCGTCGCCGCCGTGCTCAACGCCAAGCTCGAGCGCCTGGCCGGATGGAACGAACGGCGCCGGCGCATCGCCGAGCTCTATGCCCAAGGTCTGCACGAGCCGGCCGCCAGCGGAGCTCTCGTGCTGCCCGCGCCCGGGCTGCCGGGTGAGCACGTCTGGCACCAGTTCGCCGTTCGTATCGCATCGGGTCGGGACACGGTCCGCTGCCGGCTGGACCGCGACGGCATCGCCACGCGCGTCTTCTATCCGCTGCCGCTGCATCGGCAGCCGTGCTTTGCCGGCTACGGCTACGCAGCGGGCGACCTGCCGGCAAGCGAGGCGGCTGCATCACAGGTTTTGTGTCTTCCGATGCATCCCTCGCTGTCCGATGCCGACGTCACCCTGGTTTGCGAGCGCGTGGCCGCGGCCTGCGCCGCCGTGTCCTCGTGATTCGCGCGCCCAGCCATGCAGTGAGAGCCGTGGCGTCGCATCATCCGGTCAGACTGACGACATCGCTGCGGGCGGCGCGCCGATTGAGGTGCGCAGCATGAACCGCCCCTCCGCGCCGTGCGTGCTGGCCATCGGCGGCATGGACCCGAGCTGCGGCGCCGGAATCCTCGCCGACGTGCGCACCCTGGACGCATTCGGCGTCGTCCCGCTGGCGGTGACCACCGCCATCACCGTGCAGGCCGGCAAAGGCGTTCGGGCCGTGCATCCGGTCGCGGCGGCCAGGGTACGCGCGCAGCTGATGGAGCTGCTCGGGACCTTTGCGTTGGCCGCCGTCAAGGTCGGCCAGGTCCCCGGCCCTGCATGCGCGCGCATGCTGGCCGAGGTTCTGGAGCATCGTGCTGGCCACGCACCGCTCGTGCTCGATCCGGTGCTGCGCGCCTCGGGCGGCGGCCGGCTCGCATCGCCTGCGGCGGCGCGTGCCATCGTGCGTCATCTGGTACCGCGCGCCGCGCTCGTCACCGTCAACCTGGATGAAGCCGAGGCGCTGACCGGCCTGCGCGTGCGCACGGCCGACGCGATGTCTGTTGCGGCTCGTGCCATTGCTGCACACGGTGCGGCGGCCGTGGTGATCAAGGGCGGCCATCTTCGCGGTCCGCCCCTGGATCTGCTTCTGCATCGCGGCCGAGAGCGCCGTCTCGGCGGCAAGCGCCTGCGCGGCTCGATGCATGGCACCGGCTGCGCGTTCGCGAGCGCGGCGGCGGCGTCGCTGGCGTGCGGCGCGTCCATGGAAGAAGCCGTGGCCGCGGCGCGCGATCACGTCCGCGCACTGCTCGCCGCGGCCGTCGATTCACGCGGCGTGCGCCTGCGGCCGCCGGCGCCGATGCGTTGAGATTGGCCGCGCGACACTGCTATACCTGCAAGCATCCGAGAAGCTCCGCCCAGCCCGCCGACCGACAAGGCCGCAGCCGCTTCCGAGCGTCATCGCGGCACGCGCCGTCATCTTCGACTTCTCGAGGACCTCACGCTCTTTCTGGGTCGCACACCCGACTCGCAAGAGGCGCTCGAAGGCGTCGTGCGCATGCTCGCCAGCGCTTTCGATTGCGAGGTCTGCTCGCTCTACAGCTTCGACCCGGGGACCGAAATCCTCAGCCTTGCAGCCACGCACGGCCTGCCTTCGCGCAGCATCGGCCGTGTGACGATGAGCAAGAACGAAGGTCTGGTCGGCCTGGTGGTCGAGCAGCAGTCCCCTGTCGTCGTGGTCGATGCGCTGACCCATCCCCGCTTCAAGTTCTTCCCGGAGACCGGCGAGGAGAAATACCACTCGTTCCTCGGCGTGCCGGTGGGCGAGGGGCTGGGCACCATCGGCGTCCTGGTCCTGCAGAGCCGTCGCCGGCGGCGATTCAGCAACGAGGAGATCACGCTGGCTCGCTCGGTGGCCGGACAGGCGCGCGCGCTCATGGTCAACGCGCATCTGTCCGAGCGCCTCCAGCATCAGGAGGAGGAACGCGAGCGCTACCGGCGCGAGATGCAGAAGGCGATCCAGCGCCTGGAGGCTTTCGAGGTCAGCAAGGCGCGCATCGACAACCGCGGCGTCGCCGACGGCGTGCTGCATCTGTCGGGCCTGGGCGCTTCACCGGGTTTCGGCATCGGACGTGCGCATCGCCTGGAACGTCCCATCGAGATCGAACGCGTCGAGATCGCCAACGGCCGCGGCTACGAGATCGAGAAGGTGCGTTTCGCGACTGCCATGGAGGCGGCGATCCAGGACGTCGAGGAAGCGCGCGTGCGCATGGGAGAGCTGGTGCCCGAGGTCGGCGGCGCCATGTTCGAAGCGCTGCGCATGATGATCGAGGACCGCTCCTTCGCCACGCGCATCGACGAGGAGCTGGGCAAGGGCCTGGCCGCCGAGAGCGCGGTGCGCATCGTGGTGCTCGATTACGTCCAGCGCTTCAGCACGATGAGCGACGATTATCTGCGCGAGCGCGTCTCGGATGTGCGCGAGACCGGCCAGCGCATCCTGCATCACCTGCTGGGCGTGGATTCGACCGTCCCCGAAGTGCGCGAGCACGCCGTTCTGGTCGCCGCCGAGCTGACGGTCACCGACCTGTCGGCGATCGATCACTCCAAGCTCGAAGGAATCGTCACTTCCGCGGGCGGCGTGACCTCGCACGCGGCCATCCTTGCCAAATCCCTCGGCATCCCGACGGTCGTGGGCGCGGCCGGCGTCTACGAGGCGGCGCGCGAAGGCTACGAGATCATCGTCGACGGCAACTCGGGCACGGTCTACCTGCGCCCCGGTGCCGACGTCGTCGCCGAGTACAAGCGACTGGATACCGAATACCGCGAGTTCCAGCGCGGGCTTGCCCATCTTCGCGACCTGCCGGCCGAGACCCTGGACGGCCACCGCGTCAGCCTGCTCGCCAATGTCGGCCTGATCAGCGAGCTCGACCTGGTCGAGCGATTCGGCGCCGAAGGCATTGGGCTCTATCGCACCGAGTTCCCGTTCCTGTCCTACCGGGATTTTCCCACCGAGGACGAGCAGCTCCGGCTTTATCGGCGCGTGATGACGCGCATGCGCGGAAGGCCCGTCACCATCCGCACGCTGGATCTGGGCGCGGACAAGTACCCGCTGTTCGCCAGCCAATCGCGCGAGGGCAATCCGTTCCTGGGCCTGCGCTCGATCCGCGTCTCCCTCGAGTCCGAAGACACGTTCCTCGACCAGCTGCGCGCCATCCTGCGCTCGGCCGGCGAGTTCCCGGTGCGCATCCTTTTTCCGATGATCACCAGCGTCGAGGAGCTCCGGCGCGTTCGCGAGCTCTACGCCGAATGCCTGTCCGATCTTTCGCAGAACGGCTTCGTGCCGGCGCCGGGCATCGAGCTGGGCGCGATGATCGAGGTGCCCGCCGCGGTCCTGCGCGCGCCGGAGATCCTGCGCGAGGTCGACTTCGTCTCCATCGGCACCAACGACCTGATCCAGTACACGCTGGCCGTGGATCGCGACAACCTGAAGGTTGCGCCCATGTACGAGCCGCTGCATCCGGCCGTGCTGCAGTCCATTCGCATGGTGGTCGACGCCGCGCGCGAAGCGGGCCGCCGGGTCGGAATGTGCGGCGAGATGGCGGGCAACCCTCTTTGCACGCTGCTGCTGGTGGGAATGGGACTGGACGAGCTGAGCATGGGCTCGCTCTACATCCCCGTGGTCAAGCAGATCATCCGCAGCGCTCGCTACGACGACGCGCGCCGCATCGCCCACGACGTTCTGCGCTGCGACACCGTCGAAGAAGTCAAAGGCTACGTCTTCTCCTCGCTGCGCGAGCGCGGCCTCATCGAGCTGGTCGAAACCTTCAGCTGAGCGCGCGAGACACGCGCGCACGGCGGATCGAAACGCTCTGCCGAGCGCGCGATGCGCGCGCGCAAGCCGGATCGAACGCTCTGCCGAGCGTGCGATATCGCCGCGCGGGCTGTCAGGTGGTGGTTGCGCCGCTGTGCGCCTGCAGCCATTCCAGGACGGCGTCGACGGCGCGAGGGTCGAGCAGCATGATCTTGCTGCCGCCGGCCTTCTCCACCGGCGCCAGCAGCGTGGGCTCGGCGGCGGGAATCGTCACCAGCTTGGTCTCCAGCTTCTTTTCCTTGAAGTTGTCGCGCGCGTCGGCGCAGAAGCGGCCCCGCTGGTAGAGGTCGTCGGGAAGCTTGTCGGAGACGACGATGAGAGTCGGTGAGTCCACCTGCACGATGTCGGTCTCGCCGACCATGTTCGAGAACAGGACGACGCCTGCCGGTTTCCGGACCTGCGCATAGCGCGACCAGATGCCGACGATGGTGTCGGTGCCCCAGGCATGTCCGAACAGGAAGACCTTGTCGGGGTCGACCTTGGCATGCTCGACGGCGTGCGTGTAGGCCTCCAGCGCATTCGACCGCACCGTCGCGTACCTGCCGGGGCTGCTTCTGCCGGTTCCCGGAGAATCGAAGCGAAAGACGGCGAAGCCGGCCGCGACCAGGCGCTTGGAGAGCTGCGCGTAGATTCCGGTATCGAGGTCGGCGCCGTAGCCGGGTGGCAGGCCGTGGCGGTCGAGCGCTTCGGAAGCCGGAATCAGCACCACCAGCGGCGCGGGCGTGCGCGCGGGAAACTCCCACTGCGCCGCCACCGTCGCATCCACGCTCTTGAACGTGGTCTCGACGATTTCGGCGCGCGCATTGGGATCGGACAAGGTGACGGCGAGGCAAGGCGTCGCCAGCGGCAACGCCAGAGCGCCAGCCAGTGCGAGGCACGAAGCGGTGGGAAGAATGCGCCCGCGCACGCCAGCCGTCATCGAGATGGCCAAGCGCGCGCCGCTCAGAGCTTCTTCTTGGCGAAGTACCAGTCGGTGACTTCGAGCTGCGGGTCCTTGCTGCGGTCCTCGGCGCCCTTGGCCGTCAGCGGCGGAGGCTGGATGACCTTGTCGCCCGGCTTCCATCCCTCCGGCGTGGCCACGCCGTGCTGCGAGGAGGTCTGCAGCGAGCTGACCAGGCGGAAGATCTCATCGACGCTGCGTCCGTTGGTGAGCGGATAGTAGACCATCGCACGCAGGTTCTGATCGGGATCGATGACGAAGACGCAGCGCACGGTGGCCGTGGAACTGGCGCCGGGATGCACCATTCCGTAGGCCTGCGCGACCTTCATGTCGAGGTCGGCGATCATCGGATAGCGGATTTCGACGTCGAAGTTGTCCTTGATGTTCCGCGTCCAGGCGATGTGCGCGTAGATGCTGTCGATGGACAGCCCGATGAGCTGGACGCCGAGCTTGTCGAAGTCGTCCTGGCGCCGCGCGAACTCCATCAGCTCGGTGGTGCACACCGGCGTGAAATCGGCAGGGTGCGAGAACAGCACGACCCACTTCCCCTTGTAATCGGAGAGCTTGATCGGTCCTTGCGTGGACACCGCCTCGAACTGCGGAGCGGGCTCGAGAAGGCGTGGCAGGGACGGCCGGATGGCCGCTTGTACTTCAGACATGAGACACCTCCAGAAACAGCGTCGGGCGCGGCCTGAGTTTCCGCGGCAGGAAGCGGTTGTCAAACCCCGCGCCGGCCGCAGCACAATGCCTGCGCGCCCTGTTCAGTCGCAGCAGGTCACGTAGATCGGAATCGACGTCGCGTTGTTGGACTCGTTGACCTCTGCGATCTCCTGCGTCCGGTCCACGATGACCCCGAGCCAGTAGGTCTGGCCCATCGTCAACTCGGGAAGGTGCACCGTTTTCTTGAGCGTGGAGGGATTGTCGCGGCCCAGGTTGAAGGTCGTCGTCTTGATGAGCGTGTCCTTCGTCGTGATCAGCGGGTTGGTCGAGATGTAGAAGCCGATGTCGACGTCGTTCTGGAAATCGCGGCCGTTGTTCTCGTAGGTGAACTCGACCTGGTAGTCGAAGTTCTCGAACACGTTGTAGCGCCTCATCCCGGCGAAGGATCCGCTCGGCACCGACGGTAGCGTGTCGGAGGTGATGGTGGTCAGGACGTGCTTGCTGTACTCGCCGCTGGCCGATCCGTACTTCCAGTGCGTGACGCCGACGTCCTGAGGAAGGTTGGGGCTGCTCGAGCCGTACAGGTAGATCTGGCCGTCGGCGCCGTCCTCGCCCGCGTAGTAGCGGATGCGATCGTCGTTGTAGGAGACGTGCGTCGAGTCCGAGCCCATGATGTTGTACTCGTCGTTGACGTGGGCCAGGCCGAAGGCGTGCCCCAACTCGTGCAGTGCACCGGTGATGAAGGGCCGGTTCGAACCGCCGTACGTCGTCTTCCCCTGCGCGACATCGGTGTACGACCAAGGCTCGGTATTGAGGTAATTGATGTCGATCTCGTTGATGTAGCAGGTGAACCACAGATGGGCCATTCCCGGCTTGCCGTTGGTCAGGTCGGGATCGTCGGTGAACCAGATCTCGTCGTCGTGATTGCGCATCGAGACCTCTTCGTTCCAGCTGGGGCTGCTGAAGATGAAGTGGCTCGGGACGTGGTTCCACAGCGTCTGTGCGGCCACGAGGGCATCGCGCCGCGCATGTCCGGAGGGAAAGCTGTTCTTGCCGGCGCCCATGTGCAGCTCCTTGTCGGCGACCGTCGCCTTGCTGCCGCACTTCGAATAGTAATGGAACGCGCCGGCATCGGCGGCCGCCACCAGGCTGAATGCCGACACGGTGGCGAGAGCGCCAAGCGATCGTTTCATCGAGGATCCTCTTTCGGGCCGGCTCATTGCGGCACCACGTCTAGCGGCAGCACGGGATTGCCGGCGTTTCTGCGGAACGCTTTCTTCTCCTCGCGCTCGGCCACGCGGATCGCCCGTCGCTGACTGGGCGGCAGCTCGTCGAGCCACGGCCTCGGCTCCGGCTTCCTGCTCTCGCGCACCTTGGGTGCCGGACGCACGTCGAGGGAGGGACGCCCGAAGAACGGCAGCGTGATGTCGGCGCTGACGAACGCCGGTGCCGACGGGTCGTCGGCGACTACGGCTTCCAGGTAATCGTCGAACTCGGCCTCGAGGAATTGCGGCGGGGAGGGCGCTGCAGGATCCGGCGGCACGTCACCTTCGGAGTCGGCGACCACGGGGTCCGGACCCTTGACGATCTCGAAGATGCCGCCGCCCATCGTCGTCGAGTTCACCTCGGCCAGCTCGTGCGGAGGACCAAGACGGGCCGACGGCGGCGCGCCGACGGTTGGCGGCGAGATGCGTGAAATTTCCAGGCCCAGATTCGAGTAGACCTGCTGGTCTCCGAACGCGGTCGGATCGCGGTCGATCAATCGGAAACGCCCGTCCGGGCCACCGGCCAGCGGACACGGCTTGTCGCCATTGCCCTGGACGAACAGGATCTCGCGATCGCCCACGTCGAACAGGGGCGTCTGTCCTGCGATGTAGATCTGCTCGCTCAGAACGGGATTGCCGGTGTCGTCGGTCTCCGGGACCAGTTCCTCCTGCACGCCGCCGCGGAAGCGCAGCGTGACCTCGGAATCCTCGGTGCGGCCCTTGTAGACCTTCTCGACCGTGAAGGTGACGAACGTGTGCGCGAGGTTCGAGCCGTCCTGAATGACCGGCGCGCCGTTACGATCCAGCACCGGGTTGCCGCTGCCGTCCAGAAGCGGGTTGGGCTCCGAATCGCGATAGGCCACGTTGGTGACGGTTCCCTTGAAGACGAAATCGGAATGTTCGGCCAGATCGGCAGCGTCGATCGAGGAGCCGTCGGGCTCGTGACCGAAGCTCGCCGCTGCGATGGCGAGCATCGCCATGACGAGAAGAGGGCGGGGCGCCAAGCGCGGGCGTGCAAAATGTGGAGCAGGGATCATCTGGAACCTCCGCAGCGGCTCTAGCGCGCCGGTTTAGAAGTTGCCATCGGAATCTCGATCCATGCCGCGCTTCGATTCGCTGTCGGACGTTGCATCGGATCCGCTTGGCCGCGGCGCAGGCCAGAGCCGTACCGCAGCAGACCCATGCGGGTGCAACGACTTCACCGAACCACGGTCGTGCCTTGGACTCCCTACGACTTCGAGTTTTTCTTGTCGCATCCTGCTTTCGACCCCGACACGATCCGCTCGGTGACGATGGTGTGCGGATCGGGAGTGTCGCGCGCCGCGCCGACGGCAGCGGTTTCGCGACTTCGATCCGTCGAGGATCGGCGCCAGCGAAGGAAGGGCGGCTCGTTTTCCTCGCCAGCCAGGCGCCGGCGAACCTCGCCGATCACGAAGCGGGTGACAGAGGGAAGGTCGAGCTTTTCGGCCTCGTCGAGCCCGAACCATTCCACGTGCAGGAGCTCCTGGCCGCTCGCATGCGGCCTGTCGTCGAGAAGGACTTCCTCGGCGTGAGCGTAGAAGAAGCGTGCGTCGAATCGGCGCGGACGGTGCGGAGGCGTGATCGCTCGGGCGACGTAGGCAAAGCGCGACAGGTCGGGCGCCGCACCATGCGACGCATAGACGGACCAGGAAGCCGGGACGCGACCATGCAGCGTGCCGGCTGCTCCCACGACCAGGCCCGTCTCTTCGAAAGTCTCACGCACCGCAGCGAGCGCGAACGCCCGGGCGCGCCGCCGCACGTTACCCTCGGCGAGCCGTCGCTCGACCAGCGGTGCCAGCTCGGCTGCCGCGGGCGCTCGCACGTCGGCTGGATCGACGCGTCCTCCCGGGAACACCCATTTGTCCGGCATGAACACGTGACCGCGCGAGCGCTGGCCCATGAGGATTCGCGGCACCGGCCCGTCGCGCCGAACCAGGATCAGCGTTGCTGCGTCTTTCGGCCGGATGGCGGCGCGCGGAACGTGGCTCGGCGGATCAGGCAGCTTGTCCGTCATCGGTACCCGTGCATGAGAATGCCGTCGCTATGGCATCATCGTACTCGCGATACGAGCCTATTCTCGCTCAACCGCGGTCGCCGCGGCGAGGACACGCCCCAGCGCCTGCCGGCTTTGCCTCGGTGTGTCCGGAGGTGCTCGAGCTGGCGACGGGACCTGCGGTCGCTACGGTCCATCCGGCGTGCCGCAGAGACGATCACGGCCGGCCTTGAATCGATGCTGACGCTCGCAACCTGGAACGTGAACTCGCTTGCGGCCCGATTGCCGCTGGTGCTGCGGTACCTGGAGGCGCGGCGGCCGCAGGTTCTTTGCCTGCAGGAGACGCGCATCGGCGCGGCCGGTTTTCCTCACGCGGCGTTCGAGCGCGCCGGCTATCACGTCGCGGCAACCGGTGCCGGGGGCTATGCCGGTGTGGCCATCGCCAGCGTGCTGCCGATCCAGGAGGCCGTGCCCGGACTGGAATCGTTCGTGGAGGAGCGTGCGCCGGGGCGCCGTCTGTTGTGCCGCATCGGCGGGCTGTGGATCGACACGGTCTACGTTCCCACACGCATGGCCATCGGCAAGGCCGAGTTCCTTGCCAGTCTGCGGCGCGACCATGCCACTCGTTTCCGCGCAGGCTCACCGGACGTGCTCGCTGGCGACTTCAACATATGTTTCGACGCGCGCGACTACGCCGCCGCCTCCATGATCACGTCGCCGGACGTCCATCCGAAGCGGCCGGAGGATCTGGCGTTCCGCGACGTGCTCGGCCGCCGGCTGGTCGATTGCCTGCGCACGACGACGAAGGAAAGCGGCCGCTTCACCTGGTACCCCATGACGCCGTGGGCGATGCGCCGCAACTACGGGATGCGCCTGGACTACGTCTTTGCGCGGCGTTCGCTTGCCGCGCATCTGCGCGAGGTGGCCGAAGATCGCGAGACGCGAGAATGGCCGCGACCCTCCGACCACGTCCCGGTGCGCGCGACGTTCTCTGCCGATGTTGCGTAGATGCGGCGGCGGCGCGCTTGCCGATCGCAGCGTCGTCTCGCGACGTTCTTCCTGCGCGGACGGCGCAGGCTGGCCAGCGAAAGGTGTCAGGCGAATCCAACGGCGCTGCACCGGGCTGTCAGGTTAGCGCTAGCCCGGCGTCAGAGCGTCGCGAGGACTTCGCTGGCATCGCGCCGATCGGCGTCGTCGGACCGTTCCAGCGCTGCGCAGACCATGCTACCGCCGCGCCGCCGCTGCGGACCAGCGCTTCGGTGGCATCGAGCAGCGGGCGGTAGACCTCCCCCACACCGTAGCGATCCACGCACTGGCCATGGGCGATCCGGGTCTGCGCCGACGGCGGGCCCGCGAGTCGTTGCAGGAAATGGTCGAGCAGGGTGGTCTTGCCGATGCCCGGTTCGCCGGTCACGAAGACGAGCTGGCGCCGTCCTTCGCCGGCGAGGCCGTAGCGGCGCTCGAGCTCGGCGATGGCGCCGGCGCGACCGACGAAGAGGTTCGCGTCGTCTTCGGCCGGTGATGCCGCCGTCGCCGGTCCGATCCAGCGAAAGCCGCGGCGATGCACCGTGGCGATGAAGCGCGGGTTCCTGGGGTCGTCGCCGAGAGCCTGGCGCAGCTCGCTGATGGCGATGTTCAGGACCTTGTCGATGACGTGCGTATCAGGCCAGACGGCGTCGAGGAGCTCCTCCTTGGTCACCAGGCGCTCGGGGCACTCCATCAGGCAGCGAAGGACCTTGAAGGCCTTTGGCGGCAGCTCGAAACGCTCGCCGTCACGCCAGATGCATTCGGCAACCAGATCGACGCGGGGCGGACTGACAGGGCTGGCGACCGGCACGAGCACGCCTTAGCCCTGCGTCGCGGGCTGACTCAAGCCCGTGCGATGCGACGAAGCACCGGTCCGCGAGCGAACTTTACCCTTTCTTTACGACTTTCCAGCATCGCCCCACGTACATTCCTGGCCATGTCGAGCCGTCCACGGCCGCACTGGCGCCGCTTCGGGCCGACGTCGCCGTTCGTCGCGCACGTAACGGGCGGCGATGCGGCCGGCCCCGGGGTCGTGCACGGCCCCGCAGAGCACGTGATCGCGGTCATTCGACGGGCTTCATCGGCGTCCAGGAGCTGCGCGATTCTGCGCGTATGACGGCGATGACCGACGACTCCGGAACTGCGGCAATCGGCCTGCCGCACCCGGCCGGGCCCGGCAAAGACGAGCCCGGCCGCGGATTGGGATGAATTCATCTTTACAGGGAGACAACTCTATGTCCGTGTTACGACCGATCCTTCTTGCCTTCGCTGTCGCATCTTTCTGGCTGCCGGCAACCCCGGCATCAGCAGATTGCCCTTCGACTCCCGACGGGACCTGCAAGTCGTCCCTGGTGGCGAGCTTCTCCTACACGCGATCACCCAACGACGATCGAAAGGACACGCTGTCTTTCAAGATGAGCAAGGGCGCGTCGACTTCGCTCGACGAGTTCGGCGACCCCACCAGCACCACCGCCTACTCCCTCTGCATCTACCACGACGGCAACCTGGCGGGCGTGATGGACGTGTTCGCCGATGGCGACTGCAGTGACGGGTCGTGCTGGGAAGCGAAGCCGAAGGGCCCGGCGCTCAAGGACAAGACGGGCGCTCCCGACGGTATCCAGTCGATCAAGCTCCTCTCACCGCTCGACGATGACGACAAGACCAAGATCGGTGTCGGCGGCAAGGGTGCGAACCTTCCCACCATCAGCGTGCCGTTTGCCGAGCCGGTCGCCGTCCAACTGCGCAACGACCACGGGAGCTGCTGGTCGGCAGTGTTTTCGGGTCCGGAACAGGTCGAGCAGGACCTCGAAAAGGGACAGGTGAAGCTGCAGGCCAGGCTTGCCTCCTTCCCGAATTGTTCCGATGGAATTCACAACGGAGTCGAGACCGACGTCGACTGCGGCGGCGGTTGCCCAGCATGCGAGTACTCCAAGATGTGCAACTTCGACGAAGAGTGCGTCGGCGGTCTGTGTCGATTCGGAACCTGTGCGGCGACCTGCACGGACGGGGTCCTGAACGGTGAGGAAACCGACGTCGATTGCGGCCATTCCTGCGGCGACAATTGCGACATCGGGGACACCTGCATCAGCGGCTGGGATTGCCTGGCAAACCTCAAATGTCGGAACGACGTTTGCAACGGATACCGCGTGTTCGTCACCTCGACCGCGTACGACAGCAATCTCGGCGGACTCGCCGGCGCCGACGCGAAATGCGCCACTCGAGCCTCGAGTGCCGGACTGGGCGGGACCTGGGTGGCCTGGCTGTCGACGACCACGGTCAACGCCATCGACCGCATCAACGATTACGTGTACGTCAACATGCTCGACCAGACCGTGTTCGCCAACAAAGGGCAGCTCACCACCAACGGCGCCATCAGCAATCCCATTCAGTACGACGAGAATGCGGCTCTCAGCGTTGCCAACGTATGGACGGCCACCTCGCGGTACGGCCAGAAGGCGCCGATCGTGACGTGCCAGGATTGGGCGGGGTATTCGGGATCGGGCTCGACGGGGACTTCAAGCCGCAAGGACTCAGGCTGGAGCGCGGCGGGCAGCCTCCCCTGCGGTGGCAACTTCGGTCGATTGTACTGCTTCGAGCAGTAGGCTCGGCGGTTCGCGTCGGCCGGACGTCCAAGTGCCGCTCGAGGAACACGGCGCTCTCGAACATCATGCCGCGGACCATCGACGTGTCGACGTGATGGTCAGCGGTATCGACGGAAGCCTCCGCCAATGGAACGGTCGCGCGGCGTCATCCGAAGACTAGATCAAGGCGTCTCGATCTAGTCTTTAGGATTGGCTCGGCGATCTGGCGAGCCGCAGAACCCAGGGCGTCTATCCAGCACAGAGGCTACTAGGAACCGACCGTTTGGTAGTGTGGTGACTTTGGGCAGGGCTGGATCGGCGTCACTGCCCGCGGCAAGGTTGATATACTGTCCGATCGCAGAACCTGTGGCCGCGTACAACTGTGCGCTCACCTCGGCCTTGTCGCCGTTGCCCTCATCTTCCCAAACGATGATGCTTGTGCCGTCCGGATTGGCAGCGACGTCCGGCACGCGCTGCACGCCAGTTGTCGCAGAATTGACTTGTGCCTCAACGCCGAGCGCGCCGTCAGCACCGATCACCCTCGTGAAGACGCCTGGGCCATCGCCATCTACAAGACGTACTGGAATTCCGCCGCTTTCGTGGACAGCCAGAGGCTAGCTGCGGTTCGAAGAATTGCTCACCGAGGTAGAACCTGACCCCACCGAACGCGACTTCGCCGAGGCGCAGGGGCTACTCGACAAGATCGACCGCGCCGTGCCGTGATCTGCGCTGCCAGGCCGGTAGGGTCGCATCCAGCCAACGAGTTGACTCAACCCTGCCGGGGACGTTGGCTGCCAGCTTCGAAACGCGAACGCCGCACGTGTCTCAGGAGGAATTCCAATGCGAAGACTTCTGCTGGCAGCCCTACTTCTGATCGGTGTCGCACACACGGCATGGGCTGGAGGCACTGAGAACGTCTCCACGCTGGGCAGCGACACGTCCAGCCGCCAGAACACCCTGACCCCATGCCGCACCATCGGCCATGCCGTCGGGCAGCTCTTCCCCGGCGGTGTCATGACCTCGTCGGCGGGTCTGAACGTACCCTACGACGTAAGTCTGCCTTGCCCCATGAAGAAGATGTACGCTGGAACACCGTCGATCCTGGGTGGATTGACGCGTGCGCTTCGTTACCCAGCGATTCCTCATGAATGGTGCATCTCGGAGATCGCGGCGACTCCCGGCAGGCAGGCCGGTTGCAGACTGCTCGGGTGATCTACGCAGGGGATCCGCGATCGTCGGGGGCCGGCGGGAAGCGAGTCACATTGAAGGAGAGTACGCCAAATGGATGACCAGAGTAACGACCGCTTGGATGAGGAAGTGCTGGAGTTCTGGACCCCGGAGCGAATGCGGGCTGCAAAGCCGCTCTCTCTTTTAGACTTGCCTCCACCGCAGAGTCACCAATTCCGTTCCCTGGCCGTGATTAACTACGACGGCACATCGACCGTCAACTCCTTGACGGAGACCTCTTCTTCAGACCCCTGGAAGTTCATTCCATCTTCCGATGAGCAGCACTACCTGGATGCGGTGCGTGCGAGGACGTCCGGGAAACTAGAGGGCTCCAGCTTGTCATTCCAACCGCCGTTCGCCCGGCGCAAGGTTCCCGACGTCCACGTCTACCCCTACAACGCCATTGGCCGATTCTACTATGAGCAGGACGGTGAACACCGCTGCGGTACCGGAGCAATCGTCGCCTCCAATGTCATTCTGACAAATGCCCGGTGTGTATGGGATCGGAAGAACGGCAGATTCTCCCGCAACATGGCGTTCAGGCCGTGCTATCCGGATTCACTGGACGTGTTTTATTCGGCCGGGGAGACGCTGATTTTCATCCCGGATGAATGGCAGAAGTATTTGAAGGACGAGAAGCTCGTCAAGGAGCAGCGACTGGACTGGCACTACGATGTCGCCTTGGTCTGCGTCCGGGGCAATATGCTTCGGAAATACCAGAAACTGTATCTCCCCGTGAACTCGCAATGTGTCGCTGGTCCGTACCGCAGCATCGGCTATCCGAAATCCTACTCAACAGGCGGACCATTCGATGGCGATCACATGTGGGAGTGCATTGGTGCGGAGGTCAGCGGCCATGGCCTGCTCCTGATGCGCAGTGACATGTACGAGAACGCCGTGGGGTCTCCCTGGTTGGCCGCCAATGACGAGGATCAAGCACAGCGCTGCATCGTCGGTCTCACCAACGCCGGGACGCCTGCGTTCCATGTGGGCGAGCCGAAACCCGGTCCCGTATGCGGCTCCCCACGCTTTCCCGATTCGTTAGCGTCAAGCTACGAAAGAGCTGCCAGTTTCACCACCACCTGGGAGTCGGAGCTGCCCAACGGCGGCAAAGGAATCGTCTCAGTCCTGGCCGACAGTGATGGCCGCCTTCACGCCGGATCGAACGGATATGTGTACCGGTTGGATCAGGCGACTGGCGCGGTCTTGGCCCAAAACCACTTTCCCCGACGTGGAAGTTACGAAGTCCGTCTTGCAGCCGGAAACAACACTCTCTTTCTTGGGATCCGTGGTCACGTGATCAGTGTCAATCCGGACGATCTCGGCGAGAACTGGGAGGTGTTCCTGGCTCGTAGCATGGCGGGTACCGTATCGGTACATACTGTACATACTGTGGATGAAACGCACCTTTACGCCGGAGTAGACGGACGGGTGTACAAACTGGACAAGCATGGCGCCGAAGAAGCACAAAATCTGCTGAGCGAAGACACTTCGTTGTGGTCGTCCATTGAAGTACGGTTTGCCTCTGGCGACTCCGGATTCCCCTATCTTTATGCTGGCTGCAACGGTTGGGTTTGGTGTCTCAATGCCAAGACCTTGAAATCCATCTGGGCGAAACAAGTGGGGGTTTTCCACGTTGGTTTCGTGGAGGTGCTGCTTCGTGGGGATTCTCTGTACGCCGGATCGATGGGCCGGGTATATAAGCTGAATCGAAAGCAAGGCGCGGAGGACGCTTCCAATTCTCTTTCCGGTTTGGGCTATCATGAGGTCCGGATGGCGACTGATGGAAACTATCTCTATGTCGGTACGAATTCGCACGGCATAGCCCTCTCACTCGACGACCTGAAAACGGCCTGGCAATTGAAACTGCCGGGGGGCAGCAACATCGTTTCGGTGCTCTGTCAGGAGGGCCGGGTCTTTTTCGGCTCCGGAGGGTACGCATACCAGGTGGATCTGGGTGGGAACCTTCTGAGTCAGAATACAATGGACGGTGAAAGCGGCGAGGTTCGCCTGGCCGCGGTACAGCCCAGGCGGGACCGGATATTGACGCCCAAGGCACTCCCTGGAGTCGTCGTAGACCCGCAACATGACAAGCCCGAAGTCCGGGCGCCTTCTCCGCTGCTTCCATCTGCGGGTAGACTGCGACTGTTCGTAGGTACCAGGGGCGGCGTCTACGGCATCTCGGCAAATACAAAAGTGGAGGTGTAGGCGTACACCGGGTTGCGACGTCGGCGCCGATGGGGTCGTCCTTAAGCGGGCTGTAGGTCAGGATGTGGACCTCTCCTGCTGCCCTCCGTGATGGCGGCGCAGCGGGGAATGCTCGAGTCTGGGGCACCAAGGACCCAGGGCTTGCCCGTAGTGGGAATTGGCTTGTAGATCGTTCGCGTAGCTCCTGACTCCCCACAAAAACTCTCGCAGCTGCTCTCGGTGGCCCGGCATCACCCGCGCACCTCCGGGGATAAGGGGTCCCGCGCGCCGCTGCTCCGTGCCCTGAATTGCACAGCCTGCGCGATATCTTCCTTCGCTACGTGGTCATGCAGGGCCAAGTGCGCGATTGTCTGCGCCACGGCCGCGCAGCGCTCAATCGCACGGGCAGAGATCAGAATTTTGCGCGCAGCATCCTCAAGCCGCTCCTGCGCGCCCACGGCCAGAGGCAGCACGCCAGTGCGGGCCCGGTGCGCTTGAGCTGCGAGCACACGCTCGCGCACTACAATCGACGTTTCGCCCGGCGGTCCACGCCGCAGTTCGGTGAAATCGACGCTCGGCACGTCCACGTGCAGATCGATGCGATCGAGCAGCGGCCCCGAAAGCCGCCCGCGATACCGCATCACGGCGCCGTCGCTGCAGCGGCACTCGCGCACGCCGGTGCGCCAGTATCCGCAAGGGCAGGGGTTCATCGCGGCCACCAGCAGGAACCGCGCGGGGAAGGTCACCTTCCCGCCGGCGCGGCTGATGGTGAGGCGCTTGTCTTCCAGCGGTTCGCGAAGCTGATTGAGAACCTGTGGCGAGAACTCGGGCAGCTCATCGAGAAAGAGGACGCCGTTGTGCGACAGGCTGATCTCTCCCGGGCATGGCGAAGATCCCCCACCGACCAGCCCTGCACCCGAGGTCGTATGGTGCGGCGCACGGAACGGTCGCCGCACGATCAGCGGCGTATGGGCCGACATTCCTGCCACGCTGTAGACCGACGTCGTCTCGATCGCCTCCGCCACGGTCAGCGGCGGGAGCAGCGTGGGCAGGCGCCGCGCCAGCATCGTCTTGCCGGCTCCGGGCGGACCGCACATCAGGATCGGGTGATTGCCGGCAGCAGCGATCTCCAGGGCGAGTCTCGGCATCGCAAGGCCGCGCACGTCCGCCAGGTCGAGGTCGCTGGCCTCCTCGCGCGCGCCGTCCAGCAGCTGGCGCGGGTCGGTCCGCACGGGCAAGTCGCGGTATCCCTCGTTTGCCAGGCGCAGCGCCTCGGCAAGGTCGCGCGCGGGCAGGATGTCGACGCTTCCTGCAACCGAAGCCTCGGCCGCATTGCCGGAGGGAACGACCATTCGCTCGCGCTTCTTGCGCCCGGCCGCGATCGCGGCCGGAAGGCTGCCGCTGACCGGCCGCAGGCTGCCGTCCAGGCCGAGCTCGCCGATGAAGACCGCCCGCTTGACCGCATCCTGCGGGCACAGCCCCTGCGCTGCCAGGATCGCCATCGCGATGGCCAGGTCGAAGGCCGATCCGGCCTTGCGCCGCCATGCCGGTGACAGGTTGACCACGCATCTGCCGTTCGGGAACGAATCAGTCGATGCCCGGATTGCCGCACGGACTCGCTCGGCCCCTTCACGCACTGCGGCATCGGGAAGGCCCACGATGATGAACTGCGGCAGCGTGTTGGCGGTGATCCGAGCCTCGACGCGCACCAGGAAGCTGTCGACGCCGTGGTGCGCGGCCGTCGTGGTCATGGCGTACACACCGCTCCCTCGCCCGGACAGGGGCGTCGGCGCAATGCCAGCTGCGTAATTACGGGGCTTTGTCTGTGGTAATAACTGCGCGCTTCAGGGCATATTCGCCCGTCACGTCAATGCGCGCGGCCGCGGGGGCTGCGCCAATCCGTTATCAGGGGAGATTCATGGCGTTCCATTCGATGGGGAAATCTTTGTCCGTTGCCGCCTTCGCGGCGGCGTATGTGTTCGTCTCGGCTCCGGCCCATGCGGCCGAGCCCGGTGTGGTTTGTGCCCAGGCCGTTGCCAAGTCCGTGGCCAAGTGTGCCAAGAAGGCGGCCACCACTCATGCAAAATGCTTCAAGGCCACCGGCGCGGCCTGCCTCGATAACAACGAGAGCCTGGTCAAGACCGCCGGTACAGCCGGCAAGATCATTCGGGCCAAGTGTGCTTCCAATGCCGAGGTGATCGCGGCCGGCTACGGCCCGAGCACCTACATCGATCTGGGCACGCACTTCGGCGACACCTGTCTCGTGCAGGGCAAAGTCCTCGTCGATCGCGCCTTCGGCGCTGGCGGCGACAACTACGCCGCCGCCGACGACGATGAGAAGAAGTGCATCTCGGGCGCGCTCAAGGAGGCCTCCAAGGTCTTCACTTCGGCGCTCGGAATTCACGCAAAGTGCGTCGGCGCCAGCTGCGATACCGCAACGACCAACGCCGCGATCGACGAGGTCGCCGGCGAGGCCGAGGCCAAGATCGGCGACAAGTGCGATCTGAACGCCGCCATCGGCGTCACGCCGACCGCGTTCATCGACGGTGTCGTCGAGCAGGTCCCCTCGGCCGTGGCCGCTCCCTGCGACCCGCTCGACACCGATCGCTGCGCCTTCCCCTTTCCGAACGACTACTACACGGTCTCGGGCGCCGGCAGCGACAGCGGACGTCAGGTCGCGCTCGGCCGCACCACGCTGCCGGCCAACGATTCGGACAAGGACGTCATTACGACCAAGTGGAACGCGGCCGACGGGTGGAGCATCGGCCCGATGCTGCTCATGAACGACGCCAGCATCGATCTGGCCGTGACCGGCGCCGCGCCGATCACCGACATGGCGCAGTCGCTCGAGGCCGATGCGCCGGTCGTGCTGATCGACGCCGAGAGCGGAGAGAAGCAGCTGATCTGGGTCGAGCGCGATCTGCGCGGCGCCACTGCCGCCGATCAGCCGATCATCATCCGCGTCGGGCGCAACCTGAAGAACTCGCATCGCTACATCGTGGCGATGCGCAACATGAAGAACAGCGCGGGGACGGTGCTGAGCCCCAGCTCCGGCTTTGCAATCTACCGCGACGCGACGCCGACGGACCTGCTGCCCGTCGAGCTTCGCCGCCCGCACATGGAAGAGATGTTCACCAGGCTGGGCGATGCCGGCATTGCCCGCAACGACCTGTACCTGGCGTGGGACTTCACCACCCAGAGCGAAGACAGCACCGCAGGCAAGCTCCTGGCGATGCGTGACGACTCGTTCGCGGCGCTCGGCACGGCAGCGCCGTCGTTCACCGTCAATACGGTGACCGAGGGCGAGAACGCCCAGGTCTTCCGCCGCATCGACGGCACCTTCCAGGTGCCGCTGTACATCAACAACGCGCTGCTGGACACGAACAACGTGGTCGGCTCGACGCTGAAGGTCGACGGCAACGGCCGTCCCGTCAGCGACGGCACCTACACGGCCAGCTTCCGCTGCATCGTCCCGAATGCGGCCAACAACGCCGGCACGGCGGTGCCGGCGCGCCCGTCGCTGTACGGACACGGCCTGCTCGGCAGCCACACCGAGGTGACGGCGGGCAACGTGCGCAGCATGTCCAACGAGCACAACTTCGTGTTCTGCGCGACGGACTGGACCGGCTTTGCAGACGACGATGCCAACACCGCCATTTCGGTGGTCGGCAACTTCACGCACTTCCCGACCTTCATCGATCGCCAGCACCAGGGTCTTCTGAACTTCATGTACCTTGGGCGGCTGCTGATCCACGCCAACGGCTTCTCCAGCCACACGGCGTTCCAGGTGGGCGGGCAGTCGATGATCGACACCAGCGAGCTGTTCTACGACGGCAACAGCCAGGGCGGCATCCTCGGCGGCGTGCTGGCGGCGTTCTCGCAGGACGCCACGCGCTTCTCGCTCGGCGTGCCCGGCATCAACTACAGCACGCTCCTGCACCGCAGCGTCGACTTCATCATCTTCGACGACCTGCAGCAGGACGCCTACCCCAGCTCGACCGACCGCAACCTGCTGCTGTCGGCCGCGCAGGTCATCTGGGATCGCATCGACCCCAGCGGCCACGTTACGCACACGCTGGCGGACACCTACCCGAACACGCCGGCCAAGAAGATCCTGTACCAGGTCGCCTTCGGCGATCATCAGGTCGCGCCGGTCACCATCGAGGTGGCGGCCCGCAGCAACGGCGCCAACATCCACACGCCCGTGGTGGACCCTCTCAAGCCGCTGCCGGATGTGACGCCCTACTATGACGTCACGCCGATCCCGGCCTACCCGTTCGACGGCTCGGCCGTGGTGATCTGGGACAGCGGCAATCCCGCACCTCCTATCGGCAACGTTCCGCCCGAGGAGATCTCGCCCTCGGATCCGGAGTACGCGGATCTGGAAGCGTGCGTCAGCGACGACTCGGGAGATCCTCACTCCTGTCCGCGCAGCGATCCCGATGCGCGCATCCAGAAGTCGGAGTTCCTCAAGACCGGCGGTGCGGTCGTCGACGTGTGCGGCGGGCAGCCCTGTAAGGCACAATAGCGATCCACTGCAATTTGCAGCGAAAGCGCGGCCCGCTTCCCGAAAGGGGAGCGGGCCGTTTTCGTTCTGGTCGCGCGCGTCGCAAGCGGTTCCCCGCTGTTGGCGCTGCGCGTATGAACTCCGGTCACATACGTTACTTACACGTACGTCGTCAGTGACGGCTTTCGCACTCGCACCTAACGCATCGCGCCATGCATCCCGTGCACGTAGCATGTCTTGTTCTACGGCCGACGGCGGCATAACAGAGGGTACTCGCCCGATCATTTCAGGGGAGCATTCCGTTACGTCCCAGGGGTTCGATTCGAAAAGAGGAGGGTACCCGACCATGCAAAAGGACCGATCGAGGTTGCACGCCGCCGTTCTCGCTCTGGCGGCTGCCGCCGTCCTGCCTGCCAGCACCGCGCTGGCCCAAATGGAACTCGTCGTAGACCTCGTCGTCAACGGCGGCAACAGCTACAACTGGCAGCGCGTCGCGCTCCCCGGAACCGTCTGCGGCAACGGCTCGCAGTACAAGTTCTGGTATTACGACTCTCCGACCTCCAACAACATGGTGGTCATGTTCGAGGGCGGCGGTGCCTGCTGGGACTATGACACCTGCAGCGGCCGCGCCGGCGTGCTCGGCGCCTCCAACGCCAATGGGCTGCCCGACAACTACATCGACGGCATGGCGCCGCGCTACGTGTCGCCGATCGTCAACGGCGCCGATCCCGGACTGCCGTTCCGCTCCAAGCGCAACATCGCCACCAACGGCTGGGACATGGTCTACATGCCCTACTGCACCGGCGACGTGCATACCGGCAATTCCACGGCGACCTACGTGGATCAGACCGGCGCCAACCCGCCTCTGGTCTGGCGTCACGCCGGCTACAATAACACGGTGGCGGCGGCCAATTTCCTGCGCGGCCGCTTCCCCAGCATCGGCAAGCTGCTGGTGACCGGCTTCAGCGCCGGCGGCGTGGGCACGGCGACGCAGTACTTCGTCATGCGCCGCACGCTTCGTCCGACCGTCAAGGGCTACTCACTGAACGATTCGGGCCCGCTCTTCCCGGCGCCGAACTCGACGTACAAGAGCTGGCTGCTGCATCGCAAGATCGAGGTGTCGTGGAACCTGGCGTCGGTCTATCCGACGTTCCCGGCCAGTTTCACGCCTAGCGACGTCGGCACCGCCACACGCGCGATCGCTACCGAGTTCCCCACCGACCAGCACGCCTACACCGGCTACATGAGCGACTACAACTTCTCGCGCTTCTCCTACGAGAGGTTCTACCCGGGCATCACCCAGGCCGGCGTTCTGGCCAACTGGCGCGCCGACATGAACAATCTGGTCAACACGATGAATCTGTATGCCAACTTCAGCTACCACATCCCGTGGCATCGCCCGCTGAACGACAGCCACTGCTCGGCGATCATCACGTTCGTCGGCAGCCATGCGTGCTCGTCGATTCGCAAGAAGTACTGGTACGAGTACATCCTCGAGCCGTGGCAGAGCTGGAAGTGCACGGGCACTTTCAAGCCGTTCGAGACCTTCTTCGACCAGTGGGTCATCAACGGCACGCGCAGCCGCATCAAGGAGACCGAGAACTACTACAACAACGAGGACCCCGGCATGGCCACCCTCAATACGCTCGTCAGCGCCGCGCTCTGACGATGATATCGGCAGGGGCCTCCCGCGGGGCCCCTGCCACCTCCTTTCGATTCCTTCCTTAGAATCATGACGACTTCCTCGATCGTGCGGTGCGGCGTCGCGGCCGTCGTCGCAGCGGCGCTCTTCGTCGCAGCGCACTCGCACGGGCAGCCAGCATCGCCCGATGGTGCTGCGCCGGCGTCGCCCGCCGCAACACCTGCCAGCCCTTCGGATGCCTTGCAGCCGTCGCTGCCATCATCGCCGCCGCCCGTGGCTCCGCTCGGAGGGTCGCTGGTTCCCAAGGTCGAACCCCTTGCTCCCACCGCGTTCACACTCGCCGACCGCTATCTGGACGCTGCGCGCCGCGGCGATCTGAAGATGCTGCGCCTGTGCCTGGACAAGGGCGTCGACCTCCATGCCAGGGACAGCTTCGGCCGAACGGCACTGCTGCTGGCAGTCATGGACGGACGAAACCTGGAGATGGCTCGCTTCCTCAAAGACCGCGGGCTGGGTGTGGACGAGCCCGACAATCAGGGCCGATCTCCATTGGCCTACTCGGCGGGCCACGGCGACGTCGCCATCGTCTCGTGGCTGATCGAACAGGGCGCCGACGTGAAACGCCGCGACTGGCAAGGCCAGACGCCGCTCTTCAACGCAGCCCTGGGCGGCGACCCGGCTACGGTGGAAAGACTGCTGGCCGCGGGCGCCGACATCGACGTGCGTGACAACTTCGACGACACGCCGCTGATCGGTGCCTGCATCAAGGGCAAGGAAGAGGTTGCGCGGCTGCTCTACGAGCGCGGAGCCGATCCTACGTTGAAAGACCAGGAGGGACGCACCGCGCGGGAAAGGGCCGTCGAAGGTGCGGCGTTCTGCCGGACGATGCCGTCGGTCAAGGCGGGAAGCTAGACGTCGATCACGCCCGGGCCGGCCACCGGCCGCGCGGCTTTCCAATCACTGCAGCGCGCCACACGGCGCGACGACTTGCAGGCCTTTGTAGGGCGTATCCAGTACGCCGCAGCGCTGGATCGCAATGCCGCGCAGCCCGGCCGTCGGTCGCAGTGGCGAACGTGACGCCCTCGGCGTCCTCGACGCTCGCTTCAGTCCTGCGCGAACTCCGCCTGCTCGCGCTGCCATTCCTCACGGATCCTTGCACGCTCGCGCGAGTGCTCCAGGGAACTGGCGCGCTCCGAAGGCAGCGAGGCGAGCTTGGAGGTATGCAGCTTGATCGAGAGATCGAGCAGGCCGTTGAACTGATCCGAGAGCTTGTCCCCGAAGCGGCGTTTCAAATACTCGGCGAACTCGAGGAAGTCCGAGGACAGGCGCTCGCGATAGTCGAAGTAGGCGTCGACCTCTTCGGGACTGGCGTCGCCGGAAATCACGCGACCGTACTCTTCGTTGCGACGCGCCTTCTCCTTCTCGCGAGCCTCGATGATTTCCGGGTCCTTGGTGGGCGAGCCAATCTGCCAGTACAGGTTGTCCGGCATCACCAGCTGCACCTCGCGAAGATCGAGGTCGCCGTAGAGCCAGCCTTCGATGTAGGGAACCGGGTCCTGCGAAGCAGTCGCCTGTTGCTGTGCGGATCTGCCCGCGCTGGAGGGAGCGGAAAGTCGAGGCCCTGGGCGCTGGGGCGTCGCGGCGGGCACGCTCGCTACGGATTCAGAAGAGTAGCCGGCGCGTGTCGCCTGGTCGCCGGGTGCGCGGTCTCGTTGCATCAGTGCCAGCACCAGAGCCAGCGCGGCCAGACCGGAGACGACACCGATCCACACCGCAGGCCGAATCGATCGCTGTTCCATTCCCGGAAGCTACCTCAGCCGAAAAGGTCAGGCCAGAGTGCGGCGGGCCTCAAAGATCGACGAGGGCGCCGAACCCGCCGTACGCCATGCGCCGGAAGTCGAAGGGCATCGTCTTCATGTCCGGCGGCGTCATGCGCGGATCCTTCATCACTTTGGCATTGACGCGGTCGCGGTGCGCTCGCGACTTGAAGACGATGAATGCGAATACGACCGTCTCGCCTGGTTTGATCTTTGCAAGACGACCGAAGGGCACCAAACCCTGCACGTCCAGATCGTCGCCGGCGCATTCCATGTACTGCACCGCACCATGCTGGAGCCAGATCTTGCCTGCCTTGCGCGCCATGCGGCGATAGGCCGGCACGTTCTTCTTCGGCATGGGCAGGACGAAACCATCGACGTAGCGGGGCATGCAACTTCTCCTATGCGCCGCGGCTCAGCCGCCGCTTTCTTGCAGGCGGCGCAGCAGGAAGCGGCGTTCCGGCTCCTGGCGTGCCAGTTCGAGCGCGCGGCGGTAGCCGTCGCGTGCTTCTTCCATGCGATCGACCCGGCGGCACAGGTCGGCCCGCGCAGCGTGCGCGAACTGGTAGTCGAGCAGCTCACCGCGGGCCAGGATCGGGTCGATCCTGGCGATGCCGGCCTCCGGGCCGTCGCGCATCGCGATGGCCACGGCATGGTTGAGCTCGACCACGGGCGAGGCCGCCGCCCGGGCAAGCAGGTCGTAGAGCGCCACGATGCGCTGCCAGTCGGTCCGCTCCGCCGCCGGCGCGCGCGCGTGCTCTGCGGCAATTCCTGCCTGCAGCGCGTAGGCTCCCACTTCGGGCGCGGCCATGGCGCGACCCGCGAGTGCCAGGCCTTCCTCGATCTGTGCGCGGTTCCATAGCGAACGGTCCTGATCGGCGAGCAGGATGACCTCGCCATCGGCGGTGCTGCGGGCGCTGCGGCGCGACTCGTGCAGAAGCATCAGGGCAAGAAGTCCCATCGCCTCCGGCTCCGGCAGCAGCTCGAGCAGCAGCCGGCACAGCCGGATCGCTTCGGCCGACAGATCGGGGCGCGTCAGCGATTCGCCGGAGGATGCGGAATAGCCTTCGTTGAAGACCAGGTAGATGACCTGCAGCACGGCATCGAGGCGGTCGGGCAGCTCCTCGCGCGAAGGCACCTTGTAGGGAATGCGAGCGTCGCGGATCTTGGCCTTGGCGCGCACGATGCGCTGCGCGACGGTGGGCGCGGCGCTCAGGAAGGCCCGCGCGATCTCCTCGGTGGTCAGTCCGCAAACCTCACGCAGCGTCAGCGCGACTTGGGCCGCGGGTGCAAGGGCAGGGTGGCAGCACGTGAAAACCAGTCGCAGGCGATCGTCTTCGAGCTCGAGCCCGTCATCGTGCGAGGGTGCGTCCTGTGCCTGCGCGTGGATGCGATCGGCGAGCTCGCCCAGGTTGGCCTGGAAACGGGCGCGTCTTCGCAGGGTGTCGATGGCCTTGAAGCGGCCGGTCGAGACCAGCCAGGCGCGCGGATTGTCCGGCTCGCCGTCCCTCGGCCAACGCTCGGCGGCGGCGATGAAGGCGTCGTGCAAAGCCTCCTCGGCAAGGTCGAAGTCGCCGATGAGCCGGATCAAGGTTGCAAGAACGCGGCGCGATTCGGTGCGGTAGACCTCGTCGATGCGCTGCCGCGCCCGCTCGGAGGCGTCGTGCGCGGTCTGCCCGATCACCTCTCCTGGCTCGTCGTCCGAACGCCTGCGGTCCACGCCCCTTGATGCCCCGGACGCGATGCGTGGTCATCTGCACGGTCGACAAGCCGGAGGTTTTTTCGCAAAGGGTGTCGATCCGACGATGCCGGCCTCGACCATGGTCGGGCCGCATGGGCGGTGACCGCATCGAGCTGGTGCAAAGGAGATCCTGATGAGCTCAGTACGGGTCCTGGTGGGTACGCGCAAGGGTGCTTTCATCCTCAGCGCCGACGGCAAGCGGCAGAAGTGGGACGTCTCGGGCCCGCACTTCGGCGGCTGGGAGATCTTTCACGTCAAGGGTTCGCCGGTCGATCCGCAGCGCATCTATGCGTCGCAGACCAGCAGCTGGTTCGGGCAGGTCATCCAGCGCTCCGATGACGGCGGCGCGACGTGGGAGCCGGCCGGCAACGAGTTCAAGTACGACGGCGTGCCCGGCACGCATCAGTGGTACGACGGCACTCCGCATCCGTGGGAGTTCGCTCGTGTCTGGCACATCGAGCCATCGCTGTCCGATCCCGACATCGTCTATGCGGGTGTCGAGGATGCCGCGCTTTTCCGCAGCACGGACGGCGGCGCCAGCTGGAGCGAGATGTCCGGGCTTCGCAAGCACGGCTCGGGACCGCACTGGCAGCCGGGCGCCGGCGGCATGTGCCTGCACACGATCATCCTGGATCCGATCAACCGCTCGCGCATGTACATCGCGATCTCCTCGGCAGGCGCCTTTCGCACCGACGACGGCGGCGAGAGCTGGAAGCCCATCAACAGCGGCCTGGTCTCTGAAGGCATTCCCGATCCCAAGGCCGAGGTCGGCCACTGCGTGCATCACGTCGCCATGCATCCTTCGCGTCCGAGCGTGCTGTTCATGCAGAAGCACTGGGACGTGATGCGCAGCGACGATGGCGGTGATTCCTGGCGCGAGGTCAGTGGCAACCTGCCTTCGGATTTCGGCTTCCCGATCGACATCCACGCGCACGAGCCCGAGACCATCTACGTGGTGCCGATCAAGAGCGACTCCGAGCACTATCCGCCCGACGGCAAGCTGCGCGTCTATCGCAGCCGCACCGGCGGCAACGAGTGGGAGGCGCTGACCCGGGGGCTGCCGCAGCAGGACTGCTACGTGAACGTACTGCGCGATGCGATGGCCGTGGACTCGCTCGACCAGTGCGGAATCTACTTCGGCACCACCGGCGGTCAGGTCTACGGCTCGCCCGATGGCGGAGACAGCTGGGCACCCATCGTTCGTGATCTGCCTGCGGTGCTTTCGGTCGAGGTCCAGACGCTGCCATGATCCGCGTGACGCTGCCCCCGCATCTTCGCAAGCTCGCGCGCGTGGACGGCGAGGTGACGCTGGAGATCGTCGGAGAGGTCAGCCAGCGGTCGATCCTGGATGC
>DASPNH010000231.1:0-3506 GCA_035626675.1 Binatia bacterium
GATCCGCGCGACGCCGCTCGGGCGACTGCACCTGGTCGGCGTGAGCCTCCGTCCGGAGAGCTGCGCCGAGTTCCTGCCGCTGCCGACCGGTCTGCTGACCGCAGCATGGGTCGAGGCGGCGGATATCTTCCCGGATGCCGAGCGGGTGCGGGAGCGGCTGGGCGACGCCGCGTCCTTCGCCGAACAACGCGACATCCTGCTGAGCTGGCTGGCGGGGCTGCGCCGGCCGCACGTGCGCACAGCCGCGCTCCACCGGGCCCGCGAGCGGCTGCGCTCCAGCCCCGCCGCGCCCGACTTCGATGCGATCGCGCGCGAGCTGTGCGTGTCCGGCCGCCAGGCGCGGCGGATCTTCGAGGATCGCGTCGGCCTCGGCCCCGCCGCGTATGGCCGGCTGCTGCGCTTCACCAACGCGCTGCGGCTGATGCACGCCGAGCCGCGCCTCACCACCGTCGCGCACCGGGCGGGCTACTTCGACCAGCCGCACTTCTGCCGCGAGTTCCGGCAGTACGCGGGGATGACGCCGCAGGAGTACAGGCGCTTCTCCTCCCGCATGCCGGACGTGCTCTTCAGCCCCCGCTGACCGCCCGCAGGATGTCCGCCGCGTACAAGGCGGGCCCCGCGGTGTCGCGTACCTTCCGGCCGTTCTCTCACCGGAGGAAGGTTCGTATGCGATTCGGAACATGGCGGATCGGGCTGGCGATCGCCGGCGTGCTGTGCATCGCCGGAGGCGCCGCTCACCCGCGGGACGGCAACCTCCACCAGATGATCGGAGACCCGAAGTGGGTGCCTTCGCACCTCGCGGTCCTCGCCGGCCTCGCCCTCTTCACCTGGCTGCTCGTCGACTTCCTGCGCGGCCGGGAGCTGGACCCGCGCGTGCGACTCTGGACGCGGCTGGGCCTTGCCGGCGTGGCGATCGAGACGATCGAGATGGTGCTGCACACGGCGGCCGCCGTCGACCACGCGAACGCGATGGCCGGTCGTGCGACTCCGATCCTCGACGCGCACCTCGCGCTGGTCTCCATCGCCTATCCGATCTTCGGCGTTACCGTACCCGGCTTCATCATCGTCGCCGCCGCGGCCGGCGCGCTCGGCCGCCGCGCACTCGCGCCGCTCGGCGCGATCGGGGCTCTGGCCTACGGCTTCGCGCCGGCGCTCAACACGCTCTTCCCGGACGCGGGGCTCGGCTTCCTCTTCCCGATGTTCCTGCTCTTCGCGCTCTGGCTCCTGCTGACCGCGGCGTTCCCCGGCGCCCGATCGACTGTGGCCGCGACGGAGAGGACGAGCCGTGTGACCGTCTAGCAGGCTGCTGAAAAAGTCGCCTTCCGGGATGTACAGGCAGGTTGCTGATGTGTAAGATGATGCAACCTGCCACCCGGGAGCGTTTGATGCGCGGTGCCGACGATCGGAACGGGACGCTGTTCAGCTACGTCGACCTCGAGGATCGGATTCCGCCGAAGCATCCGCTGCGGACGATGAGGGCGATGGTCGAGCCGATTCTGCGCAGGCTCTCACCCCGGTTCGACGCGATCTACTCGAAGATAGGCCGGCCGAGTGTGCCGCCGGAGCAGTTGCTGCGGGCCTCTCTGCTCCAGGTCCTGTACTCGGTGCGGAGCGAGCGGATGTTGATGGAGCAGCTCGAGTACAACCTGCTCTTCCGATGGTTCGTCGGGCTGGGCATGGATCAGCCGGTATGGCACGCGACCGTATTCAGCCAGAACCGCGACCGGCTGATGGAAGGGGAGATCGCGCAGCAGTTCCTGGCCGAAGTCGTGGAAGAGGCGCGGCGGCGTCGGCTGCTGAGTGACGAGCATTTCACGGTCGACGGCACGCTGCTCGAGGCCTGGGCGAGCCAGAAGAGCTTCCAGCCGAAGGACGGTCCGCCGGCGGCGGGTGGGGGTGGTGGCCGGAATCCGGATGCGGACTGGAGCGGTCAGACGCGCAGTAACCAGACACACCAGTCGACGACGGATCCGGATGCCCGCCTCATGCGCAAAGGTGGCGATGGGGCAAAGCTCTGCTACAGCGCCAATGCGCTCATGGACAACCGGCATGGGCTGATCGTGGACACGCAGGTGCGGTGCGCCAGCGGCACGGCGGAACGCGAAAGTGCCTTGGAGATGCTCGCCCGGCTGCCCTCGCGCCGGCGCCGGCGCACGGTGGGAGCGGACAAGGGATACGATGAGCGGGCCTTCGTCCACGGTGCCCGTGCCCTGGGCTTCACGCCCCATGTGGCGCGCAAGCGCGCGCGCAGCGCGATCGACGGAAGGACGACGCGGCACGAGGGTTATGCCGAGAGCCAGAAGCGCCGCAAATGCGTGGAGGAGAACTTCGGCTGGCAGAAGACCGTCGGGATCGTGCGGAAGCTGAAGTATCGCGGCCGAGGTCTGGTCGACTGGATCTTCGCCTTCTCGGCGGCGGTTTATGACCTGGTGCGCATCCGGAACTTGGCCGAGGCCGCCGCATGAGCCAGTCGACCCGCCAACGGCCTGCAGCGGCAGGCGAGGGTCGATCGAAGCCGGAAATTCAGCCACGTTACTGCTGCCATCCCCTCGAAGGATGGCTTCAAGAGAAAATGGCAGCAGTCTCACGAGCTTTTTCAGCAGCCTGCTAGCTGCATCGGCCGGCGAACGGGGCCGCTTTCACCACCGACAATGACCCAGTGGATGCCGTTGAGATTGAGCGAGAGCGGACCTATGAGCGGCTCACATGAGAGGAACCGGGTAGCAGCAGGAACTTGGACTAGCTGAGCGACCCGGTACACTACGCGTTGGTCCTCCACAGAGGTACCGATCCAGATGTGCTTTGGGACAATGTCTGCATTAAGAGAGTTCGCATACCTGCGCCAAAACCGCAGCGCTCTAGCAGGCCGTTTGGTGAGCACTTGAAACGTGTGCCAGTTGGCGCGCAGCATCACCTCGAAGACTTGCCGGATGTAATCGTCTGGCACATCCGCATGAAAGAGGTCACTCATGCTGTTGACGAAAATCATGCGCGGAGTTTGATCCTCCAAGGGTTCGCAGAGGCGTTCAGGCCACAAGCGAACTGCAAACGGATCTGCGATGTTCTGCTCGGATGGGATTACCGGTAGGCGGGCCGTGTAGTGGCTACGGAGTAGCCGATTTGCCAACGTCGCCGCGTAGCAGTTGTCGCAGCCAGCGCTGACCTTGGTACAACCCGTTACCGGATTCCAAGTTGAGTCGGTCCACTCGATTCCAGTCTTGCCCGCCACGTTCCCTCCTGCCTGGCGACCGTACAAAGACCGAATATAAGCATGCTCGAATCAGAAGCCAACGCTTCGCGTTGACGGCGCTTCAGAGCGAGCGGAACCAATGGCGCATAACGTTCAAGGGTTCACGACGTGCGCGAAGCGCATGTCCCGGAGCGGCTCGAGAACTCCAATGGGCAAGTCAGCACTCGGCTCCGGCGTTCTCTTCGTCCCCACCGATGAACTCGTGCCGCGGAGGGCAAGGCGCGAAGCGCCGCAGCGTGAACCCGTTGTTAGACGC
>DASPNH010000232.1:0-7239 GCA_035626675.1 Binatia bacterium
GAGTACATCACCTTCACGAGCGACGGTGACGTTCACGGCCCCGGCACCGCGCACATCGGCCGGCGCGAAGTCTACCTGTGGAGCCGGGACGCGCTGTCGAGCACGCGAGTGACCACCTCGGGATTGTTCGAGAGCTACGAGGCCTCTCGGGTCACCGACGACTTTCGCACGCAGAAGCCGTCGATCATCGCCTTCATCTCCACTGCCGACCTCGATCCATCGGTCGGCAATGCCGACGCCAATCCGGAGCTCTTCATCTGGCGTCTCGACAACAGCCAGTTCCGGCAGATCACCGACACCACTGCGCCCGTGGTCAACCAGCTCCCGCGTCCCTCCGATACGGCCGACTGCATCGTCTTCCAGTCCACCGGCGACATCGACGACAACGACGGCTCGTTTCCCGGAAGTGCGGCTAGCGGATTCACCAACGAGGACGGAAGCCTGGAAGTCTTCTACGTCGACTTCCACGACAACGAGCTGAGCCAGTTCCACATCACCCAGATCAGCGACGGGCCCTTCGGCACGCGCAGTGAGAACGGCAGCCCGGGCGGCTACTTCTTTCCCAACCAGTGCGCCAACATCTCCTACCAGTCCGACTACGATCAGTTCGGTGACGGCGCCACCGGCACCAACGTCTACGACTACCGCAAGGGCAGCGCGACGCGCGATCTGGTCTCGGAGCCCGGGAACCTCGGCGGTCTCAGCATCGAGCCGCGGGTCTCGGGAACGGGCGTGAGCTCGGGCGGACCCTCGACGGTCTTCGCCAGCAACGCCGACCTGTGGAGCAACGGCTCCAGCGGCTTCCACATTTTCAAGTTCGCGATCCTGACGGGCGCGCTTCGGCAGGTGACCGGCGATCCGGGCGGCGGCCATCGCCGTCCCTCGGTCAGCGACGGCAGCACGGTCGTGATCTTCGAGTCCACCGGAGAGCCTGCCGATCCTTCGCTGCCTTCCAAGCGCGGTCCCGACGGTCCGCACAACGCCGACGGCAACTCCGAGATCATTCGCATGGTCGGGCGGCGCCTGCTGCGACCGATCACGCGCACGACCGGCTGCAACAACGATTCGGCTTCGATCATGGGCAACGGCCGCGGCATCGGATTCCGTTCCACGTGCGATCTGGTGGCCGGACACAACGGCCTCGGTGCGCAGCAGGTGTTCGCGTACTACGAGCTGCATCGCGGCGAGGACTTGTATCGCGTCGAGGAGTGCACGATCGCCAGCGGATGCTGCAGCAACGCCAACGGTTGCTACGAGGAGGTCGCGGCTCGCGCGCACGACGTACCGAGGCCGGGCAACTGATCTGCTCCTATCCCTGAACTGAATCCGACCCGGCGCGGCGCCTCCCACTGGGCGCAACGACGGCCGGCAGTCGGGTATCCCCCAAGTTACGCAACCGTACGGACGTCGCGAATATTTCGGCGATGTAGCGAGGCTGCGTCATGTTTGGCACTCTCCTGCGGCCTCAGTCGCCCGCTATCGAGTCGTGCTGTGCATCAAACGATCTAACGGCGTTGACGCTCGCCGTGATCGGCACCAGCCTCGTCATCGAATGCGGCGCGCTACGCACTGTGCGTGTGCGCCGACGAGAAGATCCAGAGGAGACAAGGACATGGCGAGCACCTCCAGTATCGTAGAAACCATCGACATCGCCGTGCCGGTTCGCACGGCCTACAACCAGTGGACGCAGTTCGAGGAGTTCCCGCAGTTCATGCAGGGCGTCGAGTTCGTCAAGCAGCTCGATGACGCCAACCTGCACTGGTGCGCCGAGATTGGCGGCAAGCACAAGGAATGGAAGGCCAAGATCACCGAACAGATTCCGGACAAGCGCATTGCGTGGACCAGCACCGAAGGCGCACACAATGCCGGCGTGGTGACGTTCCACAGGCTCTCGGACGATACCTGCCGCGTGACGCTGCAACTGGAATATCAGCCCGAAGGCGCGCTCGAAGCCGTCGGCGATGCCATTGGCCTGATGACGTGGAACACGCGCGAGAACCTGGAACGCTTCAAGGAGTTCATCGAGTCGCGCGGCGAGGAGACCGGCGCGTATCGCGGCGAGATCCAGACGCCCGAGGACCGGCGCGAGGGCAGGTCGCATGCGGCGCAGGCCTCGCAGAGCACGGGCCAGGGGTCGCGCATGCCGGGCCAGACCGGCACGACCAGCCGGCAGCAGCAGCAGCAGTCTGGCACGATGGGCAGACAGCAGCAGGCCGGCATGATGGGCCGGCAGCAGCAGCCGTCACGCTCCATGAGTAGTCAGCAGCAGTCGGGCTCGATGAGCAGCCAGCAGAGCGGCTCGATGAGCAGGCAGCAACAGCAGTCGGGATCGGCCGGCAGTGCGCAGCAGTCCGGCTCGATGGGCAGCGCTCCGCAGCAGCCGGGCAGCACGTTTCGCCAGCAGCAGGGCGGTATCGGAAAGACTGGTACCAGCCCGGAGAAGTCCGGCACGGACATCGCCGGTTCGGGCACGACCGGCACCCTCGGATCACGCAATCGGCAGCGTCAGTAACGACGCGGCTCAGCAGCCCCCAGGATTTCACTGGGCACGCCACTCGCGAGGGCCTGCTCAGTGATATCTACGGGGGAACAGCGCGGGTTCGTCGCCGGGCCCGCGCTGTTCATTTTTGAGAAGAGGGGAGCCACTTTTTCGGCAGCGAAAACGTGGCTCCCCTCTTTCTCCTCTTACGCCAGCGCCTGGCCGATCTTCTCGAGCGTATCCTTGGCGTCGCCGAAGACGAGCACGGTGTTCGGCATGGTGAAGAGATCGTTCTCGATGCCGGCGAAGCCGGGGTTCATGGATCGTTTCAGGACGATGCAGGCCTTGGCCAGATCGGCGTTCAGGATCGGCATGCCGTAGATCGGACTGCCGGTGTTGGTCTTTGCCGCCGGATTGACGACGTCGTTGGCGCCCACGACCAGTGCCACGTCCGCTTCGGCGAACTCGTCGTTGATCTCCTCGAGCTCCTTGAGCGCATCGTAGGGCACGTTGGCCTCCGCCAGCAGCACGTTCATGTGGCCCGGCATACGGCCGGCGACCGGGTGAATGGCGTACTTCACCTCCACGCCTTCCTTTTCCAGGATGTCGGCCAGCTCGCGCATCGCGTGCTGGGCCTGCGCCACCGCCATCCCGTAACCGGGGCAAACGATGACCTTGGAGCCGCTGCTGAGAAGCATCGCGGCGTCTCCGACGCTGGCCTCGCGTACCTCGGCGCCGGAGGAGGAGACGGCCACCGCGGCTTCGTCGACTTTGCCGAATGCTCCGAAGAGCACGTTGGTGAAGGAGCGGTTCATCGCCCGGCTCATCACGATCGACAGGATGAAGCCCGAAGCGCCGTCGAGCGCGCCCGCGATGATGAGCACGTTGTTGCCGAGCGCAAAGCCCGTGGCCGCCGCGGCCAGGCCGGCATACGAGTTCAGCAGCGAGATCACCACCGGCATGTCGGCGCCGCCGATCGGGATCACCAGCAGCACGCCGACGCCGAAGGCGATGAAGAGCATCGGGTAGAGGAGCCACGACAGCGCAGGCCACATGATCATGCCGATGAGCATGAGCACGGCGGTGACGAACAGCGCGATGTTGGACTCGTTCTGGTACGGGTAGGTGATGTTGCGGCCGGGAATCACGCCCTGCAGCTTGCCGAACGCCATCAGGCTGCCTGTAAAGGTCAGGCCGCCGAACAGCACCTCGAAGCCGAGCGCGCCCATCGTGATGCGGGGCAGCTCGTGCCCGAGCTGATGCGTGTGATGGTAGTACTCGGAGACCCCGACCAATGCGGCGGCAAGACCGCCGAAGGCGTGACTGAGCGCGATCCGCTCGGGCATCTTGGTCATAGGGATCAGCGCCGACATCGCGATGCCGACGGCGCTGCCGATGCCGCCCGAGATGATGATCCACTTGTAGGTGACGATGTCGGGATGCATCAGCGTCCCGAGAACGGCCGCCGCCATGCCGGCCTCGGCCAGCCACACGCCGCGACGAGCGGTTTCGGCGCTGGTCAGCCCCCGTAGACCGAGGATGAACAGGACCGAGGCGAGGAAGTAGAGGAATTCGGCCAGACCGCTCACGCCCGACCTCCGCCGCGCTTGCGGAACATCTTCAGCATGCGGTCGGTGATCAGGAACCCGCCGACCACGTTGATGGTGGCCGCCAGCACCGCGACGAAGCCGAGGACGGTGCTGAAGCTGTTGTACTGCGCGCCTGCCGCTACCAGCGACCCCACCAGCGAAATCCCGGAGATGGCGTTGGTGAAGGCCATGAGCGGCGTGTGCAGCAGCGGCGGAACACCGCTGATCACGCCGTAGCCGACGAAAGCGGCCAGGACGAAGACGTACAGTCCGAAGAACATCTCAGGCGTCATGTGTGCTCCTTGAAACCCTGGCCGCGATGCGCGCGCCTACGCGCCGACGGCCTCGGCGACCTGCGTGTCGGCGATGCGGCCTTCGTGCGTGACCACGCATCCGCGGACGATCTCCTTTTCGAAGTCGTACTGGAGATTGCCGTCCTTGAGCATGTACAGCAGCAGCTTCTCGACGTTGCGCGAGAACATCGAGCTGGCGTCCTTGGCTGCATCGCTCGGCAGATTGGTCGGACCCAGGATCGTCACGCCGTTCTCGTCCACGACCTGCCCGGGCTTGGTCAGCTCGCAATTGCCGCCCTGCTCGGCGGCGAGGTCGACGATCACCGAGCCCGCTTTCATGCGACGGGCCATGTCGGCGGTGACGAGGCGCGGCGCCGGACGGCCCGGAATCAGCGCGGTGGTGATGCAGACGTCGGCCTTCTCGAGATGCGTGGCGATGACCTCGTTGGCGCGGCGCTGGAAATCCTCGCCGACTTCCTTGGCATAGCCGCCGGCGGTCTGCGCATCAGCCTGCACGCCGACGTCGATGAAGCTGGCCCCCAGGCTCTCGACCTGTTCCTTGACTACGGCGCGCACGTCGTAGGCCTCGACGACCGCGCCGAGGCGGCGCGCGATGCCGATGGCCATGAGGCCGGCAACGCCGGCGCCAAGAATGACGACGCGGGCAGGATCGACGCGACCGGCCGCCGTCATCAGAAGCGGGAACAGCTTGGGAAGATACTGCGAAGCCACGATGACCGAGCGGTAGCCGGCCACCGTGGCCTGCGAGCTCAGCACGTCCATCGCCTGCGCCAGCGTAGTGCGCGGAATGCGGTCGAGGGCGATGGCGGTGACGTTCTTGTCGCGCAGGCTCTTGACCAGCTCGTGTTGGACCAGAGGGAAGAGCAGGCTGACCAGCGCCGAGCCGTTCTTGAGGCCCGCCACCGTTTCGGCGGTCGGGACGTTTACCTGGACGATGGCGTCGGCTTCGGAGAACAGGGCCACCCGCGTGTGGACGATGCGGGCGCCGGCGGCCTGATAGGCCTCGTCGAGGAAGCCGGCCGCAGCGCCAGCGTCCGATTCGACCAGGAACTCGACGCCCTTGGCCGACAGGCGCTTGATACTGTCAGGAACGAGGGCGACGCGGCGCTCGCCATCGCGGATTTCTTGAGGCACCCCGATTTTCATCGCGCGGCAACCTAGCGGCGAACGCTACGGGCGGCAACCGGAGTGGGGGCGTTCCTCGCTTCAAAAGCATGAGGGCGATGCGTTGCTGCATCGCCCTCATGGTTCGGCAGGAGGAGAGTGTGCCGCCTGCGGCGGCACTGCCGAGAACGGATCGAAGGTCAGCCTGCTTTGCTCAAGGGCTCCTGCTCGTCGGGATCCAGCTCGACATCGTCGTTCAGACGCCGGTCGCGAAGCTCGACGATGCGAGGGGCCTTGCGAACGCGCCGGCCGCCGGCCTGGCGCAGTGGCGCGAGCCCGGCGCGAATATAGCCGGCGCTGACCCCGAGCACGTCGCAGATGTTCTCGAAGGAGAAGGGCCACTCGCGGTCCCTCGAGAAGATCCACTCGGCGGCCTCGTCGTGGAGGTCGCGGCCGCGCGGGTCGCGAGAGAGGGCATATTTCTGGTAGCACTCGACGGCGTCCCGAAGGATCGCCAGCATCAGGCCCCGCTCGTTGGAGCCGCCCGCGTCCCTGCCAAGGTTGGCGAAGAACTGCTCGGGCATGAGGGCATCGGGCTCGAAAAGCTTGGTGGTCGTGTCGGCCATTTCCGTTTCCTCAAAGGCCTCTGACGGCCTCCTCCCTTGAATATTCTCACTCGGGCAAAAGAATTCGCGTCCTTAGCGACCTCGCAGCCGTTGGAGGGCGCGCCGGTCCCTCTTGCCGGGGCGACCCGCGCCGGGCTGGAAGGCCAGCTTCTCGGCCTTGAGCTCGGCCGCGAGCTTCTCGCGCTTGTCACGACTCTCGGCCGTTTCCTCGTAGAGAAGCGCAGCCTCCGGGGCGCCGCGGCGGACGTCGGAGAGCGCTCGCACGATCACGGTACGCTCGAAACGGCCAGTGGTTACGACGATTTGCTCACCTATCCGTACAGGTCGGGCGGCCTTCGCACGTGAGCCTTCGACGTGCACGTGGCCGCCTGCCACGGCTTCGCTGGCCAGCGACCTGGACTTGAAGAAGCGCGCCGCCCACAGCCATTTGTCCAGGCGTACGTCGGTCGTCTGCTGCGCCGCCGAGGCGGACTCTCCCCGTCCCATGGCCCATCGATCCTAGCCCGCTCAGGCCATGTTGCCACCGGGTCAGGCCGCGATTAGCTTCGCGAACATGGCGATCAAGCGTGTGGAGCCCGACGAGGCGGCCCGGCTCATGAACGAGGGCTGGACCTATCTGGACGTCCGATCGGTGAGCGAGTTCGAGCAGGGGCACCCCACGGGCGCCTTCAATATACCGCTCCTGGACCTGGTCCCCGGCCAGGGCCTGAGGCCCAATGCGAGCTTTCTGGTCGAGGTGAAGAACTCCTTCCCGCCCGACTCCCGCCTGGTCATCGGCTGCAAGAGCGGCGGAAGATCGGCCAGGGCGGCCCAGATGATGGCGGAGGCCGGCTACACCAGCGTCGTCGACATGCGCGGCGGCTTCGGCGGCGAAATGGACGCGGGCGGCCAGGTTTCGTGCGCCGGCTGGCAGGCGCGCCAGCTGCCCGTCTCGACCAAAGCCGAGCCCGGCCGTTCCTACCGCGAGCTCAAGTAAAGGGGACAGTCCCCTTAACCCGGAAAATTCATGAACGCACCGGTAGGTAGAAAGAGAAAAGCCTCTCGGACTGGTAGAACGGCTTTACCACAAGCGAATCCAACCAACCCGAAAAGGCTTTTCTATGACCGACCCTACTCGACAGCGTGTC
>DASPNH010000233.1:0-10620 GCA_035626675.1 Binatia bacterium
TGGGCCGTCTTGCTTAATCCGGCGTCACCAACCGCGATCCATTCTGGCGCATCAAGCCCGAAAATTAGTCAGACGAAGCCGACGGTTCTGACGAATTTGATGAATGGACTGGGGGCATCCACTCATTTGGAATACGTCACCGCGATGGCCGCCAGCGATGGTGGCGCGTTTCCGTTTCCTTATTGGGTCGTGACGGAGCTCCGACATGAAGACGAGGTGTCTAATGTCGTGACCTTTACAAAATACGGCTATGCCGGTGCTTTCTACGACGGTGCTGACCGAGAATTCCGCGGCTTTGCGGCAGTACGCGCGGTGACAGGCACGCCGGACGATACTTTGACGACTCAAATCAACGAGCGGGCCGATACACCCGGAAGCGGCCGTTCGACGCTAACGGAGTACTACCAGGATGACCGGCGTAAGGGTCTGGTTCGGCGCCAGTGGTCGTTTGGGGCGGTGTCGGATACGTGCGCGTTTGAAGGAAACGCTTCTACGGATGTGTCAAGCATATGTAGTCCGTATCACTACCTTTTGAGCCTTGAAGAGAATTGCTGGGAGGAAAATAGCGGCGATTGTTGCTGGGCATATGAAGACGAAGCGTCATGCTTGGAACTGCACCCTCCATCCGAGTATGGCGATTCCAGCATCGCCCCGATTCTATTGCGCGAAACGAGGACGACTCCGTACCGAGTGGGCGACGACACCAATGATCCGATTGCCATTGACAGCATGCGCAAGACCATCCGGTATGCGCATGATGACTATGGAAACATCACCAAACGAACCGTGCTCGCTGGCGCAGGGCCGAGTGCCGAAGTTGGTGAGACCGAAACAACTTACGACACGAGCACATGGCGAGTTGAGACCGGAACTCTTCCTAGCACCTACCTAGTAACGCGTCCGCTCTCTGTCAAAACACGTGACCTTCGTAGCGGTTCTCGATTGAGCACCCAAACTTTCACGTACATAGGTGGTACGCCTGGGACGGCGAAGGCTGGCCGTGTGGCGACATCGACGACTTGCCCTAAGCCTTCCAGCACGTCGTGCCGCGGCACCGCATACTCATACGATGACGCATTTGGGAATCTGGTGTCGACGACCTCGCCGATGGGCGTCGTTTCGACTGTCGTCTACGACGCCGACATGAACCAGTATCCGGTGAAATCAATCGACGCAGCTGGGCTGGTTACCTTCACATACTACGAAAGTGGTACTGGACAGCTCATCTACTCGCGAAACGCGAACGGACACATCGTGCAAACTCGGTACGACGGGTTTGGGCGTTTCGTCAAATCTTGGACCAACTCCCAACCGAACTTCACTTCTGCGACACCGGAGCGGCTGGTCCGGTACGTAACGCCGACTCTGGGAGGCGCCGCTGGCGGCGCTACACCAGGCCGAGTTGAGAGCTTTGAGTACGTTGCCTGGTCGGGTACGGGGACTGCCGCCGCAGGGACATACGCCGAGAGTCCCAAGTACGTCTTTTACGACGGATCCGCGCGAATCCTCGGTGTGCAGGCGCTGACAAAGGCGGACGGCGACGAGAAGGTGATCGCGGCGAAGCGACAGATTCTGGACGGCTTAGGCAACGTCGTGAAGGAGTTTCTACCGGCCGCAGTAAACGCTTTGGAGGATGTTTGGACTCCCCCCGTTGCCACCGCACCGGGCGCTAGCTTCGTTTATGACGAACACGGACGACTGGAACGAAAGGTTCTACCAGATAACTCGATGGTGGACTACATCAGTACGGAACCCGGTGTGTCTGTCGTACTTGACGCCAACTTGACTGCTCTTCTAGATGGCAATCCTGCAACCGGTTCTGCAGATGAACCCGGTTCTGCGACAATTGTGATTTCGGACGCACTGGGTCGTACTATCTCTCGAGAGACGTGCTCAGGGGAACCGCAAGGGCCAGACTTTAGTCATTGCTCCGGAGCGAGCGTTAACCGTACGTACTACACGTACGACGCACTCGACCGAGTCCGAGCTGTGGAGCAGGCAATAGTGCCAAATGAGTCGGATAGCGCAGCCAATCGGCAGCTCTTGACAGAAACGTCCTACGACGGACGTGGCAATGTGACGAGCGAGCGTCACTACGATGCTGGTCCCGCAACGGCCGACTATGGCGAAAAGCTCTATAAGTATGATTCAGATGGACGAGTGCGGATGATCGTCGGGCCCAACAGCTCAACGCGGCACTACTACGATTTCTTCACGGGCCGGCTTCTGAAGACTACTACTAAAGGTGAAGGGTCGCGCAATGGCGTGGAGTACGTCTATGGCGCGGTGCTAAACGACGAGCACACCCTGGGGCGCGCACGAGGGATAACGACAACGTCGACTAGTTCAGGAAAACGTGCGACTGTAACCAAAACGTTCACATATACGCGTGACGGGAAGCTCGGCAGCGAGCTGTCGTATATCTCTGGTGATTACAAAAACTCACAGCTGGAAGTGGTCTACCGCTATGACGTGAAAGGACGCGTCGTCGAGCGTGAGTACCCCGCCCTACGATCCGATGGGACGTTCGAATACCAGGTCGTCCGGACCGAATGGAACAAGTATGGTCAAGCCGTATCCTTAGAGCTGCAGGAAGCAGCCGGCACGTCTCCCCTGGTTGATAGCATTTCATATGACATCTACGGCAACGCCGTCGATGTGTCCTACAGTAACGGCGTTCACGACTATGCGACGTACGACCTGCCGTCTGCGAATCTTCGCCTTCTGTGTCGGCAGACGACGACCCGGGCAACTAATCCGGAGTGTGGCACCGCGTATGATTCGAGCTATGACCGCCAGGCGCTATTGTACGTCGACTATGACACTGCTGGGCGCATCCGCGAAGTTGCGGATCTCAATGACAGCCCGGTGCCTGCCGATAGCAGTAATTCCTTTACTGTTTATTACGACGCGATTGGGCGCGTGAAGGAGGCACAATACGTCGCAAATGACTACGACAAGTATGAGTACGACGATTTCGGCAATATAGCTCTGCACAAGCACTCGCACCCGGCTCTGCCGAATGTGGAGGTCGAAAAGACCTATTTCTACGAATCGATACCGGGTAGCTTCAGGCATCCTCATCGTTTGACGCGCATCGAAACCGTAATGCCGAATGCGCCAACTGCGACAGCTACGTTTGAATACCAGGACGATGGGGCGAGGAAGAAAAAGGGGACGCAACAGTACCGCTACGATGGTTTTGGCAAGCTTGCCAATGTGCCGGATGGTAACGGCGGATCGCTTAGCGCCAGCGTCTACGATGAGAGCGGAAAACGAGTAGTTCACAAGGATTTGGATGGTACCACGCACTACTTCGACGGAGGCATGCTGGCGCTGAGTTCCACGAAGCTCGTTCGGCACTTCTCAATTGCCGGTCGTATTGTTGCCCGCGATGAGGCCATTGCGAACGTGAATGGTGGGTTGCTGGCCAGCAGTATAGCCTCGCCAACGGCAACAGCGAGTAAGCGTCACCCGGAGTTGGCAAGATGGGCAGCCCGAGCAGCGGCCGACACTGCAGGCGTCGTCGCATTGTTGCTCGTCGTTGGTGCTGCAGCCTTTTCCGTATCTTTGGTCGTAGTGGCAACGCCAGGAGGTTCGCGCGTCGCCGCTGCGACTGCTGGATTTATCATATTCATGGTATTGCCAATCGGCAATGTTGTCCCACACCGCGTCGCCGGTCTGGTTGGGTTGGGCCAAGCATTCGGGGCGACGCTGGTTACACCGTCGCAGTATTTTCATCACAGCGATCATGTCGGCTCTACGCAGGTTGTCACTCGCGGGATCGGGGGCGCGGCCGGCACGATCGATGAACGCATTCGCTATCGCGTGTTCGGGCAGATCCGGTGGGCGGATGGTGAGCCGCCCGAGTCCCGTCGTACGTTTTCCGGCCACGTTTACGATAGCGACGCGGAGCTCTTGTACATGGGGGCGCGGCATTATGATGCAGAGGTCGGTACATTTCTGACTTTCGACCCCGCTTTTCAATACGCTTCACCGTATACGTATGCCGGCAACAATCCGGTTGGAATTGTCGACCCGACTGGCGCCGAAGGCATTACAGCAGCGTTCCTCGCGGCGATGGCGATTATCGGCTACTTTACCGCTGGCACTCAGATTCTGTCGGCAGCGTTGGGTGGCGGTGATCTCGGCGCAGCGCTGGTCGGCGGAGCAATTACGGTGGCACTGGCATACGTCGGTGCTCAAGGACAAATGTTGAGCGCAAGTAAATCACTTGCCGGAAGCTTCGCAGTCAACGCGCTGAAGGCGTCTACGTACGGGCTTGGCGCGTACGGTGCGGTTCAGAGCATACGCAATGGCAACATTGGCGCGGGTATCGCTGGCGCTTTAGCGGTTGCTGCGGGAATTTACGAGATGGCTCAAGGAATGACAGAAGCTGGACAGGACCGGAGAGCGAGGCAGTGGGCTAAAGAAAACAATGTGCACGCGGGCGGCGAATGGAACGACGGTGCAATACCGACGGTGGATGACAATTTCACGGCTTTCTACCATTACTTCAAAGGGGGTGTGCCCGCGGCGGACCTCGGTCCGGAAACCCGGAGCGCTATTATGAACGCGCCCGAAGTACAGGACCAACTCCAGCACATGCGCGATGGTACGGCCAAGTATTTCGCGTTCGGTCGTCGGACCATCGACCTCACGTATTCAGGCAGATTCTCGTTTATGGGCAGAACCCCAGTGTCATGGATCGCCGCCTGCAGTGATTCCTCGTGCACGGCCAGGCTAACCGGCGGCGCTGGAGATGGCATGTGGGACATTCGGGGCGACGCTGACGGGCCCGGGCCGTTGAACGAATTGCCGGGAGGACAGGTTTACCCGTTCAGGCCGTTCACATGGACCGTGAGTTTCCCGCAACCTGCATCAGTGCCAAGTTTCTGAGGCGTCGCTACGCGGTGATAATCAGACTAGCGGCGGCGATTGCAGCGAGCGTACTATTAGCTGCGGCTGTTGTGCACGAGGTCAAGGCTATGCGGTGTGGCGATAGCTGGTTCCGCTTTACGCTGCCGCATGACCTTAAAATCGATCGCCTGAGCGGCGTCGTATACATCGCCGATCCGGACGACGTCTGGGTCGTATACGGCAACGATGAGCGACTGGTGAATGGCACGTTGTTACGTATCAAGCAGATCCAGGCGTACGCGGTACGCGACAATACCTTGTTAGTCCAGGTACTGCTTGATTCTGGGGAGACCGCCGTCGTGGCGTTGCACGGGTCCGGACCTGACGATCTTGAGCTCGTCTCAGCATCGACGGTTCTCGACGACAGCGGCGTGTCTTGGGTGCGCGTCGACCCCGAAAGTTGCTATCATGGGGCGTTCGAACATCGTCGCTTGCAGCTCGTGGTCGGTATACTAGCCGCGCTCATGGTTGTGTATTGTTCGCGGCCGTCGCGGGCAGAATGAAGCGAAGCTTGGGGAAAGCAAAAACTTTGATGTCTCGGAGGGGTAACTTCGTTGTTGTGTTCGCTGCGTTGAAAGTTTTCCTCGTGGGGCTTTTGCAGTCGAGTAGCCGCGATCACATAGCGCGCGCCGTAGTGATGTTCCTTGGTTTGACGTTCGTGGTCGCCGAGGGCTGGTCGAATGAACAGGTACGAGCTTCGGAAGGAATGTGTCTGGAGGAGGGCTTCATCGGAGCATACAACGATTTCTATGTGACAGGCCTAACGACAGCCGGAGGTGCCCTCTATGCAACGGGAGCTTTTCGATTCATTGGCGGCGTAACCGCGCCAGGCATCGCTCGCTGGGACGGGGTAGACTGGCAGCCATTGCCTGCGCCCGGCCTATTCGTAGCTGAGGTGCACGAATTTAAGGAGCGGACTTATGCTGTCGGATTGTTTCGGGAATCAGCTGACGTTGCCAGCTTTTCTCTCGCCACGCTCCGTGATGGCGCTTGGCATGTTGTACGTGGCACGCGGAACAGTGTGATCTACAATGCGGCTGCGACTGCCGACTATCTCTATGTCGCAGGTGAGTTCAAACGAATCGGCGGAGTGTCCGCGCATGGAATCGCACGGTGGGATGGAGTGGCCTGGGCAGCGCTGCCTCCGCTGCCGATTGACGGCTACGTTCTGTCTCTTCGTGCTCTTGGGGATATAGTCTATGCGTTAGTCGATGGGCCGAACAGCGAACCGGCGTTTGTTTTCCGGTTTACGAAGGGTGATTGGTCTCAAGTTGGTCCATCGATTGGACCGTCGGCCAGCCGGCTCACCATCAGTGATCGGGGTGACATTTACGTGGTAGGCGTCTTCGATATCGTTGGGCAGAGTGGGCCGTTCGTGACTGTTGCGGCCTTACAAGAGAATGCGTGGCAGCCACTTGGGCCGGATCCCTTCTATGTCGACGGCGATGTCCTGGTTGTCGATGACGAGGTGTACGTCACCGGTCGCTTCAGCAGCATCGGCTCGCTGCGATGCAACGGAATAGCGCGGTGGGACGGTGCATCATGGCATGCCCTGGGGACCGGCCTCGTGCTTGACGGCGTCAATCTGGTCTATGGCGGTTACGCTCTTGCGTACTACGCCGGTGAGGTCTTTCTGGGCGGCGCATTCTACGGTGTTGATAATCTGCCCGTTCAGCATCTCGCGCGATGGGACGGGACAGCTTGGCGGCCTGTCGTTCGAGCGGGAGCCAAGGGGTTCAGCGGACCGGTTTTTGTTCTCTTGAGCACTGATGCAGGCCTTTTTGCCGGCGGCGCGTTCGGTCTGGCCGGCGAAACCACGGCGAATGGCATCGCTCGATGGGACGGAGAGCAATGGCAACCGCTTGGCGCCGGCGTGGACGGCTATGTTTCGGCAATGGCGTGGGATGGAGTCGATCTGTACGTGGGCGGCCGCTTCCGCTCGGCGGGCGGAGTGATCGGAAATGGCGTCGCGCGGTGGGACGGTGAACAGTGGCAGCCGCTCGGCAATGGACTCGAGGATCGCGCGATCGTCACAACCTTGGCGATTCACGATGGTGAGCTATACGCGGGTGGACAATTCGGTCGTAACCACGAGCAAACGAAGATCTTTAGGAATGTCGCCCGTTGGGATGGGGTCGAATGGCAACCTCTGGGCGATGGCTGGGACTATAGTATTTACTCGTTGGCCAGTTGGGAGGGCAGTCTGTTCGCAGCCGGATATGAGGAGGAGAACGCCAACGGCGACTACTCCACGCTGTGGTACTGGGATGGTGCCGAATGGCTTCGACCAGGCGATAAGCCGCACGACGGCGTTTCCGCCATTGTACCGACCGAGAACCATCTTTATGCGTCCGCCGCCCGTTTGCCGGGCGGAATTGAGGGAGTTGGTCGGTGGAACGGTACTTTGTGGAAAGAGTACCCGGAAAGTGATGATGACGAGTTCCCTTTAGCGATGGCATACGATGAACACTTGCTATACGGCGTCAACGTTGTGCCTGCCGAGGACTACACAATTCACCTTGCCGTAACGGACGGCAGCGCCTGGCAGCTTCTCGGCGGTCCTTTACACGGCAATCACGACTCTTCAGCACCGTTCCCCGCACCGTTCCACCAGTCCTACGTACTGGCTCGCCACGAAGGCCGCATCTTCGTCGGCGGCATGTTCACCCATGTCGGCGTGGCAGAGTCGTCAGCGATTGCAGTGTGGGATCAAGGCCGACCCTGTGACGCGACCTGCGGTGATGCCAACGCGGACGGGGACATTACAGCCGGCGACGCGCTGATCGCCCTGCGGGCGGCCGTCGGACTGGTAGATTGTCAGCGAGTTTGTGACATCGACTCGAGTGGTGCCACATCGACACAAGACGCCCTTGGCTTGCTGCAATACAGTCTTGGCCTCCTCGTCCCGCTGCTTTGCTGATATTGCGGCGTCGGCAGCCATGCATGCGCCCTATGGGATCCCATTCTGCCGTGGGCTCGGGCCGACTCTTGTAAGCCAGCAACCTTTCAGGCAATTGGGCGCTAGCCCTGGTTCGAGTCCGCCGGCACTCTCTATTTTCTGGTTCGCCCGGCGGTCCGATTGGGGAGCCATCTTCTTGAGACGCAACCCCGCCCGCCTCCTGGCTGGGCGGGGTTTCGCATTTCCGGCCGTTGCGCGCGTTCGGCTAAGCGGTCCCTCGCGGACCTCTCCAAGACGACGAGGCACCGACCGACGCATCCGTTCCGAGATGCGCTTCGAGATCCGCGCTTCGGCCTCGGCGCAAATCGCCCCGCTCGCCCCCACCCCCGCCCCCCGCTACATTCCCGCCCCGACCGGCCATGCCCCGCATCCATCTTTTCGAGTTCGAGGACCAGCCCTGGTGCCCGCCCGCCCTGCGAAACGCCGTCACCGGCTACATCCGCCTCGTGGTCCAGATGACGCAGCAGGTCCGTCCCGTCATCCCTGCCCTTGCCGAGCTGCTCGGGCGCACCGGCGAGTCGCGCATTCTCGACCTCTGCTCCGGTAGCGGCGGCATCGCTCGCCAGGTCGCGCAGGGATTGGCCAGAAGCGGCGCGCCCACACCGATGGTCCTGACCGACCTGTACCCGGACCACGAGTCGCTTCGCTGCGCCGCTGCCGCCTCGGGCGGACTCATCGAAGCTCACGCTGCTCCGCTGAACGCGACGCAGGTCCCCGCCGACCTTCCGGGCCTGCGCACCATCTTCAACGCCTTCCATCATTTCGACGACGAGGACGCGCGCCGGATCCTGATCGCCGCGGCCGAAGCCCGTCGTCCCATCGCCGTCATCGAATTCATCCAGCGCAATCCGATGTCGCTGGCCGGCATCTTCTTCTCGCCGTTCCTCGTGCTGTTCCTTGCGCCGTTCCTGCGGCCGCTTCGCTGGCAGACTCTCGTCTTCACCTATCTGATGCCGCTCATCCCGCTGATGGTCTTCTGGGACGGGCTGGCCTCATGGCTGCGCGTCCACTCGCTGCGCGAGCTCGAGGAGCTGGCGGCGAGCGTCCCCGCGCCCGACTATCGCTGGGAAGTGGGACGCTGGCCGGTCGGGCCGCTCAGCGTGACCTACCTTCTGGGACACCGCGCGTGAGCGGCACTCGCGACGGGGCGATGCGCCGCGCCACCGCGCTCGACGAGGAAACCTTGCGCCGCGACTACGCGCGCAACCTCGACAACCGGCTGCAGGCGGCGATGCTCGGCGTGCTCGCGCTCGGTGCGGCGCTGTATCCGCTCGCGCTGCAATGGCTCGTCGGCGTCATCGGGCTGCGACCGCTGGCAACCGTACTTGCGGTCGCAGGCGTTGCGGCCGCGCTTCGATCCGCACCGACCGCTGCGCGCCTTGCCCGTGCGGGAACAGCCGCAACGGCCGCACTCGCCGCGCTCGCGGGCTCGATCGTGCCGCTCCTCCTGCTGGCGCCCGCGATCCACGCCGCTTTGGCCTGGATGTTCCTCTCCAGCCTGCGCGATGAGCAGTCGATCATCGAGCGAGCCGCCAAGACCATTCAGCCCGCCGCGCCTGATTTCATCGGACCCTATTGCCGTGGCGTCACGATGCTTTGGGGCATCGTCTTCGCTTTCAACGCAGCTGTCCTGATCGTCGTTTCCCTGACGGCGCCGGTACAGACATGGCAAAGCGTGGCCGGCTACGGCATCTGGACGTGCATGGGCATCCTGACGGCAGGCGAGTTCCTGGTGCGCAAGACCTACTTTCGCAACTACTGGTACCGCGGCCCATTCGAGCAGATCTGGTCACGACTGTTCCCCGCCGACGCAACGCCGATGGGCCGCCGCTCGGCGGCGCATATCGCCGAGGTGCGAGCGAAGCTGGGGCTCGACAGTCAGTAGTGAAAGTCTCACGGTGCTGAAAGTGCCTGGCCGCGCCGCACCGCTCGCTCGACACCGCACTGGCTCATGCCGCCCGCACCGCCTTCCCTGCACCGTGCGCACGGCGCCCCGCGCATAACCGTACCCGTCCCCCGGTATTCACGCGATCCGCAGCATCTCCGGATCATTCTTCCACAACGCATGCTGCGCCATGAACGTAAGCAACCCAAGGCTGTACGGATGCGTGACGCCCTCGCCCGTAAAGACCCGCGGCATGTGCTTGCGGAAGTGCCAGTCCATCATGCGGCCGGGAATGGTGCGGCGGATGTGGTCGCCCATCTTGAGCAGCGTCAGCAGGCGGCCATTGTAGAAAATGTCGACGACGCGCCGCCACGCCTGCAGACGCCGCTGCACGCCCGCTTCCCACTCCTGCAGTGCCTCGTCGCCGCCGGCCAGGAGCGCGGTGGCAAGATCGCGCGCGCTCTCGAGCGCGATCAACGTTCCGCTCGAAAAGACCGGATCGATGAAGCCGAACGCATCCCCGACCAGCGCCCAGTTCTGGCCGAACCCGCGCGCCGAGGACAGCTGGTAGTTCGAGTAGCGCACGACCGGCGTGATCCGCTGCGCCGGGCCGATCCATGCGCGCATCACCGAGTCACGGCGAAGGAAGTTGTCGTACTGTTCCTCGATGGTCGCGCCGCAATCGGTCAGCCTGGCGCCGTCGACGACGATGCCGACCGACACTCGCCCTGGCAGCGGAATCCGCCACGCCCAGCCGCAGTCCAGGCGGTCGGTGTGCACGTTGCCGGCGATCTCGACGTCCACGCCCGTGTGGTGCGCGTGCAGCGCCACGTCCTTGCGCGGCCCCTCCTCGAAC
>DASPNH010000234.1:0-3749 GCA_035626675.1 Binatia bacterium
GCACGGCAACAGCTACATTTTCAACTACGCCAACACGAATCTCATGATCGGCTCGGGGATCCTGATCCACGGAAGCGGCGGCAACGTCGGCGGCAATCAGGGCAACACGTCGATGACGACCGCAGCCACCATCGATTCGGATGCCGCTGGTGCCATCGACGTCGGACCGCCGTCGGGAACCTGGTCGAACAGTGGCACCCTGCGGGCGAGCAACGGGACGCTGCGCCTGGCCGGTGCATGGACCAATACCGGGACGCTCGTGGTCGAGCCGGCCGGGACGCTTCAGCTCGGCGGCACGTTCTCCTCGGCGGGTTTCGGAACGCTCGACCGCGACGGCGGCACGATCAACCTGACGGGAGTCTTCGACATCACCTCGGGCTTCACGCTCAGCACCGCTACCGGCAACTGGCGCATGGTGGGCGGCACCATCAAGGACGGCACGCTGAACTCCGCCGACGGCGCGAAGATCATCCATACGAGCAGCAGCGGCACTCTGAACAACGTCGTCATGAACGCGGACATGGACATGACGGCTAGCTCGGCACAGGTCAACGCCATCAACGGCCTGACGCTCAACGGCGTGGCCACGCTCGGCACCAACGCGGCCCTCTACTTCCCGGTCTCCGGCGAGGTCGCACTGGACGGCACCGGCGACGTCCTGATGCAGCACAGCAACAGCTACATCTTCAACTACGCCAATACACACCTCATGATCGGCTCGGGCATCCTGATCCACGGCACCGCCGGCAACGTCGGCGGCAACCAGGGCAACACGATGATGACCAACGCCGGAACCATCGATTCGGACGGTGGCGGCACCATCGACGTCGGCCCGCCCTCGGGAACCTGGACGAACACCGGAACACTGGATGCGAGTGCCGGCAACATCGCAGCCAAGGGCGTATGGTCCAACGCCGGCGACATTCACGTGGGCGCCGGCCGTGCTCTTTCGAACAGCGGCGCGTTCACGCAGACGGCCGCCGGCGAGCTCGCGCTCGACGTCGCGGGGACGGCAGCAGCGAGCTACGGGAAGGTGACGGTGACGGGAGCTGCCAATCTGGCCGGGACGCTGACGATCACACTGACCAACGGCTTCGTTCCCGCCCTCGGCAATACCTTTGCGATCATGACGTTCGCGAGCTCGACCGGCTCGTTCGCGACCGTCAACGGCCTGGACATTCCCGGCCCGAACAGGTTCGCGCTCACCACCAACGCGACGAACCTGACGCTGACGGTGGTCGCGGACTGAGCCGCGCCGCTGCAAAAGAAAAGGCCCCGCTCTGCGTGGACAGAGCGGGGCCTTTCTCGCCGTTCGGAACGATTACAGCCGCTCGATGATGGTGGCGTTGGCCATGCCGCCGCCTTCGCACATGGTCTGGAGGCCGTAGCGTCCGCCGGTGCGCTCCAGGTAATGCAGCAGCGTCGTCATCAGGCGCGCGCCGCTGCATCCGAGCGGATGACCCAGCGCGATGGCTCCGCCATGCGGATTGACCTTGGCCATGTCGGCGTCGTGCTCCTTGGCCCAGGCAAGGACGACGGGCGCGAACGCCTCGTTGATCTCCACGGCATCCATCTGTGACAGCTTCATGCCGGCGCGCTTGAGCACGTTGGTCGTGGCCGGAATCGGAGCGGTCAACATGATGACGGGATCGCAGGCGCCGAGCGCGAAGGTGTGGAAGCGGGCGCGCGGCTTGAGGCCGAGCTCTTCGGCACGCTTTCGCTCCATGACCATGACCGCCGCTGCACCGTCGGTGAGCTGGCTCGAGTTGCCCGCGGTGATGACGCCGTTCTCGTCGAACGCCGGCTGCAGCGAGCCGAGCTTCTCGATGGTGCTGTCGGGACGGATGCCCTCGTCGTTGGTGATCCGCTCGGTGCCGCCATCGTCGTGCTTCTTGTCGATGGCCTCGATCTCCTGCGCGAACCAGCCGTTCTCGGTGGCCGCGGCCGCCTTCTTGTGCGAGCTGACCGAGAAGGCGTCGAGCTCCTCGCGCTTGAGGTTCCATTTCTTGGCGATGATCTCGGCCGAGATGCCCTGCGGAACCAGGCCATGCTTGTCGTAGAGGTTGGCGGCCTCGTAGCGCTCGATCATGCGCGGGCCGAAGGGCGCTCCGCCCACCGCAGCCGAGGTTCCCATCGGAAGCCGACTCATCGATTCGACGCCGGCCGCGATGACGCAGTCGTAGGCGCCGGCGATCACGCCTTGCGCCGCGAAATGCAGGGCCTGCTGGCTGGAGCCGCACTGCCGGTCCACGGAAGTTCCGCATACGGTTTCGGGAAGCCCGGCAGCCAGCGCCGCGTTGCGCGCGATGTTGAGCCCCTGCTCGCCCACCTGACCGACGCATCCCATGATGACGTCCTCGATCAGCGCCGGATCGATGCCGGTTCGGCGCACCAGGGCCTTGATCGGCTCGGAGGCAAGATCGACAGCATGCCAGCCGGCCAGCGCTCCATTCTTCTTTCCACGTCCGAGCGGAGTACGGACGGCTTCGACGATGACGGCTTCACGCATGAACTGTTCCTCCGGGCCTCGTGCGCCGCTACGGGCGGTCGCTGGCTTGGCGGGAAGAATAGCAAGGTCTTGCAATCGGGCAAATCCCGTGACGAGTGGCCGCCCGGCCTGCAACCGGATTCAACGCAGGCGTTTGAGCCGTCCCGGCAGTTCGCCGCTAGCTCGAGCGCGGCGGCGCCAGTGCCAACGTGAAGTAGAAGCTCGCCCCCGCGCCGGGCTCGGCTTCGGCCCACGATCTTCCGCCGTGGCGTGCGACGATGCGGCGGACGTTGGCGAGGCCTACGCCGGTGCCTTCGAACTCGTCGACGTGATGCAGGCGCTGGAAGACGCCGAAGAGCTTGTCGGCGTACTGCATGTCGAACCCCACGCCGTTGTCGCGCACGGCGATGATGGCGCGTCCTTCCTCCTCGCCGACGCAGCTTATCTCGATGCGAGCCAGCGGCTGGGGCTGCGTGTACTTGACGGCGTTGTCGATCAGGTTGACGAAAACCTGGCGGATCATCGCGCGGTCGCCGAGAACGCGCGGCAGCGGCAGGAGATCCCATTCGATGGCGCGCGCGCCCGCCGCCCTGCGGATGACGGCGACGACCTCGCCAGCAAGCTCATCGAGCTCGAGCTCGTGTTCGGCAGCTTCGGCGCGGCCCGCGCGCGAAAAGCTCAGCAGGTCGTCGATCAATCCGCCCATCTGCCGGCTCGCATCCGAGATCGAACGCAGGTGCTGCTCGGCCTCGGGCGGAACCTGCCCCTCGCATTCCTCGGCCATCATCGCGGCGTACCCGTTGATGTGCCGCAGCGGCGCGCGCAGGTCGTGCGAGACCGAATAGCAGAACGCCTCGAGCTCGGCGTTGGCTTCGAGCAGTGCCTGCGTCCTCTCGCGTACGCGCGCTTCGAGCTCGGTGTTGAGCTCGGCCAGCTGCAGCTCGGCGCGCTTGCGGTCGGTGACGTCCTGGATCTGCGCGATGAAATGCACCGGCTCGCCATTGGCGCGTACCAGGGAGACGGTCAGCAGGATCCAGATGACGTATCCCTGCTTGTGGATGTAGCGCTTGTCGATCTGATAGCTGTCGATCTCGCCGGCCAGCGTGCGGCGCACCAGCTCGAGGTCCGCGGCCAGATCCTCGGGGTGCGTGATCGACTGGAAGTCGAGCTCGGTCAGCTCGGCCTGCGAGTAGCCCGTGATGCGGCACAGAGAGCGGTTGACGGACAGGAAGCGGCCCTGCGGACTGACCAGCGCCATCCC
>DASPNH010000235.1:0-17844 GCA_035626675.1 Binatia bacterium
CAGCGCACCGCGCTCTTTCCGGCGAGCGCACCTGCCGGTCGTAGGTCGTGAATCGGTGAAGCATTTGGGCGCGGGCCGTTGTCCGGAGCGTCTTTCCGGCGGTGCGCAGCCTGCGCCGCGGAACTGCATGCAGATGTCGGCAGCGAAGTCCGACACTGGCTGTTCTGAAACTCGGCTTGCGCTGGGCCGGCTTCGGCGCTTTAGGGATGCCAGCGTTGCTACCGGAGAATGAAATGAGCGAACAAAGCCCGCACGCAACCGGCAAAGACGGTCCCGCCGTCAGCCAGGCTCGCCGCGTCGACAAGCCCTGGGGCTACGAGCTGATCTGGGCGCACGCGGAGCGCTACGTCGGCAAGATTCTCCACATCGATGCCGGGCATGCGTTGAGCTACCAGTTTCATCAGAAGAAGGAAGAGACGATCTACGTCCTCTCCGGAACGCTGCGGCTCCATTACTCGCTCGATGAGAGTGCGCCGAACGTGATCGACCTGCCGCCCGGCTCGGTCTTCCACATCCGTCCGGGCCTGCGCCACCGCTTCGAGGCGCAGGCGGACGTCGACCTGCTCGAGGCTTCCACGCCCGAGCTCGACGACGTCGTCCGGCTCGAGGACCGCTACGGAAGAACACCGCCATGAACGCTTCGAATGAACCGCTTCGAACGAAGCCATGAATGAACCGCCTCGAATGCACCACTACGTATGAAGCGGGTCGCCGTGGACATCGTCACCGGCTTTCTCGGCAGCGGCAAGACGACGCTTCTTCGCAACCTGCTCGAGGCTGCACCGTCCCGCGAACGTATCGCGGTGATCGTCAATGAAGTCGGCGAGATCGGTATCGACGGACGGGTGCTCACCGGCTTCGAGCACATCGAAAGCGTGGTCGAGCTGGCCGGCGGCTGCATTTGCTGCAGCATAGACGAATACCGCTTCGACTTCGCGATCCACGAGCTGATCGCCGCTGTCGACCCGACGCTGTTGCTCATCGAGACGACGGGCGTCGCCGATCCCGGTCCGGCCATCGAGCGCGTGGCGCGAGCCGGGCTCGGGCTCGACGCCGTCGTCACCGTCGTTGATGCCGCCGCATGGGCGCGCGCGTGGCGACTCAGCTCCGTTGTGCGCCGGCAGATCGAGTCGGCCGATTTCCTCGTGCTGAGCAAGACGGACCTGGTTCAGCGGCGCAGGCTCCAGTCGCTGCGTCGCCGCCTGGCCAAGGTGAACTCGCGGGCCCACGTGCTCGAATCCGCGCATGGCAAGCTCGGCGGCGATGCCTCGCTGCTGACGGCGGCCGGGCTGCGGGCAGCGTGGTTGACTCAGACGCCGTCCGGCCAGTCCGCAGACGAAGAGCCGGCCCGCGCGGCCCGGACTCATACGGTGCCGAGCGCGGACGAGCCCGGGCAGACGAGCGTTTCGCCATCCGTCACCGCTCGCGAAGAAGATGTTGCGGCCGGCCGCGCCGAGACGCCCGGCGATCAAGGCGACCATTTCGCCGCGGCCGACCTGGAGTCCTTCTCCTACCTTTCCGTGCGGCCCGTGGATCGGGGCGCATTCGAGGCATTCCTGGCTGCGCTCCCGCCGCAGGTCTACCGTGCCAAGGGCTTCATCAGGCTGGCGGGCGGCGGGCAGACCTGGCTGTTCAACCACGTCTGCGGCCGCAGCGAGCTCTCCCTGTTCGAGATGGGCGCCATCGATGCAGGCTTGCAGGCGGTGTTCATCGGACGAGGCATTGCCCGCCATCGCCCGCACATCCTGGCCGAGCTGGAGCGTTGCTGTCGTGAACTGCGCCCGGCACCGGTTTCCAGTTGAGCGAGGCCGGGGAACGGTGCAGGCTTGGCTCGATGGCAACCCAGCAGACCGTGGATCTGAAGACCGCCGAGCCGGCGCCCCCGCCGGTCCTGTCGAGCGGGCTCGATGAGGTTCTCCTTTCTTCCGGAAAGGTCTCGGCCGACGACCTTCGCAAGGTGCGCAGGTTCTCGGCGGAGAAGGGCGAGCGCCTCGAGCGCATGCTCGTCGAGCTCGGCTTCCTCTCCGAGGACGATCTGCTGCCGGTGCTGGCGCGCTACCATCAGGTTCCGCTGCTGAAGAGCGCCGACCTTCCCGAAGAGACCTTCAACCTCGAGCACATCTCGGTCGAGTACATGCGCTCGGCGCGCATCCTTCCGGTCCAGCGCACCAACGGAACGCTCAAGCTGGCCATGGCCGATCCCGGCGACCGCGCCGCCATCGAGCTGGTCGAGCAGGTGACGGGTTTGGTCGTCGATCCCGTACTGATGCGCACGCGCGATCTGATGGAGCGCTTCGAGGCCGTCTACGGAACTCTCGAAGGTGGAGGCCAGGCCGAGGGCGGCGAGGGCGTGGAGGTCCTCAACGACGACGAAGAGGACGTCGAGCACCTTCGCGACATGGCCTCGGAGGCACCGGTCATCCGCCTGGTCAACCAGACTCTGTCGCGCGCGGTCGAGCAGCGCGCCTCCGACATTCACGTCGAGCCTTTCGAGAACGAGCTGCGCGTGCGCTACCGCATCGATGGCGTGCTTCACGACCAGGATCCGCCGCCGCGCCAGATGACGGCGGCGATCATCTCGCGCATCAAGCTGATGGCCAAGCTCAACATCGCCGAGCGGCGCCTGCCCCAGGACGGCCGCATCAAGCTTCGCCTGGTCGGACGCGAGATCGACCTTCGAGTTTCCAGCCTCCCGACGCTGTACGGCGAGAGCGTGGTGCTGCGTATCCTGGATCGCAGCAGCGTGGTCGTGGACCTCGAAAAGCTCGGCATGCCCGACGATACGCTGCGCACGTTCGCGCACATGATCGCGCAGCCGCACGGCCTGATCCTGGTCACCGGGCCGACCGGCTCCGGCAAGACGACGTCGCTCTATGGCGCGCTCGACAAGATCAACTCGCCCGAGCTCAAGATCATCACCATCGAGGACCCGGTCGAATACCAGCTTCGCGGCGTCAACCAGATTCACGTCAAGAGCCAGATCGGTCTGACCTTCGCCAGCGGCCTTCGCTCCATCGTGCGACAGGATCCCGACGTCATCATGATCGGTGAGATCCGCGACGCCGAGACCGCCGAGATCGCCATTCAGGCCGCACTGACCGGTCACCTCGTGTTCTCGACGCTGCATACCAACGACGCGGCAGGCGCCGTCTCGCGACTGCTCGACATGGGTGTCGAGGATTACTTGCTGGCTTCCTCGCTGCTCGGTGTCATGGCCCAGCGCCTGGTGCGGCGCGTGTGCACCAACTGCCGTCAGGAGATTCCGGCGCAGGCCGAGTTCCTGCGCGCCCTCGGCGAGAGGCGCGGGCGTCCCGTCAAGGTCTACGACGCCGTGGGCTGCGCCACGTGCGCTGGCACCGGCTACTACGGGCGAAGCGGCATCTACGAGCTGCTGTCGGTGGACGATCACGTCCGCAAGCTCATCGTCGCCAAGGCCACCGCCGATCAGATCAAGCGCGAGGCGATCAGCCATGGCATGCGCACTCTGCGCGACGACGGCTACTGGAAGGTGGCCGACGGCGTCACGACCGTAGGCGAGGTCCTGCGCGTCACGCAGGACCAATAAAGGGGACGGGTACGCATGCGGCATCGCGATGCGTCGCCGTCATTCCTGCACGCGACGCCGCTGTCACACTCGGGCGCACGCTGGAATCGCTACGGGTGGGCGATGATGGATTCGTCCAGCGGATTCTCGTCGTTACGTCACGTGACGACGCCAGCGCGACGGCAGCCGAGCGGCATCGGGAGTTCGATCCACGCATCGAGGTCATTCGGGCTTCTTCACCTCTGAGCGCAGGCGCCGCGCGCAACCTCGGACGTACGGCTACGAATGCCGCGCTGTTGCTGTTCGTCGACGCCGACTGCTGGCTGGAAAGCGGAGGAGCGCGTGCGCTGCATCGTGAGCTCGAAAGTCGGTCGCTCGATGCAGTGAGCGCGTGCGTGCGGCGCGACGGCGGCGGGGCGGTGGCCCGCGTCCGTCACGCGCTCGAGTTCAAGGAAGCCGAGGGGCGCCGCGCGGCGCCCGCGCACTGGCTGCCGCCGTCGACGACGATGCTGTGCCGCGCTTCGGCCTTCGACGCTGCCGGCGGCTTCCCCGACATGTTTCCGGGCGAGGACCTGGTGCTCTCGCATCGCCTCCGCACTCTTGGACACCACGTCGAGAGAAGCGACGGCGTCTCGACGTGGCACCAGCACCCGCCTGGCCTCGTAACCATGCTCCGACATCAGTATCGGCTCGGTTCCACCGCTGCTGCAGCGCGCGCGACCAGCTCGATGCACGGATCGCTGTTCGTGCGCTTCCCATTGCTCGCGCCGCTGCTGTTGCCGGCACGTCTGATGCGTGTGGTGCGCTGGTATGCGGCGCACGATCCGGCGTGGGTGATCGCGGCGCTTCCGCTGCTCGCGGTTGGCCTCGGCGCGTGGACGGCAGGGTTTGCACGCGCGGCGTGGGGAATGCGGCGGGGGCGGGCGGCGTGAACGGCTGGCGGTAGCGAAGCTGCGGGGAGCGCTTGCGTAAGCACGACTCGGGTAAGCACGACCTCACGTAAAGGACCTGCGTAAAGACGTGCTCGTGAAGAGCTCGCGTGGAGGGCTCGCGTGGAGGGCTCGCGTGGAGGGCTCGCGTGAAGAGCCTGCGTGAAGAGCCTGCGTGAAGAGCCTGCGTGAACGGCCTGCGTAAACGGCCTGCGTGAACGGCCTGCGTGAACGGCCTGCGTGAAGCCCGCGACTTCGCGGCGTCACTCGATGGAATCCTGCGATGCTTCTGGTAGCAGGTTGCTTGGCGGCCGAGCAACGCGCGCCATCATCTGCACTGACGAGTTCGTTCGTAAGTCCGAGTTCCCCGAGCTCTCGCCGTGGCCTCAATCGTCGGTGCCGACCGATGGCGACGCAGGCGTGTGCCGGCTGGCACACGATGCGTGTTTCATGACGAAGATGTAATAGAAGAATGGCGCTTTCGTCTTGTTCTCGGCAGCAAAATTCGCTAAACATTCGCTAGTGGAGGGCGCGGACATTCAGCTGCCGGCCGGCACATCGGCGGCCTTCGATCGCCTTCCGTGGCGCGCACGCGATAGCGGTCGCAGCGATGCATGGTCGCCGCCGTGGGGCGACACGGATCGGCAAGTCGATGAGACATCCGGCGCGGAGGGACGGCACGATCCGACCATCGGCCAGGCACTGGCGCTCGACCGGCAAGCCTGCCTGGTCGCCGCAACGGATGCTCGATGCCAGTACGCTGTTGCGCGCCTTGCGGCGTCGTTTGGTCGAAAGAGGCAGTGGGATCATCTCGGCTTCACGAGTCTTCGTGACTATGCGGCCGAGCGCCTCGGCACCAGCCCTCGAACACTCCAGGAGATGATACGCGTCGCCAATGCGCTGGATGTGTTGCCGCATACGCACGCAGCGCTCTGCAGCCGTTCCATCAATTGGACGCAGGCCCGGTTGGTCACTGCGGTCGCTACCCCGGAGGATGAGATCGAAATCCTGGCACTTGCGCGCGATCTCACGACTCGCGAGCTCGAAGCCGCGCTGAAGTCGCGTTCGGCTGCGCAACGGGCGACGGCGCGCGCGGATACGATGGACTCGAAGGCCGCCGTTGACGCACCATCCGGCAAGGTCGAGGGCAAGGACCTTGGCGCTGCAAAGCAAGAGTCCCGCGCGACTGACGATCAGCTCGTCGGCTGGTCGATTCGCTGTCCGCGGAGCGTCCGCCAGCTCTGGCGCGCGACCAATGAGCTGGCATCCCGCGTCAATGGTTCTCGAATCGCGGCGTGGAAAACCGTCGAAACGATCGCCGCCGAGGCCATGAGCGCTGCCGATCTTTCCACTGCGGCAGCGACGCCCGACCGGCCGCGGCCTTCGTCCGACATGCAAGCGCGCAACGAGGAGCGGAAGATCCGGGCATTCGAGCGTCAACACGGCGTCTCGGAAGGTTTCGCCTGGCTCCCGTCGCCGGAGTCTTTCCTGGAGCATGTTTCGGAGATCGACGCCGCGCTCGGCAAGCTCGAGGACGCGGACCTCTTCGAACTCGACGCTCGCCTGGTGGCACTCCACCGCACTCGCCAGCGCGTGGATGCCCGTCTCGGTTCCTTGCTACGCAAGATCGTCGAGGCCGGCTTTCACCAGAAGCTCGGTTTCGCCAACGCGAAACTTTACGCGCGCAGCCGTCTCGGGATCTGTGGCAGCAAGGCGGCCGCGCTGATTCGGGCCGACCGCGACGCGGGAACATCCGCATCGCTGGCGCAGGCCTATTCGCAGGGAACCATCAGCTGGCTCGCCGTCACGACTTTGCACCCCGTGATCGGCGGACCGCACGACTCCGCCTGGATCGAGCATGCGTCCAACCTGACTCTGCGCCGACTCGCGGACGAGGTCTCCTGGGCGCTCGATCGCAGGGACGATCCCCGCGCGAGTCATCATCAGCCGCCGCCCGGCGAGGACGTCGACGTCCTGGCAGACACCATCGCCAGGGTCAGCCGTGTCCGAGTCCAAATGCGTGCGCAGGAACCAACCGGCGGAAGCGATTCCTTGACCAGTGCCAATGCCGTCATCGCGATCCGCATGCCGGCAGACGTGGCTGCGCTGTTGGAAGACTGCCTGCAGCTGTATCGCCGGCCGGGAGACTCACGCTGGCGCGCGTTCGAACGCGTGCTGTCGCATGCCTTCCTGACATGGATGGCGCTTCCTCGGCACCGTGATCCCGTCTTCCGGCGCGACAATTTCTCGTGTCAGGCACCCGGCTGTACGCGACGGGCGGCGTTGCACGATCATCACATCGTCTTCCGGTCCAAGCTGGGTTCAGGCAACGCGGGCAATCGGACGGCGCTATGCGTGTTCCACCACCAACTTGGCCTTCATGCCGGACACATTCGCGCGCAGGGGACCGCTTCTTGCGGCATTTTGTGGGAATACGGTTGCCGTGGACGCAGCGAGCCCGTGCTCCGCTTTCTCGGCGACAGGTACCTGAAACGATGAACGGCGGCTCGCCGAACGTCGACCGGAGGACCCGCGACGCGACGACCCGTGACGCGCAACGGCACGCTCGCCCTCAGTGCTGCGTCGGCAACCCCGAACCGTTGGTCCCCGCCGGTCGCTTGCGCGCCGTGGTGCGTCGGGTCGTCGTCGGGCCCGCAGCGGGCTTGCTCTTTCGCGCAACGGCCTTGGGCTTGGGCGAGACGCGCTTGACCGAAGCCTTCAGCGCAGGACGCGCCACCTTCTCCTCCTGCAGCGGCACCGGGCGCTCGGCGTGCAAAGCGCCGACTTTCTCTTCCAGCGCTGGCAGCGGCGCGCTTTCGATCCCGGCGCTGCGATTGGCGGCAACGGCCTCGGCCGCCTTGCGCGCCGCCGCCGCCACCGCACTGTGCATCCGCGCTTCACTGTCGGCGGTTCCTGGCGCACCGGCTGCACCATTGGCCGCGACGCCGCGCTCAGCGCCACCGCGCCCGGCCGCACTGGCCGAGCCCGCACGCTCGGTCGCTACGGCGGTCGCCTTGCCGGAAGCCGCGGAGGCCGCGCCAGTCGCCGCGCCCGCCGCCGCACGCAGCTCGGCGAACGACTCCTCGATGTCGCCGACGAAATCGTGGAGGTCCGGCACCAGATCCCAGTCCGATGTCAGCCCCCAGCACAGCTGCCCCGCATAGCTGAACAGCACGATGCCCAGGCACAGCCCGTCCAGCAGCGGCACGAATCCGTAGTTGTCGCGCATGCGCGCGCCCAGCATGTACAGCGGCACCTGCGGCCCCGGCACGTTCGTGACCACCAGGTTGAACGGCAGCGCCCGCGTGGCCATGCCCGCCGCCAGCGAAAGGATCGTCGAAGGCGTCCATTCGCCGACCTGCGCCAGCACCTCGGCACCCATTGCCTGCTTGGCTTCCTTCAAGTGCGACGTCGTCTCGCGAATGTTCTGCAGCCGTCGCGTCGCGTCCTTCTCGCCGAGCGGCATCGGAACCATCCACGCCGACACTCGATTGCCGAGCGCACCGCGCTCGTCCTGCGCGCGCACGCTGACGGGCGCCATTACGCGGAAATCGATGCCCTCGCAGCTGACGCGCCGCCGCTCCAGGAAACGCCGCAGGGCGCCGGCAACCGTTGCCAGCACGACGTCGTTGACCGTTCCACCAAGACTGTTCTTGACCGCCTTGATGTCCTCGAGCTCCATGACGAGCCAGTCGAAGCGGCGGTGCGGTCCCACGTTCTGGTTCAGCGGAGTATCGGAGACGCTCAGGCTTCGGCCCAGCATGTCGCCCGCCATGTCGCGCAACGCTCGCAGCCGCGCGCGAACGTCCGAGCGCGGATCGCCGGCCTGCGTGACCAGCTCCGAGACGGTGCTGGTGACTTCGAAAGGGAGCCGCAGCGCGCTTCCTGCCGTCTCGATGAGCAGGTCGAGCTCGCTCGGCGCCGGCCGCGGCACATAGCGGGGCGCCGGCTCGAAATTCTCGATGGGGAAGGGCGTCAGCAGCACGTTCAGCAGGTCGACGCTGGACACTCCATCGACCATGCAGTGGTGCACCTTGCTGACCATCGCGAAGCGCGCACCGTCATCGAGCCCCTCCACGATCCAGATCTCCCAGAGCGGCCGCGCACGATCGAGGTGCTGCGACATGATGCGGGCCGACAGGCGCTTGAGCTGGCGCTCGTCGCCCGGTTTGGGCAGCGCGGTGTGGCGCACGTGGTAGTGGATGTTGAAATGATCGTAGTCGACCCATATCGGCGACGTCTGGAACCAGCCCTGCCGCAGCCTCTGGCGATAGCGCGGAATCAGATGGAGGCGCGACTCGATGTAGTCGCGGATGCGATCGATATCGATTCCGCCGTCCTCCTTCGTCAGCGCCGCCGCATCATAGGTGGCGGTGCCGGCGATGTGCATCGGCGTGTTCTCCCTCTCCATGATGAGGAAGGAGTTGTCGAGAAAGCTCAGCCGATCGTATGCGTATCTTGCCATGATGGCCTCCGTGCGAAGGGCCGACGCGTAGCGCGTGCCGGCTGCCAAGTGAAGACGCGTCGCAGCACCTGCGCCCCATCGTGCGGGGCAGCAACAGGCGCGCTTCCCAAAAAAGCCCTTCTGTGGTCAGTGCGGCTGCGGTGAGCCGAGTCCTCATGATCGCGATGGGCGTGCCGTCCTTCGTGCCGGCTCGCCGTCATGCGGGCCCCGGCCTGCGCGCCGCCCATCTGGCAACGGCGCTGGCGCGCAACGGACACTCGGTGCTGCTCGCGTGCATCTGCCGCGACGGCGAAGAGACGACCGAAGTGGCGCCCGCGCTACCCGCCGGCATCGAGCTGTTTTTCGTCGAGGAAGCACGCTTTGCCGGCCAGGCCGCGCGCCGCCGCATCGAGGTCTTCGCGCCCGACTGCATCGTCGGCGTCACCGTCTACGCTGCATCCCTGGCCCGCAGGCTCTCGCTGGATGTGCCGATGTGGGCCGACGTCTTCGGCGACCTGCTCAGCGAGGCTCAGGCCAAGGCATCGCGAAGCGGCGGCGACTGGAGCCTCGTGCACTTCTGGAGCCTGCTTTCGCCAGTGCTCGAAACGGCCGACCGCTTCTCGGCCGTCTCCCGCGCCCATTCGCATGCCTTGATCGGACAACTCGGTCTTGCAGGCCGCCTGTCGGCCAGCACCGCCGGCGAGGCGATGGTCGAGGTCATCCCCTGCGCCGCCGAAGCGCCGCGAGCCGATGATGTCCGCCAGCGTGCGCAACTCCGCCGCCGAATGCGCGCGCAGCTCGGCATCGACGAGAACGCGCTCGTGGCGCTGTGCTCGGGCGGCTTCAACACCTGGTGCGACGTCGACACGCTCGCCCGTGGGCTGCGCATGACGCTGGAGGGGAGTCCGCGCGTGCACGTCCTCGTCACCGGCGGAGTCATCCCGGGACATGACGAGGTCACCTACGGCCGCTTCCTCGACAATCTCGGCGAGGGCGACCGCGACCGCGTGCACGTTCTGGGCTGGACCGACTCGGCCCGACTTCCCGACATCTACGCGTGCGCCGACGTCGGTCTGAACATCGAGCTGCCGCTCTACGAGCGCCGCTTCGGCGCCGAGAATCGCGTCATCGAATGGATGGCGCACGGCCTGCCATGCATCACGACTGCGTGCAGCGAGCCCGGCGCAGACCTTGTCGAGCGCGGCCTCTCCATCCGCAGCGATCCCGGCGACGCGCGCGAGCTCGCCGCCATCCTGCTGTCTCACGTCGCGGCGCGCTGGCAGCTCGGCGAGATGGGCGAGCGCGGACGCGTCTACGCCCGTGAGCATCTGGACTTCCAAACCACCGCCGCGCCGCTGCTGCAGTGGGCAGGTGCGCCGTGTTTCGCCAGCGATCACGACCGCGACCGCCTGCTGCGTCTCGGTCTGCTCACTCACCCGCAGGGCAGCACCGAGATGCTCGAAGCGTACGTGAAGGAGCTCTCGACCGTCGATCTGCTGCGCCGCGGCCTGCGCTGGACGCTTCGCCGCGCGCTCGGCCTGATCGGCAACGCCGTGCTCCTCGCCGCGCTGGCTTCGGGCACGGGCTGCCAGGGCGCGCCGCAAGGCCGGCCGCAGCCTCCCGGCAAGCTGCCCAACATCCTGCTGCTCTCCATCGACACCCTGCGTGCCGATCACATGGGCATGTACGGTTACAACAACGCCACCACCCCGTGGATGGACTCGCTTGCCGCGCGCGGAACCGTCATCGAGCGCGCACTCTCCAGCGCTACCGAGACTGCTCCGGCTGTGGCGACGTTTCTGACCGGCCTGTACCAGGATCGCCATGGCGTCGCCTACAACCGCGCCAACCTTCCCGACAAGACGCTGACCCTGGCCGAGATCCTCAAAGCGGGCGGCTACGCCACGTCGGCTTTCGTCGCCAACCGCATCGTCGACGACAAGCACGGCTTCGGGCAGGGCTTCGATCGCTTCGACGTCGCCGGCATCGAGCCGCCTGCCACCGTCACCACCGACGACCGCGTCGTGGCGATGGCGCTCGATCATCTTCGCACCGAACCGAAGGACGAGCCGTGGTTCGCGTGGGTCCATCTGCTCGACCCGCACGGTCCCTACAACTCGGCGCCGCCGTGGTGGAGCGAGGCTTTCCAGTATTCGCCGCGCCTGTTCGGCGACGACGCCGAGCGCAGCGTCTCCGAGATCAACTTCGGTCTGGGCGTGATCCCTCGCTACCAGTTCCAGCCCGACGCCAAGCGCCTGTCCTCCTACGTGCGCCGCTACGACGGCGAGGTGCGCTTCACCGATCATCAGGTCGGAGCTCTGCTCGGCGGTCTGGCGCTGGCGGGCCACGAGGACACGCTCGTCGTGCTGGTCGCCGACCACGGCGAGAGCCTGACCGAGCACGACGAGCTCCTGCAGCACGGATGGTTCGTCTACGACACCACCGCGCGCGTGCCGCTGGTCTTCGCCTGGCCCGGCCAGATCGGCGTCGGCGCACGCGTCCGAACGCAGATGTGCACGGTCGACATCGTCCCGACCATTCTCGATCTCGTCGGCGTCCAAGCTTCCGGCGCCGAAGGCGGCCAGCAGGGCGACCAGCAGTTCGACGGAGCCTCGCTGGCAGCAGAGCTTCGCGGCGGCGACCCTGCGCCGGGCTCGGCCACGCGCGACTGCTATACGATCGGACCGCGCGACAACCATCCCTTCGCGCTCAGCTCGGGCGGCCTCAAGTTCATCCTGACCCCTGCGGGCGCTCCGCCCGATCCCATCACCGCACGGGCGCAGAAAGAGGCAGGCATGCCGCCGATCCAGACGCCCGAACGCCGCGAGCTCTACGATCTGGCCGCCGATCCCGGGGAGACCACCGACATCCTGAAGCAGCGCGCCGACGACGCCTCCGACCTTGCGCAACGCGTGACTGCGATGCGCGCGCGATTTCGCAGCCGCGGTTGGCGCTGGTAAGACCGGCTACTCATGTCTTCACGCAAGCGTGTTCTCGTCATAGGCATGGACGGTGTGCCGTTCCCGCTCCTGGAGCAGTGGGCTCGCCAGGGCCACATGCCGACCATCGCGCGCCTGCTGGCGCAGGGAACCGGCGGCGTCATGGGCTCGACGATGCCGCCGACGTCGGGCCCGGCCTGGTGCACCTTCGCCACCGGAAAGAACCCGGGCAAGACCGGAATCTACGATTTCCTGTACCGCCGCCCAGGCGGCTACGTCTTCCCGCCGGTCAACGCCTCGATGCGCAGCGGCCGCAGCCTGTGGCGTCTGCTCAGCGATGCGGGCCTGAAGGTCGGCATCATCAACGTGCCGATCTCGTATCCTGTCGAGCCGGTCAACGGCACCTTCATCAGCGGATGGATGACGCCGTACTTCGCCACCGACTACACCTGGCCGCGCGAGCTCGGCGCCGAGATCCAGGCCAAGGTCGGCGACTACCGTATCTATCCGTCCGAGACCTTCTCCGAGCGCGGCAGGGATGCGTTCTTTCGCGCCAGCGACGAGCTGCTCGAGCTCCTGACGCGCACCACGCTCCATCTGATGGATCGCGACGACTGGGACTTCTTCATGACGGTGTATTTCGACACCGACCGCATCCTCCATCAGCTGTGGCACTATCTGGACCCGCAGCATCCCTGGCGCGCCAAGGGTGACACACGCGATCTCTCGGCCCCGGTCATCCGCTACTTTCAGCGCCTGGATGCCGACATCGCGCGCGTCATCGAGAAGGCCGGCAAGGACGTCACCGTTCTTCTCATGTCCGACCACGGCATGGGGCGCGCCTCGCGCTTCATCGTGCTCAACAACCTGCTGCTCGAGCTCGGCTACCTGCGCCTGTCCGGCGACCTGCCGACGCGCCTGAAGCACTTCGCACTGAAGCGCGGCCTGAGCCTGCGCAACGTCCATCTGCTGATCGATCGCCTCGGTGCGGCCAAGCACGCCGAGTACAAGAACGTCTATTCCTTCGATGGCGCGCTCAAGCGCTTCTTCCTGTCGTTCCTGAACGTGGACTGGCAGGCCTCGCGCGCCTATTCGTACGGCCGCCACTACGGCTCGGTGTTCCTCAACGTCAAGGGCCGCGAGCCGCACGGCTGCGTCGCGCCCGGTGCCGAATACGAACGCGTGCGCGAGGAAGTCGCGCGTGCGGTCCTGGAGTATCGCGATCCCGAGCTCGGCCGTCCCCTGGTCTCGCGCGTGCTGCGCCGCGAGGAGGTCTACCACGGCCCGCGCACGGAAGAGTCGCCCGATCTCATCCTGCTGCCGCAGGAAGACGCCGACATCTTCTACGGGCTGTCCGACTTCGGCTCGAGCCGGATCTGGGACATCACCTACCGCTACTCGGGCATGCACCGCGACAACGGCACCCTGATCGCGGCGGGCGCACACGTGCGAAGCGGCGCGCCCGCTCCCGTCGCCAGCATCCAGGACCTGGCGCCGACCATCCTTCATCTGCTGGGCCAGCCGGTGCCCGACGACATGGACGGGCGCGTGCTGGAGGACGTGCTCACGCCCGAGTTTCTGGCATCCAATCCCGTCCGGCACAGCCAGGCTTGCGGAGATGGGGAAGGCGGCGGCGTGCGCGACTACGACCAGGACGAAGAGGCTGAGGTCATGCAGAGGCTTCGCGATCTCGGCTACCTGAACTGACCTTCATGCTCGCACTGGCGCCAGCGCTCGCGCTGCTGCTGCTCGCTGCGGCCGGCATCGCCGGCCTCTGGAGCTCGCTGCCGGCGTCGATTCTGCTGATCCTTCTTCTGTGGCTGCCGGGCCGCGTGCTGAGCCAGCGCATCGGTCCTTTCACGACGGAAGAGTGGGGCACCGGACGTCTGGCCGTCGACGCCACGCTGTCGCTTGCGGTCCTGACCGCCGCACTGCTGCCAATGTATGTGCTGCAGGCACCGATGACGTGGATGCCGGCGGCGCTGTCGGCTCTGCTCGGCGTGCTTGCGGTCGTCACCATCGCCGGCCTGCGCCGCAGCGCTGACGGCGCCGCTCTTCCGTGGCCGCTCGGATCCGGCTCGCTGCGCGCGATCTGGTCACGGTTGCCGCAGTCGCCGCCGCTCGCGGAGGTTGCGGCGTTCGGCGTCGCGACCGGGCTGCTGCTGCCGGTGGTGCTGCGGCACAGCGGCGGCAACGTCGACGACTGGTGGGATCTCGCGTTCGTACAGAGCTGGCTGACGCGCGGACACTTCCATTTCGAGGAGCCTTTCCTGGCCACGGGCCACTCGCATCCGCGCTTTCTGTGGAGCGCATGGCTGGCGTTGCAGGCCCTGGTCGCCTCCTGCACGGGCCAGCAGCCGTGGCGCGTGCAGGCAGGGCCGCTGGCGGGGATCGTCACGATCCTGACCATCTCGGCATGGTCCGCGCTGGCCTCCGTCGTGTTCCAGCGTCGCCGTCACCTCGTGGCGATCTCGACGTGGATGGTTGCGGCCTGGCTGTGGGACACCGAGGCCATTCCCTTCTTCACGCGCCTCTACCAGGACAAGCACGTCAGCGGTTTCGTGCTCGCGCCGGTCCTGACGGCGATGACGTTGCGCGCATGCGCGGGAACGCTCGGGGTGAGCGCCACTGGCGCGGACGGCCGTTTCTTCGCATGGCGCGCGGCCGCTGCGGGCGTGGCCTGCGCAGCCGTCGCAACGGTCTCGGTGCACAGCCTCGTCTACACGATGGCGGCCTTGTGCGCGGCGGTCGCTGCGGCTGCATGGTCGGGGACCGCCATCGTGGCATGGCTTCGCACGCGCGCGGGTCTGGCGGTGACGGCCGCCCTGTTTGTCCCGGCCCTGTATCCACTGGCGCAGGCGTTGCGGCTGGCCACCGCGTTCGGCGACCAGGGCATCTCGCTTGCGCATGCCGACAACCCCGTCGTGCGCGCACACCTTGCGCTCGAGCGCCTGCTGTTTGCCGAGACGGCATGGTGGATCGTCCATCCCGGCGCGGTCTTCGGTGTCGTCGCGCTGCCAGCCATGGTGGCGCTGCTCCTGGCCGTTCGACGCCGGACGCCCGAGGCGCGGGTGCTGATGGCGCTGACGCTGATTCCCGGCGCACTCCTCTTCGTGCCCGTGCTGTCCTCGGCAGCGGGGGCGCTATGGGTGCCGTGGATGCTCTACCGCCTGGGCTGGATGGTTCCGGTCCCGCTGCTGCTCGCCTACGCCATCACCGGGACGTGGTCGGCGACTGCCGCGGGCCGCGCGCTGGCGGCCGCGATCATGATCGTGGTGGCGGCGATGTCCGCCTCGTCGGCGACCGACCGCCTGCGCCGCGACATGGCCGAGCATCCCTTTCCGGGCGCGCCGGCGCCGCGCGGCAACGCGCGCCAGGTCTATCGTTTTCTTGCACAGCAGCGCGGAAGCGATCCGGTCCTGGCGTTGAGCGGTTTCGGCGAGCTGGTTCCGGCACTGGCCGGAAAGCCGGTCGTTGCATCGACCGAACGCCAGACCCTGGTTTTCGCGCTCGAAGAATCGGCCGCCTACGCGCGCCTTCGCGACCGCTCCGAGTTCTTCGCACCCGGCACCTCGGCGCAGCGCCGCAACGAGCTGGCCGATCGATACGGGGCGCGCTGGGCGGTGCTTCCGAGGCGCCTGGTCGCAACTGGCAGCCAGGAGCGCTGGCTGCGACGCTACGGAGCCGAAGCCTACCTCGCGGCGCGAGCCGCCGACGAGCATCTGCCGTGGTGGAGCAGCGACGCCAGCGGCGTGGCCGCCGGTCTCGGCGAGGGCTGGAGCGTTGCGCTCACCACGGCCGACTGGTTCGTCGTACATCGCGACGTCGCCCAAAGCGTCGCCAGCAGCGATGCCGATGCGCGCGCAAGCTGGCTTCAGGTTCTGAATGCGGAGCCGAGCCTGGCCGCTCCTCTCTTCGACACGCCGCATCCGCGCACGCGCGGCGTGCTCGCCTCCGCCATCGGCTATCCCGGCGGCAGCGCCGTCCTGAGACCTCCGCCGCAGCTGCTGACGCCTGCGCCGCAGCCGATCTGGCTCGGCGGCGGCGAGCCATGGGAAGACATCCCCGCGCACGCAACGGTTGGCCTGTCGATGGATGTGCCGTGCCGCATCGATGCGCTGCGTCTGGTGCCTTACATTCCGCGCCTGCGGCGCGAAGCGCTCGAGGTGCGCGTCGGCGACCAGGTCGTGCGACGGCAGGCGCTGCACGACGTGCCGATCGACGTCGCCATCGGCGGCGAGCCGCGCTCGCACGTGGAGGTGCACGTCCGCTCGCTGATCGGGAATCTGGTGACGCTCTCGGACATCGAGCTGATGGGCGATCCGGCCTCGTGCACATCGCCATGGAGCGCAAGTGCCAAGGCTGCGCCGATGGTGCCCCAGCCGTCCTCCGCCGATCTGCTCGCGCTGGCGGCGGCGCATCCGCACAACGCGCGTCCGCTGCTGTCGCTGGCGCATCGCGCCGACGACGAGGATCGCGACGGCGCGGCGTTCGCGCTCCTGGACGAAGCCACGCGGCGTGATCCGGCCCTGGCCGCCGGATGGATCGAGCTCGGGTTCAGCCTCGACTCGCGCGATCGGGCAGACGATGCCATCGCGTCCTTCGCGCGCGCGGTGGCGGCCGATTCGCGCAGCGCGTGGGCGCACGGATGTCTGGCATGGGCACACGTGCGGCGAGGCTCGGTGGTGCCGGCGCTGTGGCATGCGCTGCGAGCGCGCTCTCTGGATCCGTACTACGCCGACTCCTGGACGCTGGTGGCGTACGTGCTGCACGCTGCGCGCGCCGACGGGCTGGCCGAGCGCGCGCTCGATCTTGCCCGCCGCACCGATCGCGAGCGCAACTGGCCGTATCTGGCACGCGCCGAGTTCGCCATGGCGCGCGGGGACGTCGATACCGCACGCTCGGTGCTGCGCGAGTACCTCGAACACATGCCGCTCGATTCGGAAGCGCGTGCACGGCTGGCTGCCATCGACGAGAAGGCACGCCAAGGCGCCGAGCGCCGCGCGGGATCCGAGGAGGCCGCCAAGGATGCACAATGACATCCGGGCTGGCGGCACACCGGGACAGGAGAGGAAGCGCAAGGTCGTCCTTCTCGGCCCCGCGCCGCCGCTGCGAGGCGGGATCGCCGCGCACACCGCGAGGCTGGCCGAGGCGCTGGTGCGCAACGGTCACGAGGCCGAGGTCGTGTCCTACTCGCGGCTGTATCCGAGCCTCGTCTTTCCCGGTACCTGCCAGCGCGACGCCGTCGCTGCCGCTGTAGGGCACGAACTGCTCGACGTCCTCGATCCGCGCACCTGGCTGGAGACGCGCCGGCATCTGGCACGCAGGCCCGACAGCCTCGTGGTCTTCCAGTGGTGGCACCCCGTGGTCGCGCCCGCGCTCGGCGCGATCCTGACCAGGCTCGCGCGGGATCGGGTCGTGGCCATCTGCCACAACGTCGAGCCCCATGAGTTCTTCCCGCTGGCGCGACTTGCTGCAGGCGCGGTTCTGCGGCGTGCGGGCGCCATCCTGTGTCATAGCCGCGCCGTCGGAGACCATCTTGCCCTTTTCGGTCTGGCGCCGCGGGTACGGTTGCGTGCAATGCCGCCGCTTCTTGCGCCGAGGCAGATCGAAGAGGGTGCTGCGAGCGCGTGGGCCGACCACCATTTCGGCATCGCAAAGGACGCTCGGGTCGCGGTCATGGCCGGTCACATCCGCGCTTACAAAGGTGTGGACGTGCTGCTCGAGGCGTGGTCGCGGCTCGGCGGCGAGCGGCTCGCCAACGCGCGGCTGGTCCTGGCGGGCGAGTCCTATCTAGGCTCCCGAGGCCAGCGGCGGATCCGCGATGCGATTGCGGGCGACTCACGCATCATCCAGCAAAACCGGTATCTTGCCGATGAAGAGCTGGACCTGTTGATCAAGCGGGCCGATGTCCTCGTGCTGCCCTACCAACGGGCCTCGCAGTCCGGCCTGATCCCGTTGGCAAGAGCCGCCGGAACCCCAGTGCTG
>DASPNH010000236.1:0-3270 GCA_035626675.1 Binatia bacterium
GTTGCCCTGATTGCCGCCGACGTTGCCGCCGCTTCCGTGGATCAGGATCCCCGAGCCGATCATGAGATTCGTGTTGGCGTAGTTGAAAATGTAGCTGTTGCCGTGCTGCATCAGCACCTCGCCGGTGCCGTCGAGCGAGACTTCGGGCGAGACGGGGAAGTACAGCGCGGCGTTGGTGCCGAGCGTGGCCAGACCGTTCAGGGTCAGGCCGTTGGTCGCGTTGACCTGTGCCGAGCTCGCGGTCAGGTCCATGTCCGCGTTCATGACGACGTTGCTCAGCGTGCCGCCGCTGCTCGTGTAGAGGATCCTGGCGCCGTCCTCGGCATCGAGCGTTCCGTTCTTGATCGTGCCGCCGACCAGCCGCCAGTTGCCGGTGCCAGCGTCGAGCGTGAAGCCCGAGGTGATGTCGAAGGTGCCGGTCAGGTTGACCGTGCCGCCGTCGCGCTCGAAAGCGCCGAAGCCGGCGGAGGTGAACGCGCCGCCGAGCGTCAGCGTCCCGGTAGGCTGCACTTCCATCGTCCCGGTGCTCGTCCACGTTCCGGCGGTGCGCAGCGTGCCGTTGCTCGCTCGCAGCGTTCCCGTGTTCGTCCAGGTGCCCGACGGCGGTCCGACGTCGAGGGTGCCGCCGGCATCGGAGTCGATGGTGGCGGCGGTCGTCATCGTCGTGTTGCCCTGATTGCCGCCGACGTTGCCGCCGCTTCCGTGGATCAGGATGTCCTCACCGATCATCAGATGGGTGTTCGCATGGTTGAAGACATAGGAGTTGGAGTGCTGCATCAGCACGGCGCCGTTACCGTTCAGCGAGACAAGCGGCGAGACCGGGAAATACATGGCCGCGTTGGTCCCCAGCGTCGCCACCGCGTTCAGAGTCAGGCCGTTGGTGACGTTGACCTGGGCCGAGCTGGCGCTCATGTCCATCGGAGCGTTCATCACCACGTTGCTGAGCGTCCCGGCGCTGCTGGTGTAGATGATCTTGGCGCCGTCGCTGGAAGAAAGCGTTCCGTTCCTGATGGTGCCGCCGACCAGTCTCCAGTCGCCGGTCCCGGCATCCAGCGTGAAGCCGGACGCGATGTCGAAGCTGCCCGTGACGTTGACCGTTCCGCCGTCGCGGTCGAAGCCCCCGAAGCCGGCGGAGGTGAAGTTCCCTCCGAGCACCAGAGTGCCGGCCGTCTCCACGGCCAGCGTTCCGGTGTTGGTCCACGTGCCCGCCAGACGAAGCGTCCCGTTGCTGGCGCGCAGCAGGCCGCTGCTCGTCCACGTGCCCGATGGCGGGCCTACGTCGATCGTGCCGGCGCCGTCCGAATCTACCGTGCCCTGCAGCGTCATGGCCGTGTTGCCCTGATTGCCGCCGACGTTGCCGCCGCTGCCGTGGATCAGGATGTCCTGGCCGATGACGAGATTCGTGTTGGCGTAGTTGAAGACGTACGAGTTGGAGTGCTGCATCAGCACGTCGCCCGTTCCGGTGAGGGAGACCTCGCTCGAAGCGGGGAAGTACAGCGCGGCGTTGGTGCCGAGCGTGGCCGTGCCGTCGAGCACCAGGCCGTCGGTGATGTTCACCTGCGCCGAGCTGGCCGTCAGGTTCATGTCCGCCGACATGTGGACGTCCGAAAGCGTTCCGCTGCTGCTGGTCAGGACCAGCGGTGCATCGTTGCCGGGTACGAGAACGTCGGCTCGCGCCAGCGTTCCGCCTTTCATCTGGGTCAGGCCGGAAGCCGTCACGTGATCGCGGACCGTCAAGGTACCGCCCTTGAATTCCAGAGGCACGCTCGACGTCACGCTGCGCACCATGTTGCTGCCCATGTTGTGCTGCACCGACCCGGTGGCGATGGTGGCGGCGTCGCATCCATTGGGGATGCGATCGAGCGACCAGTTCAGCGGATCGGTCCAGTTGATCGCGTCGCCCCCGGCATCCCATGCGATGGGGGTTCCGTCGGCGGGGCAGTCCAGAGTCACGGGCTGGCCCACGGCGAAGCGAAGGGTCCGCAATGCATCGGTGGCCGCGATGTTGCCGCTGTTGTCGACGTCGCAGACGCAGATCAGGCAGGTGGCCGATCCCACTGCCGAGCGCAGGGTGCCGAGCGCATCACTGGCCGAGTAGCTGCCTTCGCCGGTGAAGTCGCCGCAAGTGACGGGCTGGGCATGCGATGCCGGCGCGTTGTCGGGCCTGGCATCGACGTCGGGCTCTTCGAGCACCATGCACGACAGGTGCAGCTCGCGATGCTGGATCGAGTTTCGCTCGAACAGACGCACACTGGTCTTGGAGCGCACGGCGCCGCAGCTGGCCGTCGTGCAGACGCGGTCGAAGTCCAGAAGGTGGCCGTGCTCGGGGAAGAGGTCAGCGCCGTCTCGGCCGGAGGCAGGCGCGCACACGAAGGTTCGTCCCGAGGATTCACAGCCATCGGTGGCCCCCTCGGGGTCGCTGAGGGTGCCGGGCGGGAGATGCGAGGCGGGATCCTTGGTGCGCAGGCAATCGAGCGCCGTCGCAGGCGACGGCTTTGCGAGCGCCGTCGCAGGCGACGGCTTTGCGAGCGCCGTCGCAAGCGACGGCTTTGCGAGCGCCGTCGCGGGCGACGGCGCCGTTTCCGTGGGCTCGGCCTCCTGCGCGAACGCGGGCCGGCTGGCGGCGGTCAGACCCACGATGACGGCAAGGAGAACCGACACGCAGCCGCGCGTGACAGAGAAGACATCGAACACCGGAATCCCTCCTGTCTGTGGGTGACGAATCGCTCCGCCGGTCCCCGCCCATACCGTCGCAACGCGACGGCGATGACGATGATGCAGCCTAACCGGGAGAGGATCGAGTAGGTCGACGACGAGAGTTGTTCCTTTCCGCCCGCTTTCGGGGCATCAAGGGAACAGCTGCCTGCTTGGCCGGCTGAGGAATGGAGGCACGATGTCGTTGGGTCGAAGACTGCGTTTTGCAGGACTGGTCGTATCGCTTTGTCTGCCGTTGCTGAGCGCCCCGGATGCCGGTGCGACGGTTCTTCCGCTCGGATTCGTCGAGACGTCGGTCGTCGACGATCTCGTGAGCCCGACGGCGATGGTGCTCGCCCCCGACGGGCGCATCTTCGTAGCCGAGCAGGACGGCAGGGTACGCATCATCAAGAACGCGCAGCTGCTGCCCGAGCCCTTCATCCAGCTCCAGGTCGACAACATCTACGAACGTGGCCTGCTCGGCATCACCCTGGATCCGGAATCCACCGAGAATGGCTACGTCTACGTCTACTTCGCGACGGCCGCCTCGCGCACCTACAAGATCGTGCGGCTGGT
>DASPNH010000237.1:0-17395 GCA_035626675.1 Binatia bacterium
GCACCGCCCACGCTGCACCGCACCGCCCACGCTGCACCGGCACGGCACACCGCGCAGGGCCACGCCGCCCGCCCGCGCCGCCATATCCATCACCGCAACACCACCTCCACCACCATCCCCGCCAGCATCGCCGCCACCAACGTCTTGGTCATCCCCACGTGCCACCGCAGCAGCGCCAGCAGCGAGACGACGGCGATCGCCAGCGCAAACACGTCGAGCGTCGCCACGTTCGGCACGGTCAGGCGCAGCCCCAGCGGTCCGGCTACCTCGTGCACCTCGGCGAACAGCACGTGCAACGCGAACCAGACCGCCAGGTTCACGATCACCCCGAGCACGGCAGCCGTGATCGCCGTCAGCGATGCTGCAAGATCGCGGTTCCGGCGCAGCGCCTCCACGTACGGCGCACCGAGGAAGATCCACAAGAAGCACGGCGAGTACGTCACCCACGTCGTCAGCGTCGCACCGGCCACCGCGGCCGTCATCGCGCCGAGCTCGCCCGGGTTGCGATACGCGGCCAGGAACCCCACGAATTGCACGACCTGGATCAGCGGCCCTGGCGTGGTTTCGGCCATTCCGAGGCCGTCGAGCATCTCGCCCGGCTGCATCCAGCCGTAGTGCTCGACGGCCTGCTGCGCGATGTACGCGAGCACGGCATAAGCGCCGCCGAAGGTCACCACGGCGGCCTTGCTGAAGAAGAGCGCGATCGTCGTGAAGACGCTGCCGGTTCCGAACATCAACGTCACGGCAACGATCGGCGCCGCCCACACGGCGCCCCATACCGCCACCACCCGCACCGACCGCGCCAGCGTCGGCGCATTGCCCTCGGCGGCACGACGATCGACGATGCGCACCGGTCCGTCGCTCTCGGCCGGCGCCTTGACCGGCAGGTACTGCGGGAGCCATCGCGATATCGACCATCCTGCAATCGCCGCCGACAGCACCACCGCCGGGAACGGCACGGCAAAGAAGAACAGCGCCACGAACGCCAGCGTCGAGATCGTCAGCGTCAGTCCCGTCCGCATCACCCGCCGCGAGATCCGCTGCACGGCCTCGAGGACGACGGCGAGCACGGCCGCCTTCAGCCCGAACAGCAGGGCCGGCAGCCACGTGGTGTCCTGGAGGCTGACGTAGAGAATGCTCAGCGTCATGATCGCCAGAAACCCCGGCGCCACGAACAGCAGCCCGGCGGTAAGGCCGCCCTTGTATCCATGCAGCAGCCAGCCGATGTAGGTCGCCAGCTGCTGCGCCTCCGGGCCGGGCAGCAGCATGCAGTAGTTGAGCGCGTGCAGGAACCGCTCTTCGCTGACCCACTTCTTCTCGTCCACCAGCACGCGATGCATGACCGCAATCTGCGCGGCCGGTCCACCGAAGCTCTGCAGTGCCACCCGCAGCCACACGCGCAGCGCTTCCTCGTACGATACGTGCGCCGGCTCGTCCTCCACCGAAACGTTCACCCTGGATCCTCCTCCATCACCTCGTCCCCGTGCATCATCACGTACAGCCCCGGCAGCACCAGCAGCGTCAGGAGCGTCGCGCTGACGATGCCTCCTATCACGACGGTGGCAAGCGGACGCTGGACCTCGGATCCGGTTCCACTGGCAAGCGCCATCGGGACGAACCCCAGTGCCGCCACGAGGGCGGTCATGAGCACCGGCCGCAGCCTCGTCATGGCGCCGATTCTGGCCGCCTCCATCACTCCGGCGCCGTCGGTCCGCAGCCGCGCCACGAAGCTCAGCATCACCAGGCCGTTCAGCACCGCCACGCCCGAAAGCGCGATGAAGCCGACCGCCGCCGAGATCGATAGCGGAATGTCGCGCAGCCACAGCGCCACCACGCCGCCGGTAAGGGCCATCGGAACGCCCGTCATCACCAGCGTGGCATCGCGCACGTTGCGAAACGAGGCCAGGAGCAGCGCGAAGATCAACGCCAGCGCCAGCGGCACCACGATGCGCAGGCGCGCCGCGGCCGACAACAGATGCTCGAATTGCCCTCCCCATTCCAGCCAGTACCCGGCCGGCACGGTCACCTCGCGGTCGAGCTCACCCTGCGCCTCCTCGACGAAAGATCCGAGGTCGCGTCCGCGAACGTTGGCGGTCACGACCACGCGTCTCTTGCCGTTCTCGCGGCTGATCTGATTGGGCCCTTCGGCGACCTCGATCGTCGCGACCTGGCGCAGAGGCACGAAGCCGTGCGATCCCGACGAGGGCGGCTCGAGCTGCCCCGCTCGCATCGGCGGGGCATCGGCGGCGTGGGCCGGAACCGGCAGTCGCGCGATGGCATCGACGTCGCCTCGAACCTGCTCGGAAGCCCTTACCACCAGCGCGATGCGGCGGTCGCCCTGGTAGACGTGCCCGGCGTGCTTTCCGCCCACCGCGATCTCGACCACGTCCTGCACGTCGGTCACGTCGAGCCCGTAGCGAGCCAGGGCCGCGCGGTCGGGAAGCACCGAAAGGGTCGGGAGGCCCGAGACCGGCTCGGCGCGCACGTCGGCAGCACCTTCGACTCCCCGCAGCACAGTCTCGATATGCTCGGCGGTCTCGCGCAACGTCTCGGGCTCGTCCCCGAACACCTTGACGGCCACGTCAGTTCGCACGCCGGCGATGAGTTCGTTGAAACGCATCTGCACCGGCTGCGTGAACTCGTAGATCTGCCCCGGCAGTCCGGTCAGATGGGCGTCGATCTCCTCGACGAGCTGCTCGCGGCTCTTGCGCGGCTGCGGCCACCCGTCGCGCTGTCGCAGGATGACGAAGGTGTCGGCGACGTTGGGCGGCATCGGGTCGGTGGCGATGTCGGCAGTGCCGATGGCCGAAAACACCTCCTGCACCTCGGGCACCTCGGCCAGCCGCTCTTCGAGCTGGCGCTGCATCGCAACCGCCTGCGAGAGGCTGGTGGCGGTCGGGCGCAGAGCGTGGATCAGCAGATCGCCTTCGTCGAGGGTCGGCGCAAACTCTCGTCCCAGTCTGGTTGCCAGCGCCAGTGCCAGCAGCACGGCCGTAAACCCGCATGCGAACGTGATCAGCCGATGCGACAGCGTCCACTGCAGCACAGGCCGGTAGACGCTGGCGGCGGCGCGCACCAGCAGGCTTTCGCGCTCGCGCACCGGGCCGCGCATCACGATGGCCACGGCAGCGGGAACGAAGGTCAGCGACAACACCATCGCCGCGGCCAGCGCGCACAGGACCGTGAACGCCATCGGGAAGAACATCTTGCCTTCCAGGCCTCCCAGGCTCAGCACGGGCACATAGACGATCATGATGATGAGCTCGCCGAACATGGTCGCGCGGCGCACCTCCCGCGTGGCGTCGAAGACCACGGCAAGCCTCTCGCGCAGCGTCAGCTCGCGTCCGAGCTCGCGCTGCCTTTTCGAAAGCCTGCGCACGCAGTTCTCGACCACGATCACCGCGCCGTCCACGATCAGTCCGAAGTCGAGCGCTCCCAGGCTCATGAGATTGCCGCTGACACCGCCCTCGACCATTCCCGTGATGGTGATCAGCATCGCCAGAGGGATGACCGCGGCCGTCACCAGCGCGGCGCGCCACTCGCCGAGGACGGCCAGCAGCACCACCACGACCAGCAGGGCGCCTTCGAGCAGGCTCGTGACCACCGTGCGCACCGTGCGATCCACCAGGAGCGTGCGGTCGTAGACCATGCGCACGCCCACGCCCGCCGGCAGCGCCGCCGAGATGCGCTCGAGCTCGTTGCGCACACGCCGCGCGACCTCGCGGCTGTTCTGGCCGAACAGCATCACCGCCGTTCCGAGCACGGCCTCGTGGCCGCCGGCGGTGGCTGCTCCGGTGCGAAGCTCGTTGGCCCTGGTCACGGCGGCGACGTCGCGCAGGTAGACGGGAACGTCCTTGTCGGTTCGCACGACGACCTCGGCGATGTCGGACAGGCCCGAGAGGCGCCCGGGGCTGCGCACCACCAGCTGTTCTCCGCGCGTCTCCAGGTAGCCCGCGCCAACCGAAGTGTTGTTGCGCTCGAGCGCTTCGGTGACGTCCGCGAAGGAAAGCCCGCGGGCCAGCAGCCGCACCGGGTCGGGAACGACGTGATACTCCTCGACGTCGCCTCCCATGGAGTTCACCTCGGTGACGCCCGGTACCAGACGCAGCCTCGGCTTGATGGTCCAGTCCAGGATGGTTCGCAGGTCCGAGAGCGAGTATGGCTCGCCGTTCTGCTTGCGTGCCTGCGGGGCCGCCTCGACGACGAACTTGGACACGTCGCCTAGACCCGTGGCGATCGGGCCCATCTGCGGCTCGATACCCTGCGGCAGCTGCGAGAGGACTTCGGCCAGCCTCTGCGCGATGAGCTGGCGTGCGAAGTACACGTCGGTGCCGTCCTCGAACATGACGGTCACCTGCGACAGCGCGTATCTGGTCAGCGACCGCGTGCGCTCCAGGTGCGGCAGTCCGGACATCGCCGTCTCGACCGGAAACGTGATCTGCTGCTCGACCTCCTGCGGCGAGAAGCCGGGCGCCTCGGTGTTGATCTGTACCTGCACGCCCGTCAGGTCGGGCACGGCATCGATGGGCAATCGCAGCAGGTCGCGGGCGCCGAGCAGGAAGGCTGCTGCCGTCAGAGCGATCACCAGCCAGCGCCGCCGCACCGAGAACGCCAGCACGCGCTCGAGCATGCCCGCACGTTCGTGCTCGAGCAGATCCTCAGTGGGCATGGCTGGCCTGCGCCTTTCCGAGCTCGGCCTTCAGGATGAAGGTGTTGCCGCGCGCATACTCGGCTCCTTTGCCCAGGCCTGCGAGGATCTCGACCCACTCCTGGCCGCGCCGCCCGATGGTCACGGGCCGCGCTTCGTAGACGTCCCCGAGCTTGAAGAAGACGGCCTCGCCGCCGCGCCAGCTCTGCAGCGCGCTGGCATGCACGGCGACGGCCGCAGCAGGCTCGTCGAGCGCGATCGTGCCGGTGACGAAGAGCCCGGGCTTCCACTGCTGCAAGCGGTTGGAAAGCTCGGCGCGCGCCATCGTGGTCTGCGTGTGCGGATCGCCCAGCGGCGAGACGTAGGAGATCGTCGAGGTGATCTCGCTGTCGCCGGCGCCGCCGCGTACGAGGACGGTGTCGCCGGTGTGGACCGAGCCGAAGTCGCCGGCATAGACGTCGAAGTCCGCCCACACCGACGAGAAGTCGCCGACCACCATCAGCGTCTCGCCGGCGTCGACGGTCTCACCCGCCGCGACCCTCTTGTCGACCACCACGCCGTCCAGCGGCGAGGTGATCGCGTAGCGCGAGAGCGTCTGGCTGGCCTCGACGACCGCCAAAGTATCGCCGCGCGCGACCGGGTCGCCTATGGCACGCGCAATCTCACGCACCACGCCGGCGAATCTGGCCCCGAGGTCGACCACGCGGTCGCGGCGGGCACTGATGCGCCCGGGCAGCCGCAGCGTGCGCCCGAGATGCTGGCTTTGCGCAGTCGCCGACGTCAGACCGGATTGCCGCGCCACTTCCTGCGCCAGCACCACGCGTCCCTCGAACGACTCGTAACGCCAGTGGCCCTTGCGCGCGCCGCTGGCGGCGTCGACTTCGACGACGAACGAATGCGGCTCGTGCACTTCATGATCGCCGACCAGAAAGTCTCCGGACTGTCGGAAGGTGAACTTCTCCGGCGCGGCGCCGAGCCGCTCCAGGGTCAGCTGGACCTGGCACTGATCGGGCGGCAGATGCTGCTGTCCCTCGTAGCAATAGATGCGGAACTCGGGCGGCACGCCGCGCTCGAAGATCGTCACCTCCACGGCAAACGACCCCTGCTCGAGCAGACGCCCGCCATGCGGCCCCTCGAGCACTTCCTCTTCGTGAATCTCGTGGGCGTGGCCGCCGTGCTCGTGGTGCTCGTCGTCGGTCTGTGGAGCACGCATCAGCACGGCGGCAGCAGCGATTCCGCCCGCCAGCAGGACGGCGGCGATCAAGGCTTCTCCCATTCCGCGCGCTTTCATCGGACCACCTGCGGCGCCAGCACGCCTTCGACCGCCATCGCGGCGCGGTGATAGTCGACCAGCGCATCGATGCGCTGCAGGCGAAGCTCGAGCAGCGCGCGCTGTGCGTCGAACAGGTCGAACGAGGTTGCCGTGCCGTCCCCATAGCCGCGCTGCGACTGCGCCACCGCGTCTCGCGCGATCGGAAGGTGACGGGTCTCCAGCAGGCGGACCTGCTCGGCGGCAACGCGCATCTGCAGGTAGCCGCGCATCACCGCATCGCGCGTCGAGAGGCGCGCCGCCTCGTGCTCGCGCTCGGCGCGAGCGGCACGCAGCTCGGCGGCCGAGATCGCTCCGCTGCGGCGATCGAAGAAGGGAAGCTCCATCGCGGTTTCCAGCACGAAGGCCACGTCGCCGGGCCCTTCCAGGTATCGGACGCCGCCGCCGAGCGTGACGTCGGGAACCGCACCGGCGCGCTCCAGCTCGAGCTCGGCTCGCGCGCGCGCTGCCTGTGCTCGTGCCGTGGCCATAGGCGGGCTGGCCGCGATGCGCGATTCGAGCGCAGCCAGCTGCGGCAGCGCCGGGAGCGGATCGAGCGTGCCGCGTGCGCGGCCCACGGCACTGCCATCCTCACCCCAGCTCGCTGCAAGTCGCTGCCGCGCGAGCATGATCTGCGCGTCACGCTGGCTCGCCTCGGACGCCGCCCGCGTCGTGAACAGCCGCGCGCGCTCGACATCGGCGGCCGATGCCGCGCCGGCGGTGCGTCGCCGCTCGATCTCGCGGACCACTTCGGCCGCTCGCGCTGCCGTCTCCTCTGCCAGCGCGTAGGAGGCCTGCGCGCCCAGCAGCTCGAAGAACGCTTCGCCCGCCGCCGCCACCGCTGCCGATTCGCGCAGCCGCACACGCTCGGCCTCGCCGGCAAGCGCCGAAGCGGCGACTGCTCCGCGCCGGCGCCGTTTGCCGCCGAGCTCGAGCCGCTGCGCCAGCAGCAGCGTCGACTCGCTCTGGTCGATGCCGCCGAAGGAGCCGCTGCCGCCGATGTTCTCCGCCGTCATTTCCAGATGCGGATTGGGCCTGGCCAGCGCCTGCCGCATCTCTGCTGCCAGCGCCTGCGTCTCCAGGCGCGCCGAGGCGACTCCGAGGTCGCGCTCGCGCACCAGGGCCACGACGTCATCGAGCGTCACGTCGCGAGGCGCGGACGCAACGGTCGACGGGGCGGGAGCGTGCGTGGCAACCTCTTGCGTCACGAGCGCATGCGACTGGCGATCGACGTACGACTCGGCCGGAACCCTGACGTTCCCTGTCCGCGGTGCACACTCCGCCAGCGCTACGGCCAGCGCGGCGACGCACATGTTTCGAAACGAATCCTTTTCCATGGCTCCACCCGCGTTCGCGCGCCGAATCGCGCGCGACGCCAGGCGCCGCTCCGCCAATGCGGAAAAAACGGCGCGCATTGCCGCCGAACGACCAGGACCGCGCCGGCACGGCCGCGCGATCAAGAGATCGAGCCGGGAGCGGGAATCAGATCTGCAGGACGATGAGCCTGCGCAAAGACGGGAAGGGTAGGGAAGGCGGCGGCGGGCTTTGCGCTGCCGTCCGAGAATGTGCGCATCGCAGGTCGGCCGGCCATGCCGCCAGCACCGGTGCGATCAGGAACAGGTCGGCGCTGCCCGAGGCGTCGTGCTTCTTTGCGATGGTCGGCTCGTGGTCGGCCATCGAGATGTCCACGCACTCCTCGGTGCGGGGCTCGCCGTGCTCGCCGGTTCCGGTGGGACGGTGACAGCAGTTGCTGCAGCCGGTCTGCACCCCGCCCACCAGCTCGAACCCGGCATGGCCATCGGTGCCCACGCAGTAGATGAAGGAGGCCGCAGCGGGCGTGGCCGAGAACATGTAGGCCAGCAACCCGATCGCCAGCGCCTTCCATCTGCGCCGGCGCGAGCCAGGCCCCATGGTCGCGAGCACGGACATGGCTCCTGCCTACCACGCCGCAAGGATGGTCGCCAAGCAGGACTTGGATTGTCGCATCGGGTGGCTATCCTCGCGCCGATGCATCCGCCGATCCCTGCGCTGCCGCGCGTTTCCTGTGACAGCCTGGTTGCCCTGCCCGCACGCACCAGGGACGGCACGACGATCTTCGCCAAGAACAGCGACCGCCCGGCGCTCGAGCCCCAGCCGCTCTTTCAGACGACTGCCGCCGATCATCCTCCGGGCTCGCATCGGAAGTGCCAGTACATCGAGATCGAGCAGGTCGCGCACACGCACGCGGTGCTCGGCTCGCGGCCGGCGTGGCTGTGGGGATTGGAGCACGGTCTGAACGAGCACGGTGTGGCCATCGGCAACCACACCATCTTCACGCGCGACGCGGTTGCCGCCGAGGGCCTGCTCGGCATGGACCTGGTTCGGCTGGGATTGGAGCGCGCGGCCACGGCCAGCCAGGCCGCGGACGTGATCATCGAGCTGATCGAGCGCTACGGTCAGGGCGGCTCGGGCTACGCCGACACGACCTGGCCGTATCACAACTCCTTCCTGATCGCCGATCCCGGCCACGCCTTCCTGCTCGAAGCATCGGCGTCGCGATGGGCGCTCAAGGCCATCGAAGGCGCCGCCAGCGCGAGCAATCACGTTGCCATCGGCACCGACTGGAGCAGGCTCGGGCACGACGCGATCGAGCACGCCGTTGCAAGGGACTGGTGGCCCGAGCCGACCGGCGTCCGTTTCGATTTCGCACGCGCCTATCGCAGCACCGAGCTCGCACCGGAGGTGATTTCGTCGGGCCGATACTCGACCACGTGCCGCGCGCTCGGCAACACAGGTCTGGACCTGCCGGGCATCCTGCGCGTGCTTCGCGACCATTACGACGGCGGTGAGATCTGGCTCGGCGGCACCTCGCCCGAAGACGAACGCCACTTCAGCGTCTGCATGCATGCCGATCCGGTCGGCACCACCACTGCCTCCATGGCCGTCGAGCTTCGGCCGGGCACGCAATCGGGCTGCGTCTACTGGGCGGCGATGTGCAATCCCTGCATCTCGATCTATCTGCCGCTGTTCGTGGACGGCGATATCCCGCCCGAGCTCGTCAGCGCCCCGATGCAGCCGGCCGGCGACTCCGCGTGGTGGCGCTTTCGCGAGCTGCTCTCGCAGGTCGAGAAGGCGCCGCGTACCCGGGCTGCCTACGTGCGCGCATTCTGGAGCGAGCTGGAAACTCCGCTGATCGACGAGACGCGCCGCGCCCTTGCGGACGTCGAAGGAGAGGATGTCGCCGCACGCCGGGCGCGCAGCGAGCTGGTGGCCGGCGCCTGGGCGCGCGTCTCGGAAGCGCTGGCCGAGCTGACCGCACATGTCTCCTCGCTCTGATCCTGCCGGCCGAGCCGGCCGGCTGCCCTCGCGCATCGAGAATCCCGCCGATCGCGAGTCCGTCGTCTTCCTGTCGCTGCCAGCCAGCCCCGACGTCGACCCGCTACGATTCGAAGTGCATTACCGCGCAGGCGGCTCGGGCGCGCACGAGCACGTCCATCCCTTCCAGCATCAGCGCATCGAAGTGCGCCAGGGACTGATGGGCTTTCGCCTGCGCGGCATCGAGCGGATCTATCGACCCGGTGAAGTCGTGGAGGTGGAGCCGGGCGCGCCGCACCTGCAGTGGAATGCCGGCGACGAAGAGCTCGTCTGCCTCCAGGAGCAGCGTCCGGCGGGCGAGATGGAGAAGTTCCTGCGAGTCGTCTTCGGCCTGGTCAGCGACGGACGCATGACGACGCTTCAGTCTGCCGCGGTGCTGGCGGAGTTTTCCGCGTGCACGCGTCATGTTGGATGGCGCCGCGGGATCTTCCTCCTTCTGGGCGTCGTCGCGCGCGCGCTGGGCTATCGCGGCCGGCCAGCCGAATACTACGGCGGCGGATCGGTCAGCTCGCCGTCGTCGCCGGATCCACGCCCGGCAGCGTAAAGAAGAACGACGCGCCCTGTCCCGGAGCGCTGCTGGCCCACACCTGGCCGCCGTGACGGGTGATCACGCGCTTGACCGTGCTCAGCCCGATGCCCGTGCCTTCGTACTCGCCCGGCTCGTGAAGCTTCTCGAAGGGCCGGAACAGCTTGGCCTCGTACTTCATGTCGAAGCCGGCCCCGTTGTCGCGAACGAAGTAAACCTTCCTGCCATCCTGCATGCACGAGCCGACCTCGATGCGCGCGGCGGCGACCGGCCGCGTGAACTTCCACGCATTGCTCATGAGGTTCTCGAGAAGGATGCGCAGCAGCGTCGGATCGCCATCGGCGCCGAGGTTCTCTTCGACTTCGAGCTGAACCTGGCGATGCGGCTCGCCGGCTCGCAACGAGGCGTCGACGTCGCGCGCGAGCTGGGTCAGGTCCACCGGCTCGATGCGAAGGCGCGTGCGCGAGACTCGCGCCAGCGCCAGCAGCGAGTCCACCAGCTGCCCCACGCGAATGGTGCCGGTGCGGATTCCTTCGACCAGCTGCCGCCCGCTGGCGGGCAGCGCGGCGCCGTGCTCCTCGGCCAGCATGTGGCTCTGCCCTCCGATGACTCGCAGGGCACCGCGGATGTCGTGGGAGACCGAGTACGTAAAACCTTGTAGCTCGCGATTGGCCTGGTCGAGCTCGGCATTGATGGAAGCGAGCTTGGCGTTGGCGCTTTCGAGCTCGGCGTTGGCGGCCTGCAGAGCTTCGGTCCGCTCGCGTACGCGACGCTCCAGGTCGCGTGTCAGCGACTCGATCGCCGCCTCATCCTCGAGCTGTCGCTGCTCGATGGCCTTGCGCGACCTGTCCAGGCTGACCACCGTGTACATCGCGCCGCCCACGCACACGAAGAGCGTCAGCAGGATGTGACTGTCCAGGCTGCGTGCGAAGCTGCCGTGGATGACGGCTGCATCGACCAGCAGACCGGTCATGAACGTCACAACGAGCACCAGGTGCGGCCGCCAGCCCCACGGGATGATGGCGGCCGCGCCCACGCACAGCGCGATCGAGATCAGGGCGTTGGAGGTGTAGTCGCCGCGCAGGATGCCGAGGTACGCCGAGGACGCCGACATCACGGCCGAGGTTGCCAGAAGCACGGCGATGACCACGCGATCGCTCGGATAGACGCGGCAAAGGACGATGCCGAGCACCGTGAAGATCAGGCGGCCGGCGAAGTGCAGCGAGAACGTGCCGGCCAGCTCGGGAGTGGGAGGCTTGGAGAACAGGAAGACGAAGGAGGCCAGCGCGACGATGCTCAGTCCGATCCTGGCCGCTTCGGCCATGGACTGATGCACCGGCGGCCGCCGGCTGCGGAATGTCGCGGTGGTTTCCTCTGCAGTAGCCAGCGAAGAACGCCCCCCGTCCCCGGACGCGAAGCTAGCATCGGTCCGCGCTTCGACCAAGGCCGAGGTCGTGGCGGCGGCCGCGCTCAATGCAGAAGGCCTCGATAGGCCTGCTGACGGTACTGGCTCGGGGTCTGTCCGAGGTGTCGCTTGAATCGCTTCGAGAACGCTGCGGTGTCGCCGAAGCCCAGGCACGTCGCCACCGACTCGACCTTGAGGGCGCCATTGAGCAGCAGCGCCTGCGCTGCTTCCATCAGCACGTTCTCGCGCAGTTCGGGAAAGCTGGCGTCGGCCTCTTCGAGCTGGCGCGACATTTCGCTGTCGCGAACGTGCATGCGCCGGCAAACCTGGTTGCGATCAGCGCGGCTTCCCGACGCCAGCAGCGCGCGGATCGTCGCCGTGACGCGGTCGGTGAAGGCCAGCGGCGGAGGCGACAGGATAGCCTCGGCGAACTTCTCGATCTGCTCGCCGACCAGCGGATTGACCGGCCGCACGTGCGATTTCATCGCCTTGCGTGACAGCAGGAGGGCGTGGCGGCTTTGCCCGAACAGCGCCGGACAGCCGAAAGCGCGCGTGGCCTCGCCGGCGCGCTCCTTTCGCGAATGACACAGATGCACCTGAACCAGGTGCGCGCAGCCTCCGGCCACGCTGGTCAGCAGGCGCGCGGTCAGGATGAGGATGTACTCGAGCAGATGATGGCTGCCGTCGAGCGACGGCTCTGGCACCGCCACCGCCAGCGCGACCGCGTCGCCATCGACCTGCAATTCCATGCGAGTGCTGTCGATGATGGATCCGCGAAAGCGGCACGCGTGGCGCAGACCTTCCTCGAGATCGGTGCACGACAGCACCAGGTGCGAAAGCAGGTCACGCAGCGGGGCGCGCTCACCGGCGTGCAGCCCGATGTTGGGATCACCGCTGAGCTCCTCGGCCATGTCGAAGAGGCGGTTGAACGCGTCGGCGCCAAGCTTCAGGTTCGGCTCGACCAGACGCTTGTCGTCGATGCGCGCGCCGCGAGTGAGGCGCCGGGTGTCCAGCCCGAGCGAGTGCAACGCCGCGAGCGCGTCCAGGACGGGAGTGACGCCGATGGTGGAACCCTGCTCGATCACGATGTCGCCGCCGGGCTCGCCGCCTTTGGCGGCACGAACCGACCGCTGACAAATACTCAATCGCCGCGGCTTGGAACAGCGAATCGTGCGCCGCGATGCGCACGACGAAAAGAAACATGACGCTGCCGCATGCTGCGCGTGAGATAGCTCACCCGGGGTGGGTGGCATGTCGCGCGGACGCTAGAGACAGGCTCGTCAGTACCCCAGGTACTGTTCGTCCGCGGCCGGCGCATTGGCGGGCGCGGCCTGTTCATTGACGGGCGCCGCCACCGGATCGTTGAGCCCGGGGTCGGCCTCGGTGCCCAGCACCATCAGATAGTCGCGCAGGGCGACGATGGTCTTGTAGTTGTTGTGCGCCTCGGCATCCGAAAAGTTCATCGACCCGTCCGGGTTCTCCGTGAACGTGAAGAAGTTGGGCATCTTGGTGCCGGGCTGCAACTTCTGCGGATCGATGATCCAGGCAAGGATCCACTCGGGACGCAGGCGCTTCTTCGAGAGGATCAGATTGGGAGCAACGATGTCCTTGGTCAGCGCCTGTCCTTCGCGCGTGGCGTGACACTTGGCGCACTGGTACGCCTTGAACATCTGGTAGCCGTTTTTCATGCTCTCCTGGAACTGCGGCGTGTCCATGCGGAAGTAGGTCTTGGCCTGCGCGCCGGCCGCAGCCGGCCACAGCAGCATGGCCACTGCTGCACCCACCATCGGCACGGATATTTTGCTCGACATCTTCACGTCCGCTCCTGGTTGCACGGTTCCGGCAATCGCTGCGGCGCCCGCCGCGGCGGCGCCGACGGCTAGGTACCAAGCGCGCCACCTGTCGGCAAGTCGCCGGTCCTGCACGAAAAAGGGTTCAGGCCGAGCCGAGGCCGGCGCGCGCGGATCCATCTCGTCGCCGCTCACGCCGTCGCCGCTGGACGCTTCCTTTGCGGGGCGCCTCCCGAAAAGGTGCCTGACCCCTTTTTCTTAGCGACCCCATTCCTGGCTCGCCGGCCGGCCGGCCCGTATACTCGCGCCATGGCGCGAGGAACCGTGGAGCGTTCGGTGGTGGCCGTGCTGACCGAGCTGAGCAAGGTGGTAGGCCAGGAGCGCGTGATCAACGCGGCCGGTCAGGTCCTGCAAGCGGCCGCCAGCACCAAGCAGGCGGTGGACGAGAACGTGGCGGCCCTGCTGGCCATGGCCAACCTCCCCTCTCGCACCGATGTCGACGATCTGCGGCGACAGCTCGACATCGTGCAGGTGACCCTCGCCAACCTCTCGCGCAAGGTCGACCGCATCCTGAGCGACGACAAGGAAGGCAGCGAAGAACGTGCGCGCTCTCGCGGTCCGCGTCCCCGTCCGCCCTCCCATGGCCCCAACCATGGGCCCGAAACCCGCGACGAGACGCCCGGCGGCGATCGCGACTGACGGCAGCGACGCCGCAACTGTCGGAAGACGGCGCGAGGCCCCGCCGCGGTGGGACCGGCCTGGCAGTCCCGCGACTGCGCGCTAGCTCACGCCGCCCTTTGGAACCAGCGCTAAGGTCGCGCGCTCAGCCTGTCGGCCAGAGCGCCGATGTCGTCCAGCGTGGCCACGTCCACGTCGAGCGACTCGAGCGCGAAGATGGCCGGCGCCTTCCGTCCCTGGAACGCCGCACGCAGCCTGGCCATCGCCTTGCTCTCGATCAGACGCAGCGCATCCATCTCGCGCTCCATCACCGTCGCGGCTCCGCGCACGGCAGGCGGCGCATCGGCCAGGCGCTCCGAACGCGGGCGCATGCGATCGGGCGGCGGGGCCGGAGTGACGCGATTGACGACGATGGCGGCAACCTCGATGCCGATCTCGGCCAGCGCATCGTGGAAACGCACGGCGCGCGCGATGTCCTGGCTGCGCGGCCGCGCCACCAGCACGAACGCCGTCTGCGGCGCACGAAGGAGCGCGTCGATCTCGCGCGCGCGATCCTCGAGGCCCGACAGGATGTCGCCGAACAGTCGGACGAATTCGCCCACGCTCTTTTGCAGGGCATCGCCGGTGATGCGCTCGACCAGCGCCAGCAGCACGCTCATCGAGGCGCGCGCCAGCGCTCCGCCGGCGCGCGCAAGAATGCGCGCAGGCTCGGCAAGAATGGAGAGCGCGCCGGTGTCGAGCAGGCCGGTCAGACGCGCGGGCGCCGACAGCAGCTCGGCAGCATTGGTGGCCGGCGGCGTGTCCACCACCAGGACGTCCTGCTCGCCCGCTTCGACCAGCTCGTAGAGACGCTGGAACGCCATGTAGTGCTCGGAGCCGCCGAGCGAACCGGACACCGCTTCGTAGATCGGATGCTGCAGCAGCGTCCTGGCCGCCTGCTCGCTCGGCGCGTAGCGCTCGACCATGCGATCGAAGGTGCGCTTGGAGTCCAGCCGCATCGCCACCAGCGCGCCCTCGGAATCGGCCGGGAGCGTGACGGCGCGCGGTGCGGCGTCGATGTCGCGAATTCCGAGCGCGTCGCCGAGCCGCGGAGCGGGATCGACGGTGAGCACACCGACGCGTTCGCCGGCACGTGCGCTGGCGTAGCCGATGGCCGCCGCCGTCGAGGTCTTGCCGACGCCGCCTTCGCCGACCAGGACGATCAGGCGCTTGCCCGCTAGGACGCCGGCAAGCGGCGAACGCTGCTGCGTCATCGCCGGGCCCTCGGCGTCTCGCCGAGCAGGTCGGAGAGCAGCGCGCCGATTTCGGCAGAGGCCACCTCGCCCTCGGTGAACGCGAAGGGGAGGCCTGGGCACGGTCCGACTCGCGCTTCGAGGATGTCGACCAGCTCGCCCTGGCGGCGTGCCCGCTTCCAGTGCAGCAAGGCGTCGGTCGATGCGTTGGAGGCCAGCAGCCAGTCCGCGTCGCGCGCCTGCAGATGGACAGGCCACAGGCCGTTGACCACGACGCGGGCCGGCGCGATGCCGGCGCGGCGAAGCTGTTCGACCAGCGAGAGCGTCTCGGTGACGGCAAGCTCTTCGGGCGTGGTCAGAATGACGGGAACGAAGCGGCCGGGATTGTCGAGGATGGCCTGCGCCATGCGTGCCTCGCGCGCCACCGGTCCGAGCGGCGTCAGCTCGAGGATGCGCCAGGGCGAGGTCAGCAGCGGCAAGCTGTGTCCGGTGGCCGGAGCGTCGACGACGACGAGCTCCAGGCCCTTTTCGGTGCGCGACAGCGCGGTGATGCCGAGCAGCCGGACCAGGTCGCTGACCCCAGGGGCGGCCGCCGCCACCGCCGAGAAGGTGCGGCTGTCGAGCAGACGGCGCGCCACGAAGCCAAGACGCAGGATGCGCACGAGGAACGTCTCGAGCGCTTCGCGCTCGTCCAGCTCGACCTCCTGGTAGGGAACCGCGCGCGCCGATCCGTTGCCTGCCGGCGCGTTGCCGGCCGAGGGCACGGCGCCGGCGGGCGACGCCGTCTCCGGGCGCGTGTGCACCAGGGCCGTGGCCATCCCGCGAAGCGCCGCCGCGCGAGCCAGCGCGCGCGAAAGGAAGCTCTTGCCCGTCCCGCCCTTGCCGGTGACGAACAGAATACGTGCGGGTCCGGGCTTCACGGCGGCGCTACTTAGACCGCCCCTTGGACGGCTTCAAAGTTGGCGCAGTGCGGCGAGGTCGCAGAGCATGGCATTGCAAAGGCGCGGACTGGCTCTCATGATCCGAGCGTGAGCGCAGAGACCAGACCAGCGGTGGGCAACGAGGCCGCGGCGCGTGGCGATCCCGCGCGCATCCACGACATCTTCCTTCAGCGCCTGACCGATCTCGAGGACCGCGTAGGCCGCGAGCTCGAGCGGCCCGCACCTGCCACCGGCCCCACTCAGGAGCTGGCGCTCGACGTGGCGCGCGAGCTCTGGCGCGCCGGCTCGCGGCTTGCCGCGGTCGCTGGCGATGCGGCCAGCCGCCGCGCGGCCCTGGCCAGCCTGATGGCTGCAGGCCCCGTCGACGATCTCGGCGTCGACGACGCCTTGGCCGCGACCGTTCGCGAGATCGTTCGGCCGCTGGCGCGGCGCTGGCTCGGCGTGCGCGAGAGCCACGGCGCCGCGCTTCCGGAACGCGGCGGCGTCCTCGTGCTGATGAATCGCAGTGCCTGGCCGCTTCCCGTCGAGGCTCTGGTGCTGTGGAGCGTGCTCAGCGACGGACGCGCCGGCGAGCGCAAGACCCTGGCTCTGTGGGACGACGAGCTTCCCGAGCTTCCCTGGATCGGCGATTTCCTGCGCCGCATCGGCATCGTCGCGGCCAGCGCAGACAACGCCCGATTGCTGCTCGAACGAGGGCACCTCGTCCTGGCTTTCCCCGAAGGCCGCGCCGCCGGCGCCAAGACCTACGACCGCCGCTACCGGCTGGCCCATTTCGACCAGAAGTCGCTGATCGGTGCGGCGCTCGACGCGGGGGCGCGCATCGTGCCCGGCGCCGTCGTCGGCGCCGAGGAAAGCTATCCCGTGCTCGGCTACGCAGCGGGCTTTCCCATCACGCCGACCTTTCCGCTGCTCGGGCTGGCGGGAGTGCTGCCACTGCCGCTGACGTGGACGTTCCGTATCGGAGCCGCCGTCGAGTACGCGCAAGGCGAGGCCGAGCGTCCCGACGTCGACGGCATCGCCGATGCAGTGCGCGCGCGCATCCAGGCCCTGCTCGGCGAGCTGCTGGCGCAGCGCGACTCGATCGTCGGCGGGTAGAGTCCCGTCACAGCGCGGATGGCTGCCGTCGCATCGTCTGTGCCGGCTTCCCCTATCGAAGTGCGCGGAGCATCATGCGCGCCCCAGGAGGTAGGGGATGCCGCGTTTCGTGCTTGCCATCGACCAGGGAACCACCGGTTCGACCGTCATGGTCTTCGACGACGAGGGACGCGTCCGGTCGCGCGCCTACTCCGAGTTCACGCAGCACTATCCTGAGCCGGCCTGGGTCGAGCACGATGCCGAAGAGATCTGGCTGGTGACCCATGGCCTGATCGGCAAGGCGCTCGCGGGCGCGCGCATCAAGCCCGAGCAGCTGGCCGGCATCGGCATCACCAACCAGCGCGAAACCGCGGTAGTCTGGGATCGCAAGAGCGGCCGGCCCGTCTACAAGGCCATCGTCTGGCAGGACCGCCGCAC
>DASPNH010000238.1:0-2234 GCA_035626675.1 Binatia bacterium
GAGAGCCTCGCGGCCGCAATAGATCTGCTTGTCCGGCGGCTCGGTGTAGACTGCGTCCTCCGTGAAGCAATCTGCCGCGCGCCTCGCGTCGCCTTCGTTCCAGGCTCGAGCGAGTGTATCCATGACGACCCTGAACTCGGCCGTGGCGTCTTTTTCGATGCTTAGGCCGGGTGCGCTGGCACACCCCGTGAACAGGATGCAAAGGCTTGCAACGATCCAGCAGGCGATCGATGTACTGAATGGCATATTTCCGAGGCATGACGCTCGGTCAGGCGTTCGCCGGGTGTGCTCGGCATGGAGTGAGGTCGATTGGGCCATAGAAGTCCATCTGGTGAAAAAGAGCGTCGCTGAAGTCCACTCCGTCTAGATGCGCCCGCTCGAAGGAGACCTTGCGGAGGTCAGCGTGGCGAAAGGTCGCGTCGGTCAGGATGGCGCCGCGGAAGGCACATTCGTGTACGAGGCAATGATCGAAGCAGGCTTCAGCAAGGCGACCGAGACGAAAGGTCACGTAGCGTAGGCTGGACGACTCAAAGGATGCTCGACGAAGAGAGAGCGTTGCGGGACCGAACGTCGTGTCGTCGAAACGGCAGGCACGGAAGGTGACGCCTTCCCAAGATACCTTATGTCCCGGTGACGCCTCGATGCTGCCCTGCTCGAACACGCACTGCTCGAAAAGGGCTCCACTGCCGATGCAGTCGGTGAGCCGGATGCGGTCGAACGCGACGTGACGGAAATGAAACCGGGAAAGATTGGTGCCGTTGCGGATGCCGAACGGAAGCCCGTCCCACAGCACGCGGTCGCCATGCAAGTATCCGAATTCCGCAGCAAGTGCAAGCCGAGCGGCATCGTCCGGCTGTTTCGGGTAGAGAATCAGAAACTCTTTGTGCTTGGGCTCTTTATGCTTGTTATGCTTGCTCACGGGCGGGCGCTCCGCGAAATCACAGCACAAGCGCCCAACGAGGGTTCCAAAAGGGAACGATGCATCCGCCTTCCCACGCCTTACCCTCTTTGAAGAGAGCATGACCTCTAGCGGACGGCTCGCCCCAGAGGATGGGCAGCACACGTGGACGTAAACCGGGCGCGCCGTCGAACCGCACGTCGATCGGCACGAGGGTACACACGAGCAAAAGGACCCAGATCGATGCAACGATCCGCCACTGCCGGTGCAGGGGGATAAACAGGAGTGCTATCAGAAGCGTGCCGAATACGCCGACAGCGGTGAGGCGAAACGTAAAGAAGACCCATGCAGCCGACAACAGCAACGCCGCGAAGACGACCATCCACTTGGCAGTGGCTCGCAGGGTCTCGTGCATGCTCCCATCCGCTAAATCATGCCGCAGCGGTATTCTAGGCGAGTTGCGTATCCTCGTCAATGGGCGGTCCTAGCATAATCAAATCGTGGCCAGCCACGCGTCGAGACCACCTGCGTACCACTTCACATCGCCAAACAACGTGCGGTAGCGTCGTCCTACGAGATGCTCCGTCAACGGGATTGCCGGATTTTCTCTGCAGTATTCCACGACCGTGATGTCGCCCCCGCTCTGAATGTGCGCGAGGCTCCTCTCAGCAGCTACACGACTTCGACGTCATCGTCCGGCAGGCTGTACCCGACGAACACGACCTTGGTCGCCTGCCGCAGCATGCGTTGTGCTTCGTACCATACCAGCGACAGATGCGGATTTCGGTAGTCCTTGAGGTGCGACGGAGCGACCACGAGCCCGTCGAAGCCGGCGCCGACCTCTTCCGCGATCGCCCCGATCACGTAGATCCCCGTCGAGGCCGCGAGCTGCAACGCCCCGGCGAAATGCGGCCCCTTCACGATGCTGTCGAGCTCGGCGTGGACGCCTTTCAAGTCGAGCCCGCGCATCGCCTGAAGGCGGGATGTCCCTCGGGAGAGGATTTCCAGGCCTTCACCAGCTCGGCGAGCACGCCGAGAGTCCGAGCGTCCCCTTCGGGAACGGCTCGTGGCGCCCCGGACCGGTCGGCACGGGGCGCAGCCTGATCGAGGAGGCCCTTGATCGCGGCGAAGTGAGGCCGGGCCTCGGCTTGCAGCACACCGGCAGCCGCCGTGGTCTCCTGCGTCATGGCCGTGGCATTGATCGTGTACTGCCCGCCGTTGTGATCCGACATCGTATACGACGCCTCGGAGGCGGGATACCCGGGGTTGATGCCCGGCGCGGTGTACTCATAGCTCATGAGATAGATGGCCGAGCTCGGGTCGAGCGAGTGCTGAG
>DASPNH010000239.1:0-19637 GCA_035626675.1 Binatia bacterium
AGAAATCGCGCGGCGACCGCTGCCGCATCAGGATCCCACGACCCGCGCCGTGCAGGTCCGCGGGGGCGGCACGCCCGCGGCGCGAGCCAAGCCTGCGCGCAGCCGCAAAGGAGCATCATGAAGCTGGCAACCTACTATCGCGGCGCCGAGCAGAGGCTTGGCGTCGTCATCGACGGCGCTCTCGTAGATCTGAACGACGCCGATCCGGCGCTTCCGTCATCGGTGGCGGCGCTGCTGGCCGCGGGCGACGATGCGCTGGCGGCAGCGAAGAAAGCCGCTGCGAACGCGCGCCGGCGCATCGAGCTGTCGGAATTGCGCCTGGCCGCGCCGGTCCCGCGCCCGCCCAAGCTCATCGCCATCGGCCTGAACTATCGGGACCATGCCGAGGAATCGGGACAGCCCATCCCCGACATTCCCGTCGTGTTCAACAAGCAGTCCACCTGCGTGGTCGGTCCGCGCGACGACATCCACCTGCCGCGCGTCAGCCCGATGCTCGACTATGAAGGCGAGCTCGGCGTCGTCATTGGACGGCGCTGCCGGCACGTGCCGCGCGAGAAGGCGAGATCGGTGATCGCCGGCTATGTCGTCGTCAACGACGTGACGGTGCGCGACTGGCAGCTTCGCACCCCGACGTGGACGGTCGGAAAATCGTTCGACACGCATGGGCCGATGGGGCCGTACCTGGTCACCGCCGACGAGGTCGATGCGAGCGACCTCGCCATCCGCACTTTCGTCAACGGCCAGCAGCGGCAGAGCTCGCGCACCTCGCAGCTCATCTTCGACTGCGAGGCGCTGATCGAGCATCTGTCCACGGCGTTCACCCTCGAGCCCGGCGACGTCATCTCGACGGGAACGCCCGCAGGCGTAGGGATGGCGATGAAGCCGATGCAGCTGCTCACGGCCGGCGACGTCGTGGTCGTGGAGATCGACGGCATCGGGCGCATCGAGAATCGCGTGATCGCGGAGCCTGCCGATACGGCAGTGTTCTGAGGAGCAGTCATGGCCTTGCATCGTCTGACGGGAATTACCCTGGGCGTTCCGCGACTCGCGGAGACGCGCGCCTTCTACCGCGACTTCGGCCTTGCCGAGACCTCGTCCGCCACGTTCTCGACCAGTGACGGCGGCGAGCAGCTTCGCCTGGTCGAGGCGCCGCACCGGCGCCTGCTCGAGATGCGCCTGGCGGTCGAAGATGCCGACGATCTCGGCGCGATGCAGCGGCGTATCGCGGCGCTCGGCCTGGAGGCCAGGCTCGAGGCCGCGCAGCTGACGGCCCTCGATCCGATCAGCGGCGTGCGCGTGGTCGCCGAGACGGCGCCGCCGCTTCAGCAGGTCGCCGGCGCCGCACGCGTGATCAACGCGCCCGGCGCCACCCTGCGCCACAACGCGCGCTCCAGCGCGGTGCTGGCGCCCGATGCTCCGCGGCCACGGCGTCTCGGACACGTCGTCGTCGGCAGCCCCGATGCCGAGCTGACCAGGCGCTTCTTCGTCGACGGCGTCGGCTTCAAGGTCAGCGATCTGCTCGGCGACGTCGGCGCAGCGTTCCTGCGCTGCTCCTCCGATCACCACAACCTGCTCGTCCAGCCGGCGCCGGTGTCGTTCCTGCACCACACGGCATGGGAGATGGCCGACGTCGACGAGGTAGGGCTGGCCGCCGCGCGTATGGTCGAGGCCAGACCCGACTGCCATGCCTGGGGTCTTGGCCGCCACGGGTTCGGGTCCAACTTCTTCTGGTACCTGCGCGACCCCTCGGGCGGCTTCAACGAGTACTACAGCGACCTGGACGTGATCGTGGACGACGAGCTCTGGAAGGTCACGGCCTCCACCCAAATCCATCCGCTGGCAGCATGGGGACCGCCGGTGCCGATGGAGTTCCTGCTCCCGACCGACCTTTTGCAGATGTAAGTGGCGCAGATGTCGCTCGGGTCGTTGCGGCGTGCGGCCCGGTTGCGGCGGAAGTGCCGATTGCAGTGGCGCCGGCACTGCAGGGACGTCGAAAAAGGCCGCTAATCCCTTTTTTCCCACGGCGCCGGTTGGGCATACTGCGCGCCGGGGGAGCCATGACCAGATCCAGGCATCGCACGGGCCGGGCGTATCGACGCCGGCGGCAATACGAGTTTCTCGGCGCGCTGATCGGCGTGCTGCTGGCGGGCACGCCCGTGGCAGCGGCCTCTTCGCCGATGGCCAGGGCCGCAGCCGCCGAGGCGCGTCTGCAGTCTTTGGCTGGAGGTGCGGCGTCGATCTCGTACCAGCGAGCGACGGGCACGGCCTCCTTCGTGCGCATTCCCGGCGGCCTGCCGCAGGCGCGTGCGATCGCCACCTCGCCCAGGGCGCGGGCAGAGGCCTTCCTCGACGAGTACGCGGACCTGTTCGGCATTGCCGATGCGCGCCAGCTTCGGCACCTGTCCACCCGCAGCGAGACCGGCGGTGCCGCCCATGTCGTCTACGAGCAGACCGATGGCGGCCTTGCCGTGTTCGGCTCTCGCATGATCGTTCACCTGGACGCCTCGGCGCGCGTCACCGCCGCCAACGGCGTCACCGTCGCCAATCTCGGCGTCGATCCGACGCCGAAGATCTCGCATGCCGCGGCGGCGCAGGCCGCTCTGGACGGCGCCCGCGCCGATGCGCAAGGCCAGGAGGCCTCGCTGCAGGCCGATGTCCGGCGGCTGCTCGTCTTCCCGCAAGGCCTGCTGCAGGGCGTGGCGGTGCAGGCGCGCCTCGCCTACGAAGTGGAAGTGACGGGCGGACCGCGCGTGCGCGACCTGTTCTATGTCGACGCGCTGGCGGGCAAGCTTCTCGAGCGCATCGCCGGCGTGCATCACGCGCTGTCGCGCCGTGTCTACGAGGGTGAATACGATCCCGAGGAGATTCTCTGGAACGAGGGCGACGATCTTCCCTTCGGCGATCCCGACGTCGATTCGATCCTGGACAGCACTGCGTCCTCGTACGAGCTGTTCTCGAACCTGAGCGGCGGCGATCACCTCTCGTACGACGGCTTCGACCACCGCATGGACGCCGTGCATGACATCGGCTCCCTGACGCCGACGGTGTGCCCCAACGCTTTCTGGGACAGCGTCTCGACCAACTTCTGCACGGGCGTGACCAGCGACGACATCGTCGCACACGAATGGACGCATGCGTATACCGAGCACACCGGCGGGCTCATCTACGCGTATCAGTCGGGCGCACTGAACGAATCGTTCTCCGACATCTTCGGCGAGGTCGTCGACCTCCGGAACGGCACCGGCACCGATGCTCCCGACCTCACGCGCGCCTCCGGGGTCTGCTCCGAGCACACCCGCAACAGCATCGGGCACGAGCTGTCGATCAGCATGCCGGCCTCCATCGCCGCCACCTACGAAGCCGGCAGCGCCGAGTTCGGCGCCGAGCTGGACGGCATCGGCGTCAGCGGCGACATCGTGCTCGCCGACGACGGCGACACCAGCGAGGACGGAACCGTCGACGACGGCTGCCAGAGCTTCGTCAACGCCGCTGCCGTGGCGGGCAAGATAGCGCTGGTCCGGCGCGGTAGCTGCCTGTTCGTGGAGAAGGCGCTCCACGCGCAGGCCGCTGGCGCCATCGGGATGGTCGTCGTCAACAATCAGGGCGACGCGACGCTGACGATGGCGGGCGACGACGAGACCATCACCATTGCCTGCCTGTTCCTGGGCCAGACCGACGGCGAGACGATCATCGGCGAGCTGGCCGCGGGCGTATCCGGCACGATGCGCGCGGAGAACGTGGCCACGGCCGATACCTGGCGATGGCTGATGGGCGAGGATTCGACCGGCTTCGGCCAGGCCATCCGCGACATGTGGTCACCTGAGTGCCTGGGCGATCCGGGACGTGTCGGCGATCCCGACCTGTATCAGTGCGGCACCGGCGACAGCGGTGGCGTCCATTCCAACTCCGGCGTTCCCAATCATGCCTTCGCGCTGCTCGTCGATGGCGGCACCTACAATGGCGTGACCGTCGCCGCCATCGGGATGACCAAGGCGGCCAGCATCTACTGGCGCGCCATGAGCCTTTACCAGAATCCGGTCACCGATTTCCCGGCGCACGCCGACGCGCTCGAGCAGGCGTGCCAGGATCTTCTCGGCACCTCGGTCCCCGATCTTTCCACCGGCGTTCCCTCGCAGACCATCGTTGCCGCCGACTGCGACGCGCTGGGCGATGCGCTGGCCGCCGTCGAGATGCGCGAGGAGATTCCGTGCAGCTTCGAGCCGCTGCTCGATCCCGACCCACCGCCGCTGTGCGAAGGGTCGATCCTGACCGGGATCGCCGAGTGGGATTTCGAGACCACGCCCGCCGGAACGTGGGCCTTCGAGGACCAGGGCGTCTTTGCCGAGTACGTGCCTAGAGACTGGCAGTGGAGAGGCGGCCTTCCTGATGAGCGCGCAGGATCCGCGATCTTCGCCGCCAACGACGACGAGGGCGATTGCCAGGCCGGCAGCAACGACCAGTCCGGCGTCGTCTACGCCACCACTCCGCCGGTCGTGCTTCCCGAAGGCAGCGGACCTCCGCGCCTCGTCTTCGATCACTACGTCGCCACCGAGCCGACCTTCGATGGCGGCAATCTGTCGATCAGCGTCAACGGCGGGCCGTTCCAGCTCATCGACGGCGACGACATCACGTTCAACAGCTACAACCGCATCCTGGCGGCGCCCGCATCGCCGAACCGCAATCCGCTCGCGGGCCAGACCGCCTTCAGCGGCGTGGACAAGAACTCGGTCAGCGGTAGCTGGGGGCAGTCGCAGGTGGAGCTGAGCTGGTTTGCCGCCCCGGGCGACACGATCCGCATCCGCTTCGCCTTCGGCACCGACGGCTGCTTCGGCGTGGAGGGCTGGTACGTCGACGACGTGCGCGTGTTCTCGTGCACCGAGCCGTCCGATGGACTGGATCCTTTCGTCTGCTTCCGCGATCGCATGAGCAGGGACGCCGCACCATTTACTCCGATCGAGGACGTCGAGCTCTTCACCCAGCTGGACGGCAACGTGCTGGCGCCGTTCTACGACATCCCGTCGCCTTCGGCGCTGTGCGAGCCGCGCGCCCTGCAAGGCGAGACGATCAGCGACGAGCAGACCCATCTTGCAGGCTTCGAGCTCGATGCCGGCCTGGCCTTTCCCCAGCAGGCCCTGGACGTGGAAATCGACACGGCGCTCGGGCGGACCTGGGTCGACACCAAGGATGCCGCGGCGGCGCTGCTGCCGGCGGCTGCCGGAGCCGATCCGGTTGTCGCTCCCGACAACGGTTCCCACGTCCTGGACAGCTATGTCTGCTACTCGGTACGCAAGGCGCGCCACGCGCCGCGCTTCCCCAAGGGAATCGTCGTCGACCTGGCGGATGCTGACGGCGACGTCGTCGGCTACGCCGTGCGCAAGCCCTCACGCCTGTGTGTCGCTGCCGACCGCGACGGCGCCGGCATCAAGAACGAGGGGACGTGGGGACACCTGCTCTGCTACAAGACCAAGCGCGTCGCCGGAGCACCACTGTTCGTGCCGGCGGAGGGCATCCATACGGCCAGTGACTTCGGCCAGCAGCAGGTCGACCTGACGCGCGAGCAGGACATCTGCGTGCCGGCCACCATCACCGACCTGGCATCGCTCGGGCACTGACGAAGAATACGTCGCATCCGGCAGCGGCGGCACGGACCGCTGGCCGATGTCGGCTGGCTGGCTGCGTCCGTGACCCGCACTGGTGAGTGTTTGCCGGTGTGCGTCGCTCACCGCCGGACGTGTGTAGCGTCGGTCCGCCATGCAAAGTTGCAGGGAGCATCGCAAGCGCCGGTCGCCTTCACGGGACTGGCCCGAAGTCCGTCAGGATGCTAGGTTCTCGCGCCGCGTGCGGCGTATCTGGCCGTTTCGCCACGGGGGAAAACGTGGGAATCAAGCCCTTCGCGTTCCGTCTGTCGCTGTTGCTTGCGGTGACGTATCCGCCGTCCTCCTTCGCTTCGAGCGGCGGCGAGAATCTCACCTGCTACGAGATCGAAGATGCGCTGGCGTCGCACAAACCGACCTGGCGTGAGCTGGCCCCCGGCGACGCCGCTGGCTGTCGCATGCGCACCGATGCGACGCTGCTGTGCATGCGCGATGCAGCACCGAGCGCCCGCGGCGATGACGTCGGGCGCGATCAGCTGTGTTACAGGGTGCGCTGCGCCGGCGAGCCTGCGGCCGAGCCGCTATGGCTCGACGACCTTGCCGGCGGCCGTGTCGTGCGGCGCGGCGCGACGACCTTCCTTTGCACTCCTGCCTCGACACCAGGCGGACAGGCCGATGCCGACGAGGACAGCGACCCGGCCCATTCCGCCGGCGCACTGGCGCGCGCGCTGGCGGTGATCCTGCGCGAATGCGGAGACTTCTCCGGCGAAGGCACCATCAGCGCCAGCGATGCCCTCGGCACGCTGCGCTCGGCAGTGGGCAGCGCGAGCTGTCTCCCCTGCGTCTGCGACGTCGATTCCAGCGGCACCTTCACGGCCAGCGATGCGCTACGAGTCTTGCGCAATGCCGTGGGTCAGCCGGTCGACTTGAACTGCTCGCCCGACGGAAATCCGGTCAGCTGGACGGGCGCGGCCGACAACGTCTCGTGGCATCTGGCGGGCAATTGGAGCACGGCGCCGCGCATTCCCAACCTTTGTGACGACGTGACCATCGCCGGAACGGGACCCGCCATCGTCCATTCGCAGGGCACCAACGGTGCGCTGCGCATCAACTCCTCCCGATCGATCGACCTGACCGGCGGCTCGCTGCAGACGCGAGATACCGTCTTCGTCGGCGGCACGCTGCGCTTCGTCGGCGGCACGCTGAAGGACTCGATCGTGCTGGCCGCGGAGGCGTCTGCCGAGGGAAACGCTGCCGGGGGCGGCGATACCCATGTCGTCTTCACCAACAGCGGCGGCGTCGTCGACAACGTCACCTTCGAGGCCGACATCGACATGACGAGTACGAGCTCCAACATCCGCATCATGAACGATCTGATGCTGGAAGGCGCAGCTTCGCTGGGGAGCGCCACCACCGTCCGTTTTCAGGGCGGCGATCAGCTGCTGGGCGGCTCCGGCGAGATCCTCTTCAACAACGCGGCCGGCAAGACCATCGTCGTCGATGCCGGCACCATGCTCACCATCGGTCCCGACATGACCATTCATGGCGCGGCCGGAACCGTGGGCTCGGCCGGAGAGTTGATCAACCAGGGTCTGATCCACGCAAGCGGAGGCGGCAAGATCCTGGTCAATTCGACCGCGGGCGGATGGGCCAACGACGGCATGATCTCGGGCAGCGGCGGCGGCGATCTGGAGCTGACCGGAATCTGGGTCAACAACTCGCAAGTCGAGATCACCGAGAGCGGCATCCTGACACTGAGCGGAACCTGGGAGAACAACGGGACGATCACTTCGGACAACGCCATCGTCAATCTCGACGGTACCTTCACGCTTGCCGATCTGGGAACCCTGGTGCGCACCGGCGGCGAGGTGAACGTCACCGGAACGTTCGACAACGACACCGACCTGTTGCTCGACGCACAGACCGGAAACTGGCGCCTGGTGGGCGGAACCATCCTCGGCGGGACGGTGTCGGCGCAGGATGGCACCGAGCTCGTGGCCACCAACAGCGGCGGGCTGCTCGACGCCGTCATGCTGCTGAGCGATCTGAACATGACCTCCACCAGCGCCAACGTGCGCGTCAGCAACGGCCTGGAGCTGGGGCCCGACGCCGTCGTGTCGATGGGCAGCGCTGCCAATTTCCGTTTCCAGGGCGGCAACCAGATGCTGACGGGTGAGGGCGAGATCTTCTTCCAGGGTCTCAACGGCAAGAGCATCACCATCGACTCCGGCACCACCGTCGACATTGGAGCCGGAATCACCGTCCGCGGCGCCACGGGCGCGGTGGGCTCGACGGGCAGCTTCACCAACAACGGGTTGATCCACTCCGATCTGCCCGGCGAGATCCTGGTCACTTCGACCCAGGGCTGGACGAACGAATCGACGATCCAGGGCAGCGGCGGCGGCGACGTCGAGCTGGCCGGAATGTGGACGAACAACGGCAACGTCAGCATCGCCGACAGCGGCACGCTGACCTTGAGCGGCACCTGGACCAACGCCGGAGCCATCGATGCGATGGCGGCGACCGTCAATCTCGGCGGGACGTTCACGCTCGCCTCGCTGGGCGATTTCTCGCGCAGCGGCGGCGAGGTCAACATCACGGGCACGTTCAACAACGTCGCGGACCTGACGCTCGATTCGGTCACGGGCGACTGGATTCTTCGCGGCGGAACCATCCTCGGAGGCAGGGTGGACGGAATCGACGGCGCCGAGCTCGTCCTGTCCAACAGCGGCGGACTGCTCGACGGCGTCGAAGTTGCAGGCGGCGTCGACATGACGGCCACGAGCGCGAACGTACGCGTGCAGAACGGCATCGAGCTGGACGGCACGATCACGATGGGCAGCGCCGCCAACATGCGCTTCCAGGGTGGGCAGCAGATGCTGTCCGGGGAGGGCGAGGTCGTCTTCCAGGGCGCAAGCAACAAGAGCATCACGGTCGACAGCGGCACGACGTTGACCATCGGCCAGGACGTCACCATTGGCGGCGATGCTGGCACGGTGGGTTCCAACGGCATGATCGTCAACGAGGGCCTGATCGACGCCAACGTCGCCGGCGAGATTCTGGTCACCTCCACGCAAGGCTGGACCAACAACGGCGAGATTCGCGCGCGCGACGGCGGTGATGTTCAGCTGTCGGGAATCTGGAACAACACCGCCCTGGTCGCGGTCGAAGACGGCGCCACGCTTACCCTGGACGGCGACTGGACCAATACCGGGAAGCTTGTTGCCGACGGCTCCACGGTCAATCTCGGCGGCACGTTCACACTGGTGGACCTCGGCTCCTTCGATCGCACCGGCGGGAGCGTGAACATCACCGGCACCTTCGACAACGAGACGAACCTCTTGCTCGACCTGGACACCGGAAGCTGGCGTCTGGTGGGCGGAACCATTCTCGGCGGCTCGGTCGGCGCAACGGGCGGCGCCGAGCTGGTGCTCACCAACAGCGGCGGCCTGCTCGATGGCGTGACGATGGATGCGCCGCTGAACATGACCGCCACCAGCGCGAACGTGCGCGTCCAGAACGACCTGGTGCTCAACGATACGGCGACGATGAGCAGCGCCGCCAACATGCGCTTCCAGGGTGGTCAGCAGACCCTGGAAGGCGCCGGCGAGATCGTTTTTCAGGGAGCCTCGAACAAGAGCGTCACCGTCGACAGCGGCGGCAAGCTGACCATCGCCGAATCCATGACCATCCGAGGCGGCCAGGGCACCGTCGGGTCTGCGGGCATGCTCGAGATCCACGGAACCATCGACTCGACCGACGGCAACGAGATCACGATCACGTCGACGCAGGGATGGGACAATCAAGGCACGCTGCGCGCGTCGGCGGGAAACCTGAGGACCACGGGCACGGGCAGCCACTCTGCGGGCACGATCGAGATCGCTGCAGGACGTACGCTGGCGGCGGCCGGCGGCTTCACGCACGGCGCGGCGAGCACGCTGACCCTGCACATCGCCAGCGCGGCAAGCTTCGGCAAGGTGACGGTGACCGGTGCTGCCAACCTGGCCGGAACGCTGACCATCGATCTGGCCGATGCTTTCGACCCGCCGCTCGGGACCATGTTCCAGATCATGACGTTCGGATCGCGCGTCGGCGATTTCACTACCGTCAACGGCCTGGCAATCGGCAACGGCAAGAAGCTGCAGCGTACCTCGACGGCAACCGCGATGACGCTGGAGGTGGTTGCGGAATGACAATCGAAGTGAATCGAACCCTCGTGGCGGCATCGCTGGTGACGGCTGTGCTCCTCCTCGTCGCAGACTCCGCAGATGCAGGCCGCCGCGATCACGTGCGCTGCCAGCGTGTGGACGACGCGGCCGAGATCACCATCGCCGCGGACGTGGCCACTGCCCTTGCGCAGGCCGGCGCGGGCTGCGTGCTGCGCGGCGGCGCCTTGCGGGTGTGCGCGCCGGTCGATGCCGCAGCCGCCGGCGCGGTCTCGCGCAGCGACCCCGCGGGAATCGAGGACGCGACCCAGCGTGCATGCTACCGGCTGGAATGTCCGCCGGCGCAGCCCGCCAGCGTGCAGGTCACCGACCGGTTCGGGACGCGCCCGGTGACCGTCAAGCAGCCAAGGGTGGTGTGCGTTGCGACCGGCCAGGACTGATACCCGGCGCTAGCGCCCGGGCGCTGCGATCAGCGCGTTCGGCCACGCGGCGCTTCGCGCGATTTGGCGCGCAGGCATGGCTGAACCAGGTCGGCAAGCGTGGTGGCATCCAGCACCGACGCGAACGATGCGAACGCCTCGCGCAGGATCGCGCGCACGGCCTGGGCCGGATCGGTGGTCGATCGTGACGTCTTGGCGGCAGGCACGTCCAGTCCACCCTCGAGGTCGCGCACGACGTCGCCGACCTTGATTCGCTGCGGCGGCGCGCCCAGTCGCACGCCGCCGTTCTTTCCGCGTACCGTTGCCAGGTAACCGAGCTGACCCAGGCGGTGGACGATCTTCATGAGGTGGTTGCGCGAGATCGCACAGCTCCCCGCGATCTCGTCGATGGTCACCAGGCGATCTCCGGTCGTGCCGAGGTAAACCAGGACGCGCAAGGCGAAGTCGGTGTAGTCGGTCACGCGCATGGGCGGTTTATGTGCCTGCGCGTCAACGTATGGCAACCGCCGTGCCGGGTCCGTGTGCCTGTCGAACGCTCGTGCTCTATGCAGCCTCCGTCCCTCGCACTTTCCCGTCGCTGCCGGTCCGATCGAGATCGGCAAGGACGCGGTCCCGCGCGGGATGCTCCTTCGCGCCCGTCAGCAGATCACGGCGCTGGCGGCGTCCGAAGCGGCGCCAGTAGAAGTCCCCGAACGCCTCGCTGCCGCGCCCGTCACCAGCCCATGCTTCGAGCAGCGGGCGCAGAGACGAGGCGACGTCGTCGAGACGGACCTGCTCGGCATAGAGCTCGCCGAGACGCTCGGAGCTGCCGCCCACGTACAGGTCGTAGTGACCCGGCTTGCGGCCCACCAGGCCCAGGTCGGCATTGTAGGTGCGGACGCAGCCGTTGGCGCATCCCGTGATGCGAAGGTCGAACGCGCAGGAAGCTTTTCCGACCCTGGCAAGCTCGTGCTCGAGCGCATCGATGACGGATGGCGCGATCCGCTCGGCCTCGGCCAGCGCAAGCCCGCACGTCGGCATCGCCGGACACGACAGGGTCGCACGGCGCACCGGGCTCCAGGAATCGCCGGTCGCCACCCCGTGCGCGCGCAGGATCTCCTCCAGATGGTCGGCCTCGGCGGTGGTCATGTCGGTGAACAGGACATTCTGCTGCGGAGTCAGCACGATGCCGGGACGCACGGCGGCGACGGCCGCGGCAAATGCCGTCTTGATCCGGCGCGGGCCCGCATCCGTGATGCGGCCGGAGGCAACGGCCACGCCGACGAAGCAGCGCCCGTCCCTCTGGTCATGCCGCCCGAGCCACGCATTCCGCCGCAGCGTGCCGATGGGAACCCAGGGGTGGAGCGAGAACCTGGCGCGGCGCCGGAACTCCTCGGCGACGGCATCGATCCCGAGCTCTTCGACGACGTGCTTCAGGCGCGCATGCTTGCGATCGGTGCGGTCGCCGAAGTCGCGAAAGATCGACGCGACGATCCGCACGGTTTCGACGGCATCCTCGATCGCCACCGAGCCGAGCGGCGTTGCCAGGCGCGCATAGCTGTCCGGCTTGCGATGGGTGAGGCCGCCGCCGCCTCCGAGCGCGACGTTCAAGCGCTGCAGGCGGCCATCGGTGACCAGTCCGATCAGCGCGCAGTCCTGATCGAGGACTTCGACGGAATCATCGTCGGGCAGCGCAAGCCCCGTCTTGAACTTGCGCGGCAGGTACGTCTTTCCGTACAGCGGCTCGCTCTCCTGGCTGGAATCGACCTTGTCGGCTCCGAGCCAGATCTCGTGGTAGGCCCTGCTCATGGGCGTCAGCGCTTCCGTCAGCTCGAGCGCGAGCGCGCGCAGGGCCCTATGGCCCTCGTCGGCGAGCGGTGCCGGCGGCGCCACGATGTTGCGCTCGACGTCGCCGCATCCGGAAAGCGTGGTCAGCAGACAATCGTTGACGCGCCGGATCGTGCCGGCGAGGTCGCTCTTGATGACGCCGTGCAGCTGGAAGTTCTGGCGCGTGGTCACGCGCAGCGTCTGGCCGCGCACCACGTCGCCAGCAAGCCGGTCCATGGCCAGGTATTGATCGGCGCTGAGCATCCCGCCCGGAATCTTGACGCGGACCATGAAGCTGTAGGCGCGCTCGCCAGGGCCGTCGACCGTTCTGGTCGCTTCGCGCCGATCGCGATCGTCCTGCTGATAGGCGCCGTGGAACTTGAGCAGTTGCTGGCTCTCCTCGGACAGGTGGTCGCTCGCGCCCTCGATCTCCTCGGCCAGACGCCCACGCAGGTTGTTGCTGCCGAGCTTGGCCGCTTCGACCCCCGATGGCGCGGTTTTGCGGGCCAATGGCCTGAGCCCGGCGCCTGTTCCGGTTTGCCTGAAAGTTTCCATGGTGTACATGTATCAAATATACATGTATCGGCAAGCCGGTTTTTGACTGGACCAGGAAGAATCGATGAACCGCGAGCAGCAGAGACGGCAGACGAGTCTTCCCGTAAGCGGGGACCAGGCTCGGGCATTCCAGGCGCCATCCACAGCAGGGCTCCGGCGCCGCAATGAGAATCGGCGCTTCGGGCGAGCAGCGACACGAAGCTGCCACCCGGACTTTCTTCGCACGGATGTCACGAAACCGATGCTTGCGAGTCCTTCCAGGCATGTGGACGGGAACGTCGTCGATCCGGTCGAACCTTTTCTCTGCTCGCTCGCGATTTGCATGTGTCGCGGTCGTGACGGCGGCAGCCGTTGCCGGCTGCGGCGATGACGGGCCGGGCATCGTGAACACCGACGCGATTGCGGCGGGCCGCGAGATCTTTCGCCACGATACCTTCGGCGACGAGCGTCTGTGGACGGACGAGCTGCGCATGCACGAGGTGATCGCGCAGGCGGTCGATCCCATGACGGCGCTGTCCGTCGGGCTCAAGGTGGATGCCGATGCATTGCCACCGGGCATCCTCGCCGAGGTGGATCTGGAGGATCCGGCGACCACGGTAGCGCTGCTAGAGCTCGGGGCCGTCGTAGGCCTGGAAGGCGAGGTGGAGGACGGGCCGGAGGGAAAGAGGCTCGTCAGCGTCGGCGTCACGTGCGCTCTTTGTCACTCCACGGTCGACGACTCGGTCATCCCCGGCGTGGGACGGCGTCTGGATGGCTGGGCCAATCGCGACCTGGACCCGGGTCTCATCCTGTCGCTGTCGCCCGCAATGCAGGAGCCCGATCTCCAGCGCATCCTGCTTTCGTGGGGACCGGGAAAATACGACGCCTACTTCAATCTGGACGGGCTGAGCGATCCGACGGTCATTCCGCCGGCATATGGCCTTGGTGACGTGCCGGTGGAGACCTTTACCGGCGAAGGCCCGGTCTCGTACTGGAACGCTTACGTTGCCGTCACGCAGATGGGCGGCCAGGGAACGTTCCGCGATCCGCGCCTCGGCATCGACATCGAAGCCGACCCCGACCTGGTCACTCCCAAGCTCGAGTCGCTTCGCGCATATCAGCTCAGTCTGCAGTCACCTGTTCCTCCGCAGGAAAGCTTCGATGCGATGGCGGCGCAGCGCGGACGCGCGATCTTCGAAGGCAAGGGCGGCTGCTCGAGCTGTCACGAGGGCGCTTCCTTCACCGATGCGGACGCGCGCCTGCACGATCCCGACGAGGTAGGTACCGATCCCGTGCTCGCGAAGCGCAGCACGACGAAGAAATACCGGACCACGCCGCTGCGCGGTGCGTGGCAGCATCCGCCCTACTTCCACGACGGCAGCGCAGCGACGCTGGCCGGGGTCGTCGATCACTATGACCGCCATTTCGAGCTCGCGCTGACCGAAGACGAGAAGCACGACCTCGTCCAGTATCTGAAGGCACTTTGAGAGTGTTGCGCGGGCTCGGCCGTCGTTTCGACCGCGCAGAGGCGCAACAAGGAAAAGCGTATGAATCGTCCGACCACGATCGTTTTCATCGCGTTGCCGGCTGCCACCGCCGAGCAGTTTCCCGCCAGGTTCATCTGACCATGCAGGGCCGGATGGAGAATGACGATGAAGCAACGAATACCCCTTAGCCTGGTCAGCCGAAGGCCGGCCGATGACGGTCCCGACGCCCAATACGAGTCGGCAGAGGAAGGCGCGCCGCGAGCGATGCGTGCGGACGACGACGCGCTGGTCGCACGTATCGTGGCCGGCGACGGCCAGGCGTTCGAGCTGGTGATGCGCCGCTACAACCAGCTGCTGTTCCGCGCCGCGCGCTCGATCGTCCGCACCGATGCTGACGCCGAGGACGTGATGCAGGAGGCCTACGTCAAGGCCTATCGGGCGATGGCCGGCTTCCAGGGCCGATCCAGCCTGGCGACCTGGCTGATCCGGATCGTGGTCAACGAGGCGATCGGCCGCGCACGTCGCCAGAGCCGTATCGTATCCATCGAAGCCGTAGCGTCCCGCGACGGGGACGTCGCCGACGACGTCCACGCGCGTTCCAGCGGCTGGCTCGGCGGCGCCGTGCGACGGCCCGAGCAGTACGCCGCCGACATCGAGCTTGGCCAGCTGTTGTCTGCCGCGGTCGATGACCTGCCGGATTCGCTGCGCAGCGTCTTCGTCCTGCGCAGCGTCGAGGGCATGAGCGTAGCCGAGACGGCGGCGGCATTGGACGTCTCTGCCGAAGTGGTGCGGGCCAGGCTGCACCGTGCGCGTGCGATGCTGCGCACCAAGATCGACCAGGGACTGCGAGAGGAGGCCCGCACACTGTACTCGTTCGGCCACGAACGATGCGATCGCATCGTCGCGCTGGTTCTCGGCCGCGTGCGAGCAGGCTAGGGCAGGATCTCGTTTCGTATCGCGTGGCGCGTCGGCGCCATCCAGCTCCGGTGACCTACAACCGCGCTCGCTCGATCACGCCTGCCACGCTGGCCACCGTGGCCAGCAGCTCGGCGGGCTCCACCGGCTTGGAAAGGTGGCGCTGGTAACCCGCGAGCATGGCGCGCGTGCGATCCTCGGAGCGGGCAAAAGCCGTCAGCGCGATGGCGGGAGTGACGGGACGCCCGCGTCCCTCGAGCTTGCGAACCGACCGGATGAACTCGTAGCCGTCGTGGTCGGGCATGCCGATGTCGCTGATGACGACGTCGGGCGGCTGCTGCTGGAACACCTCGAGCGCCTCCAGCGCCGATCCTGCGCGTGTGACGCTGGCGCCCTGCTCCTCGAGAATTTTCCCGATCAGCTCGCGCGCATCCGGCTCGTCGTCGACCAGCAGGATTCGGACGTCGACCAGCGAGGGCTTGTCGGTTTGAGGTGCGATGATCCGGTCGGAACGCGGATGGACCCGTTCCGGCGTCGAAGGCTGCTCCTGAATCGGCATCAGCGGCAGCTCCACCACGAACGTCGATCCCTTGCCGTCGCCCGAGCTGCGCGCGCGCACGGTTCCTCCGTGCAGCTCGACCAGCTGCTTGACGATGGCCAGTCCGAGGCCCAGCCCGCTGTGACGCCGAGTGGTCGAGCCGTCGGCCTGCCGAAAACGTTCGAAGACGTGGGGGAGGAATTCGGGCGCGATGCCCTGGCCGGTGTCGGTGACCGAGATCTCGACGTGCGAGTTGACGCGCTCCAGGGCGACCTGCACGCGGCCGTCGCGACCGGTGAACTTGATCGCGTTGGAAAGCAGGTTCCACACGATCTGCTGGAGGCGGTTGGGGTCGCCGCGCACCGCCCTGATGCCGGGATCGATCACCGTCTGCAGCCGGATCGATTTGGCCTCGGCGGCGGGGCGAACGGTCGTGACCGCCGCTTCGATCACGTCGCTGAGGTTCACCTGCTGCACGTCCAGGCGAAGCTGGCCGGCCACGATGCGGCTCATGTCGAGCAGATCCTCGATGATCTGGGCCTGGACGCGGGCGTTTCGCTCGATGACCTCCATGCCTTTGGCGACGTCCTCGGTGGGGCGGTCGCCGCTGCGCAGCATGTGTGCCCAGCCCATGATCGCCGACAGTGGCGTGCGCAGCTCGTGGGACAGCGTCGCCACGAACTCGTCCTTCATGCGGCTGGCCCGCTCGATCTCGACGCGGGCCTTCTTCTCGTTGTCCAGCAGCACTTGGCGCTCGTCGTGCGCGCGCTGGATCTCGGCATCCTGCTTCTGGATCTGCGCGAGCATCTCGTTGAAGACGTCAGTGAACTGTCCGAGCTCGTCCTCACCGTACTTGTAGGCGCGGACCGAGTAGTCGCGAGTCTCGGAAACGCGGCGTGCCGTCTCCGCAAGGGCGCCCACCGGCCGAACCAGCGATTTTCCGATACGGTTGGCGAACAGGAACGCGAACACCACCGTCATGACGGCAACGATCAGGATGACGCCGACGTTTCCCCACGCGCGCGCCAGAGCCCCGCTGCGATCGAACGTCACCTGCAGGCGGCCGAGCTCCCCGTCGTGCCCGGTCACAACCTGCGTGGCGACGATCCACGTACCCTCGGTACGGATGCCGGGCTTGCCGGGCGGAAAGCCGGGGGCGTCCAGCGAAGGGTTGGCGTAGCGCGCGAAGATCCGGCCGTCGGCCTGGAACAGGATCGCCGATGCCACCGTAGGAGAGGCTTTGAGCGCGGCGAGCGCTTCGGTGCCCAGCACGGGGTCCCCGAATGCCAGCGGGGCCTCGCTGTTGACGGCGATGATGTTGGTCTGCGCTCCGGCAAGCGCCACCGTCTCGGCCTCGGTGTCCAGGTAATCGATGACGGCCAGGACGGTGGAGGCCACGACGACCGCCGAACCCGTGGTGATGGTCACGAGCAGGGTCAGCTTGGCCCCGAAGGATCTCAGAGGCCGTAGCAGGGGCATCAGGGACCCTTGCCCACGATCTGGGCGAGCTGCAGGACCTTGGCGCTCACTTCGACGCGCGATTGGTGAATGGCTTCGAGGTTGGCTTCGAAGACGATGCGGTTGCCGCGCAGGACGAAGCCGATCATCCCGCCGTTGGACGCGAACATCGGGATGTCGCCGACGGTCAGCACGTCGTCGGCACCGATGCCCTCCAGGATCGCGTGGGCACGGTCGCCGGTAAGGCCGCAAACGTAGAGCAAGTGCGTGTTTCTCATGCTCTCGTAGACGGATTGCCATTGTTCTTCGCTGGCGCCGCTGCCGGGAAGCGCGGCTGCCTGCAGCTTGACCGTCCTTCCGCCCACCGGCTCGCTCTGGGAGACGACGCTGGCCAGGACGTTGGTGACGTCGCACTGGCCGGCAAGGGTCAGGATGATGGGGCTGTCCGGGCTCGCGAAGGCATCGTCGGGCCACTCGGCATACTTGACGAAGTTCAGCAGGTAGGCGGCCTTGAGCTTGGCGGCCTTGTCCGCGTCGATCGTTTGCGCGCCGCTGTCGACTGCAGCCAGCATCAGCATGAGCGACAACGCGACGGCTCCGAGAATGGAGCGCCGTATCGCGGCTCGTCTGCAGATGCTGGACAGGATCATCGTATCCGTTTCGCCCCTGCTCCGGTTCAGAACTTGAACGTCGCGGCCACGTAGACGGCTCTTTCGGCTTGGACGTTCGCGCTCGCCTCGCGATGCCTGTCATCGAGCAGGTTCTGTCCCCACAGACTCAGCTCGATGCTCTCGGTGGCCCTCCAGGTCATTCCCTGATCCAGCCGGACGTAGGCATCGGCACCCGAGGCCGGCCGCTGGTCGACGAAGTAGATCCCCGTGTTCAGCTCGATGTCGTCGGTGACGTCGAACGCCGACAGCACCTTGATCTGATGGTGCGGCGCCTCGCTCTGATCCTGTGGCAGGATCGGGCCGTGGATCTGCACCTGAACGTAGCTGTAGGAGGTGTCCAGGACCCACCGGTCCAGCGCACGCCACTGCACGCTCAGCTCGCCTCCGAAAGTTTCCGCCGTCCCCTCGTCGGTGAACTCGCCGAGTGTCCCTTTGGGTACGAAGATGATGTCCCAGTAGTCGTTGTAGAAGAGTGCGGTATCCAGGGTCAGGCTCGGCGTCAGCCGGACCCGGTGCCCCAGCTCGTACGCAAGGAGCTTTTCGCTTTTGAGGTCGGGATTGCCGGTCAACTGGAGCGGGACGATGACGCCCGAGGGCGGGCCCTCGGGGTCGGCGGCGAGGGCAGGGTCGATGAATCCGAAGGTAAACGTGGCATCGCGCTCGATGCGCGTGGGCACGCGAACCGGCCGCGAGATCGACGCCCACAGCGTGTGATGATCGTTGGGCGTCCACCACAGGCGGCCGCTCGGCTGCACCTCGAAGCCGGTGAAGCTGTTGCGCTCGAGCTTGGTGCCGATCATCGCGAAGACGCGCTCGGGCATCAGCGTGATCGTGTCCTGCACGAATCCGCTGAGCGTCTTGAAGGAGCGCGCGGCTGGCTGGAAGTCGATGGAAGGCGAATCGCGCACGTCGTCGTCGCTGTAGCGGTATGCCACGCCCCACATGACGTCGTTGCGGCTGCCTAGACGGAAGTGGTGCCGGGCGTCGATGTCGGCGGTGTGGCGCTCGATCTCGGCGCGACTCTGCTGACGGTCGGTGAAGTCGTAATAGGTCTGGATGCTCCACCCCGAATCGCCGGTCTCGCGCGCCGCTCGCATGATTACGTTGGTACCGCGCGCCCAGCCGTGCCCGCGATACCGCGTGAAGGTGTCGTGCACTCCGGGAACCGGAAAGCGTGCCTGTTCGTCGAAGCGCAGGTCGTAGCTGTCGCCCTGGACCGTGACGTGCGTCTGATCGTCCAGATCGTGGTCGTAGCGGAAGCCGCCGTGCCCGAGGCCCCACTCATCGTGCGCATCGCCTCCGCCGGTGCGCTCGGAGTGGTCGTTCTGCAGATACTTTCCCCACACCCGGTAGTGGCTGTTGTCGGAGGCTTTCCCACCGTAGCGCAGGGACGTGAAGCCATGCTGCTCGTTGCCGCCGCCGGCCTTGACATAGCCGCCCTGCGTCTCGCTGGCGCGCCTGGTGATCACGTTGATGACGCCATTGACGGCGTTGGCGCCCCACAGCGTGGCGCCCGGGCCGCGAATGACCTCGATGCGCTCGAGGTCCTCGAGCAGGATGTCCTGCACGTCCCAGAACGTGCCGCCGAAGAGCGGATCGTAGACGGCGCGGCCGTCGATCAGGACCAGGGTCTTGTTGGCCAGGCTGCCGCTGAAGCCGCGCATGCCCACGACCCAGGAGTGCGCACCGGAGCTGCCGACGAACACGCCGGGCACGACGCGCAGAGCGTCGGCGAGCGTGCGATGGCCGCTTCTCCGCAGGTCTTCACCGGTCACGACGTGCAGCGCGGCCGGAGCCTGGAACCACCCCTGCTGCACACCTGCGACGGTCGTGACGGGAATGTCCATGAGGCGCTCGAGCGGCAGCTCGAGCAGCTCTTGCATCGAGAGGTCCTCGACCTGCGCGCGTGCGGGCGCCGCCAGTAGGCACGCCAATACCGCCATCGCTGCGCAATGGACACGGCGAAAGACACCCGATGGCCCGGGTGCTCCATTGCCGGAATTGGAAAATGCGCACTTGCTTGGGTTC
>DASPNH010000240.1:0-4040 GCA_035626675.1 Binatia bacterium
GGGCGCGCCCCCTTGGTCGGGGAGCAGCGAGCCCGAGAACGTGATCGACCTCGGGATGCGCGACACCGGCAACGCCACCGAGCATCACGTGCTCGCCATGGCGGATTTCATCCCGCCGATCGCGCTTTCGTACCTGAAGACGCCCGTGCCCGCGGCTTCCCTCAACTGGATGCTGGAACTGGTGACCGAGGACGTGGCGTCGATGCCGCTCGAGGGCTGGCGCATCGATGCCGAGATGACAGCGGCCGGCGGTGGATACATCAACCAGTCGCTGACGCTGTGGGGACCCGGCGGCGTTCCGGTTGCGCTGGGGCGGCAGACGATGGTGGTGTTCGGGTAGGGGCTCGGGCGCCGACCGCCTAACGCATCGTCACCAGCAGCGCACCGGCGGCGATAGAAACCATGCCCGCAAGCCGTGCCTTGCCGAGCTTCTCGCCGAAATGCAGCCCTCCAGCCATCGCGCCGAAGAGCATCGAGATCTCGCGCAGCGGCGCAACCTGGCTCACTGGCGCCAACTGCATCGCGAAGAGAATGAGGAGGAACGCCGTCGGCGAGAAGATTCCCACGATGAGGATTTCGCGCCGGGATTCTCGCGCCGCCTGTCGGACGGTTTCGAACGTGGCCAGCGCGGCGGGAGTGAAGAGGATCGCGCGGAACACCTGGGAGACGAAGTAGTAGGCGAGCGGGTCGGCGCGCAAATCCACGACTGCCCAGGCATCGATCAGCGTGTACGTGGTAATCGAAATCCCGGTGAGCACGGCCCAGCCAACGCCCTTGTGGCCGGCCGAGGTCCCGGCCTCGAACTTGACGGAGAGAAGGACGATTCCAACGGCGATGGCGCCGGCTCCGATCCAGTTCGTGAGCGGCACCGCCTCGGCGAAAAGGAGCGCCGCGCCCACGACCGTCATCATCGGTGCGACGCCGCGCGCGATCGGATAGACCGTGGAGAAGTCCCCGTGGCGGTATCCCACCTGAAGCGCGTTGTGATAGACGACATGCACGATGGCGCTGGCCGCCGCGGCGAAGAGGAAACGCGGATCGCTCCACCACCCCAGCTCGATCAGCCGAAGCACGCCTGCGGGCGCCAGGAACGCCACGGCCACGAGCGTGAAGAGCCAGATGAAGCCCGGGCCGCCGCGCGCCCGCTTCATCTGCACGTTCCAGTACGCGTGCAGCAGCGCCCCGACGACGACCAGGAGGATGGCGGTGAGACTCACCGCTTGGGCGGCTGCTTCCTGGCCAGCTTTTCCTTCAGGTCCGCGAAGGGATTGTGCGTCGCGACAGTGTGCTCGGTGGCGGAAGGACTGCTGCCCTGCCCTGTCGCCGCCTCGAGCTGCTTCTGGTGCTCATTGTCGTGGCAATACAGGCACAGCAGCTCCCAGTTGCTGCCGTTGGGCGGGTTGTTCGCATGGTTGTGGTCGCGATGGTGGACGGTTAGCTCGCGCAAGTTCCTGTGGGTGAACTCGCGGGCGCAGCGGCCACAGATCCAGGGATAAATTTTCAGCGCCTGTTCGCGGTAGCTCGATTCGCTCATGGACCCATGATAATGGCTTGAGCCGGCCTGAACGATAGAATGCTGCGTCCAATAACAGAGCCGACTGGGATGAGCCAGCGATTCGCACGTGCGACCCTGAGCCTCGTTTTCGCGTTGGTTGGCGCGGTCGCCACGCCCGACGCCGCGGCCGTGCCCGGCACCCTCGATCTCGCCTTCGCGAGCGGTGGGATCCATCGCCTCGCGTCCGGCAGCTTGGCCGACGGTCCAGCCGTCGACAGCCAGGGCCGCATCGTCGTCGTACGCCGGCCAGCCAGTTGCACGACGGCAATGAACGACCTGTGCGGCGTCGTCACCCGGCTGCGCGCCGACGGCACCCTCGATCCGACCTTTGGGAGCGGAGGCGAGTACCTCATCGACGAGCTGCCGCCTGCGTCCCTGGGCGGCCTGGTGGTGGGAAGCCTCCTCAGCATGCCGCGCATGGCAGCGGGCGATCGAGCCCTTTTCCTGCAAGCCACTCTCGAGTCCGGACCACCCGGCCGCGGCGGCAGCCAGCGCATTCGTCGCGTCGATGCGAGCGGCGCTCCGGACGGCACATTCTCCAACCCCGGCTTCGCGGACACGGGCGGGGATGTCGCGAGCATTTTCGCGACCTATGGCGATGGACGCCTGCTGCTGGACGGCAACTTCCAGCTTCCCAGCATTGGACTGCCCAACCGCCGCCGCGCCCTGCGACGCTATCTTCCCGACGGAGCCCAGGACCTGGCGTTCGCACAGGTCGAGTTCCAGCAAGCCGGGAACATCGGATGGACGACCGGCATCCCGTTGCCCTCCGGCGGTGTGCTGCTCGCCTATGCGAACCAGTTGCAACGGTATGCGGCGGACGGGACCATCGATGTTTCGTTCGGCTCGCTGGGCACGTCGACCGTTTTTTCCGGCGCAGACAACAACATTCGCCGCATTGCGCTCCAGGGCGACGGCAAGATCCTGGTCCTCGCCTCCGTCGGCGCGCAGTCGTTGCTGCTGCGCGTCAATGCCGACGGCTCGACCGACTTCAGCTACCCGCCGCAGGCCTTGCCGCAACTGGCGACGTTCAATCTCGTGGTGCAGCCCGACGGGTTGGTAGTCGTTGCGGGTAACGAGGGCAACCGCGTTTATGTCGGCCGTCGCCGCGCGTCCGGTGAAGCCGACGGCGTCTTCGGCAGCAACGGCGTCGCTTACGTGGAAAGCGCTTCCGGCACGGTGTCCGCCTCCGGCATCGAGGCTCACGGCACGGGAGGGCTCGTGCTCGCGGGCTCGTTCGAAGGCCGCGCCGCCGTCATCAAGCTGCAGGGCGATGAAACCGGGCTTCCGATCGCCGGTGTCTCACACGCCTACTCCGCGCCGCTCACGCCCGCCGGAAGCAGTGTCGCCTTCACGGCCGGCACGCTGGTGAGCGGCTCGCTTCCGCCGGGCCTTGCCATCACGGGCAATGCGATTACCGGCACGCCGACCACGCCGGGAAGCTACACCGCAGTGATCCAGGTCACGGAGGACGGAGGGGCCCAGCGGCCCTGGACCTTCACGATCCGCGTCCACGACGCTTCGTCGCTGGTGCGCAGCTACTACAACACGATCCTGCGTCGCGAACCCGATGCTTCCGGGCAGGCGTTCTGGGAGAGCGAGATCGCGCGGCTGTCGGCGGAAGGTGCGAGCGTGAACGAGGCGTTTTTCGCGATCGCGGTGGCGTTTTTCGGCAGCGGCGAGTATGCAGCTCGCAACGCGACCAACGAGGCGTTCGTGGCGGACCTCTACCAGACGTTCTTCAACCGGAGCGCCGATGCCGGAGGACTCGCCTTCTGGACAAGCGAGCTCGCGGCCGGCAAGTCGCGCGGCGCGGTGATGAACGATTTCCTGTTCTCGGCCGAATTCGCCGACTTCATGGCCCGCATCTTCGGATCGGCCGCGGCGAGCCGCGCGGAGGTGACGATGGTGATGGACTTCTATCGCGGCCTGCTCGGGCGCCTGCCGGATCCGTCGGGCCTCGCGCACTGGGTCGGCCGCTTCCGGTCAGCCCAATGCGCCAATACCGTCACGGCGGAAGCGAGCGCGATCTCGGCCCAGTTCTTCTACAGCGGTGAATACGCCGCCCGCGAAAGTGCCCGGTCCCCGGGCGCCCGCAGCGCCGGCGTCGTCGCCGACTTCTACAACGCCTTCATGCGCCGCGGCGGTGATCGCACCGGGGTGGAATTCTGGATCGCCGAGATCGATTCGGGCCGGCGGACCCGCGAGGACGTGCGGCAAGCATTCATGGCAACGGCCGAGTTCCAGGGGCGCGTGCAGGCGGTGGCGGCGCAGGGGTGCTTGCCCTGAAGGACAAGCGTTGGCTCGCCCTGTACGTTTTGTGCACCGGTGTCCTGATGATCGTGCTCGACACGACCGTCGTCACCGTCGCGCTGCCCTCGATCCAGGCAGACCTGGGTTTTTCGGGCACCAACCTGGTATGGGTCCTGAACGCGTACATGCTGACGTTCGGCGGCTTCCTTCTGCTGGGCGGCCGGCTCGGGGA
>DASPNH010000241.1:0-5929 GCA_035626675.1 Binatia bacterium
CGGCCCGGTCGATCGCCGCGGGTTACCACGACGGCTCCGGCAAGTGCGCGGGTGACGTGGACCTTCTGGCCGCCAACATCAGGAGCGGCGTGAACCTTTTCGGGGTGGCCGGAACGGTTTTCCCGGCTGGCCGGCAAACGACGGGACAGACGAACTGCTACAACACCGCTGGCTCGGTGATCGAATGTGCGGGAACCGGCCAGGACGGCGAGTCGCAAAAAGGCGAGGCGCGCAGTTTCACCGACAACGGCGACGGCACCGTTACCGACAACGTGAGCGGTCTGATGTGGGAGAAGCACTCGGACGACGGCTCCATTCACGACAAAGACAACACCTACACGTGGGACAATTCCTTCACGAAGGTCGCGACTCTCAACTCCATGGTCTTCGCGGGACACAACGACTGGCGCCTACCGAACGTGGTCGAGTTGCAGAGCCTGGTGAACCACGGGGCGGCGAACCCCTCGACCTTCAGTGCGTTCAACACCGGTTGCGTGGCGACGTGCACGGTGACGTCGTGTAGCTGCACGCAGTCGGAACACTACTGGTCGTCCAACACGTTCCAGAACGTCCCTGCGAACGCGCTGTACGTGAACTTCGTCGGCGGGACTTCGCTCAACATTACTAAGTTGAGCAATCGCTGGGTTCGCGCGGTTCGAGACGCCTCTTTGTAGGGTGTGGGCGGTTACCACTTCCAGGCAGGCCAGACGCGAAGAGACGTGCAGACATGACAAATGACATGGCGATCCAAATCGAGCCCAAGGCGCTGACGGCCAGGATGGCGTTCATCGTTCATCTCACCGATGCCGAGCCCGGCATGATGATGGGACGAGTCGAGCACGTCCCGTCCGGCCATTCGATCCGCTTCGGATCGATCGCCGAACTGGCCGACTTCATGTGCCGCGCCGTACGAGACCTGGACAACGGCGAGACGACGCAGCGCCGATAGGCGTTGCACTCGCCGTCGGCACGCGCCCCCGCACGCTCCTCTCGGCGGTTGGAACCCAGCCGGCACCGTTGTCTTTCGAGCACCCGGGTCGATAGAACGGCGAGGTGCCGCCAGAAATCTCCGTGCGTATCGACCTGGTTGCGGAGTGCTTCTGGCGTGACGGGCAGCGTTCCACCGTGCGCCCCAAGGCGTTCCTGGTGCTGCGACGCCTGATGGACCGACCGGAGCAGGTCGTCACCAAAGGCGAGTTGCTCGACGCGGTCTGGCCCGACACGTTCGTCACCGAGACGATTCTCAACGTTGCCATTCGCGAGCTTCGCCAGGCGCTCGGCGACGACACGCGAAATCCTACTTTCATTGCGACCGTACATGGTCGCGGGTTTCGCTGGATCGGGCCGCCGGCGAGCTCCTCGGCCAACGGACTGGACGACGACTCCGGGGGCTTCGTTGGCCGGGCGCAGACACTGGCTGAACTCCAGCGCTGCTACGCCGCGGCGGCTGCCGGGCGCCGACAGGTGGTCTTCCTGACCGGCGAACCTGGGATCGGCAAGACCGCAATCGTCGATCATTTCGTCTCTTCGCTCGTCCCGCAGCGTACGGCGGGCGCCGACAAGGTGGGAACCGCTCGTGCCCTGGCCGGTGTGGGACGCCGCGACCGGACCGACGTTCTTCTCGCCTGCGGTCAGTGCACCGATCGCTATGGCGTCGGCGACACCTTTCGACCGCTGCTCGACGCGGCCGAATCGCTGCTGCGAGGCGACAACGGCGGCGCGCTGCCGCTGTTCCGCAAGCACGCGCCGACCTGGCTGCTGCAGATGCCCGACCTGCTCAGCGCTGCCGAGATCAAGGTGCTGCACGACAGCGTCAAGGACTCGACCGTCGAGCGAATGCAGCGGGAGATCGAACGCGCACTCGAAGCCCTGAGTGTCGATCACACCGTTGTTCTGGTGCTGGAAGATCTCCACTGGGGCGACAAGGCTACGATCGGGTTGATCGGCGCGCTGGCAGCTCGGCGCGGGCCGGCGCGACTGTTGATTCTGGGCACGTATCGGCCGTTCGATGCCATCGCCAACCAGCATCCGGTCGTCGCGCTGAAGCACGAGCTTGCGGGTAAGCGGCAGTGCGTCGAACTGGCCCTGGACGGACTGTCGAGCGAAGCCGTACGCTCCTACATCGATCGACGCTTCGGAGATCATCGCCTGCCCCCGGCGCTGGCTTCGAGGTTGCACGCGCAGACGTCTGGCAATCCGCTTTTCCTGCTCAACGCGGTCGCCGATCTGGTGCAGCGCGGCTGGTTCTACCAGCGCGATGGCAAGTGGGAGTGCGGCGTGGACATCGACGCCGTCGCCAAGGAGGTTCCCGACGGCACGCGGGCGCTGATCGCCTTTCGGCTCGATCAACTGACGCCGGCTACGCAAGAGCTGCTCGAGGCTGCAAGTCTGGCCGGTATGAGCTTCACTACACAGGCGGTTGCAGCCGCCCTCGAGCGCAGCGCGTCCGATGTCGAAGAGGAATGCCGGCGGCTGACGCGCACGCTGTTCCTGCAGGAGGGCGAAGCGGTCGAGTGGCCCGACGGCAGCGATGGCCGGCTCCAGCGGTTTCGCCACTCTCTGTACCGGCAGGTCCTGGAGGAGAGGGTTTCTCCTACGCGCCGGCAGCTTCTGCACCGGCGCATCGCCGAGCGCATGCTGCAAGGATTCGGTGATCGCGCCTCCGAGATCGCAGCCCCGCTCCGTTATCATTTCGAGCAATCGAAAGACGTGTTCCGCGCCGTCGATTTCATCGAGATCATGGCCCACCAGACCTTCGCGCGACGCGCGCTGCACGAGGCTATCGCATTGTACGACCATGCGGCTGCCTTGCTGCAGCGTCTGCCCGAGAGCCCCGCGCGCCAGCGACGACTGCTGCAGATGAATATCGCCGTCGGTCTGCTATCGACGACGACCGTAGGCGGGAGCAGCGCGCAAGCGGTCGCTGCCATCGAGCAGGTGCAGGCGTTGAGCGTTTCGCCGTCGCAGTCGGCGGAGCAGATCCTTTCCATGGTCACCGTTGCGGGCGGCCATATCGGCGCCGGACGCTACCGCGAGGGCGGGCTCATCGGGCAGGAGATCATGGCCCTGGCGGGAAAGGACGCTCCGCCAGACGTCATGCTCAATGGGAACGCGATGGCAGGCATGGCCTCCTACTATATTGGGGACGTCGAAGTGGCGTTGCTGCACCTCGAGCGCGCCGCGGCAATTGCCACTGTTCACCCGCCGCTCGGGATCGGCGACGGTCCGCTGCTGTCGGTCTACGACACCGGCGTTCCCGCCCTGGCCACACTGGCGCAGGCTCTTACGCTGTCCGGCCGTGCGCAACGGGGAGCGATGGCCGTCGAAGCGACGCTCGCGCGCGCGCGCAAGATCGAGATGCCTTGGTATGTCGGTTACTCCCTGTCGGGAGCCTGCGCCATCGCGGTCTTCCGTCGTGATCTTCGCGAGCTGCGCCGCCGGGCAGGCGAATTGCAGACGCATTGCGGGGACGGGCAGGAGCACCTGCAGGCGGTCGCCCGCTTCATGCTGCACTGGGCGGCGGTGATCGAAACGCGCGATCCGGCAAAGATGGGGCCGCTTCGCGAAGCCCTCGATGAGGTCGCGACGATCCCCAACCCGCTGGTGGTCCACCGTAACTTCAGCATTCTCGCCGATGCTCATCTGGCGCTGGGCGAAGCGGACGAGGCCTCGACGGCGCTCGATCGTGCCATCGACGAGCGCGGTGAAGGCCGTTACTACGACGCCCAGCTCTGCCGGCAGAGGGCGGCGATCCTGCTCGTTCGTCGCAAGCGCAAGAGCGGAACGAGGGACTCATCGCCCAAGCAAGCCGAGACTCTGCTCGAAGAGGCGATCGAGGTCGCAGCCAGGCAAGGCACGCGTCTGCTCGGCCTGCGAGCCACGGTCGACCTGTGCCGATTGTGGGCGGGAACCGACAGAGCATCCCAGGCACGATCGCGGCTCACCGATGCTCTTGCCGCTTCGAGCGAAGGCATCAGCGCAAGCATCGAGGATGTCGACATGCAGGAAGCACGCGAACTGCTCCGAGCCCTCTGACTTCCCGTTTCAAGGCGACGACAAAGTCGGCGCACGTCGACCCGGCCCGCATCGTGCCGCGCGCGCCGCGGCCCTGCTGACGTTGGTGTTTCCGAAGTGGGCCGAGCCGTTCGAAATACCGTCGGTGTCGCCGAGATCACCACGTGAGGCCGACGGCCATTCTCATCGCATCTTCGAACGCCTGATCGTCCAGGACTCTTCGCGCAGCCAGAATCATCTCGGCGTCCTGGCCCACCGGTACACGGAACGGTGTCGTGGGGTCTTCGATTGCGCGGGCGATGGCCAATGCGACGACTTCTGGTCCGGGTGGGCCAGCTGGCCCCGTCGTTTTCGTATCGGCGCCGGCCCACTGCTCCCAAAGTCCGGCGTAGTCAGCGGGTCCCTTATGAATGTGGCTCGCTTTGATGCCAGAAGCGATGGCTCCTGGCTCGATCAACACGCTGCGAATTCCGAAGTGACGGACTTCCAGGTGCAGTGACTCCGTCAAGGCTTCGAGCGCGAACTTGGAGGCGCTGTATGCTGCTCCGAGCGGCGAGGAGACTCGGCCGTTCAGACTCGAGACATTCACGATGACGCCGGAACCGCGCTTTCGCCACGCTGGCAAGACCGCCTGAATTACGCGCAATGCGCCGAGCGTGTTCGTCTCGAACATCTGTCGGAAATGATCCAGCGGATAGCCTTCCACCGGCCCTCCACCAGACATACCTGCGTTGTTGACGATCGCATCGAGCGGACCAGCCTCTTCAAGGCACCGCGCCACGGAGTCATCGCTGGTAACATCGAGCACATGTGTCTGAATGCGTTCCGATCCACTCAACGCGGCAACGTCGGTGGCGACGACGGAATGCCCTCGGTCGGCAAGCACCTGCGCCGTTGCCATTCCGATGCCGCGTGCCGCGCCTGTAACCAGAACCCTTAGCGCCTCTGACATTCGGAAGTCCTCTTGCATGTGGCGGCTGGTCTTCTACGGTTTCGTGCGCCAGCCAGCGGACGAATCTGCCATGTGGAGCGCCCTTGGCCAACTCTCGCCGTACAGCCCCGGATCATGGCGCAAGGCGGCTGCAGCGATGCTGCGGGACGGTCCAGGGACGACTGCTGCAGGAGCTGCGCCTGCACACGATCAGAACTACGAGTAGGCCCCTGACCGACTCGCCTCCGGTTCACGAAGGACCGCGGCGAGAGCTTTCGTCAGTCATGGCGCTCGGCGGGCGCCTGCTGTTTTTGCGGAACCCTCACTGCTCTATTCTCCGCCTGCTTCCGCCCAAGGATGACCTCCCTGATCCAACTCTCGGCCTGCATCGCCTCTTCGTCGTTCAGACTGGCCATGTCGGTTTGAACGCCGTTCGGTGCACTTCCACCGCTAAGCTGGATCACTCGCTCGACGACCGTGCTCCAGTTCGCGTTCTGAGCGGGCGCGCCCGCGGTCAGCATCACCCAATCCGCAATGTTCGCCGCCTGGGAATACACGGTCACCTCGAACCGGATCTTGCGAGAGCCCTGGTCGGCCGCGCGGAAACGGACGACGCCGGCGATCGGGTGGCCTCGCAAAGTTGCGAGCGTCACCTCGAGCGAGCTGCACTCCTCGACGCGCATCTGCACTGTCCCGCGAATCGGAATATGGGCAGTCATCGTTGCGCCTTGCTCGAGCGTGGTCGGTGCGCCCGGCTCGGCCGCGAAGTCGATAGGCATGATCTCATTGATGTTCGTCTTGAAGGCGGCCATCAACTCGGTGGCATCGCGCGACGAATCACCGATGTCTGCCCAGAAGCGCTTGCAGTCGATCGAGCCCACGCCTTCACCGAGCACCTGCTCGGGTTGAATGTCGACGAGCTCGGCCAGGCCCTCGGCGAGTGAGGTCGGTGTGATGGCGAGTACCTCGACCAGGCCATTCGTG
>DASPNH010000242.1:0-2743 GCA_035626675.1 Binatia bacterium
GCTCTCGCGCAGCGCGCACGAGACCAGGTCGTCGTCGTCGCTGCACATCTTGCCGCCGGGAAAGGCCACCTGACCCTTGTGGCTGGGAAGATGCTCGCTTCGCAGCGTGTAGACGATCTCGTAGTCGTCGCGGGCGGGAACGATCGGAATGAGCACGGCACAGGGGATCGCATCGGGCGCCGACAGGGTGCGGCGGCGCCGGCGGCGCAGATGCTCGGCAAGCTGCTGGGGAAGCGTCATCGATTCCAATGTGCGCAGACGATGGCGATGCTGCAAGCACCGCCGGTACGCGGCGGGCGCAGCGGCTGTCAATCGGGCGAAAGGACGGCTACGGTGCGCGCGTGACCGCCGACGTCATCGTTGCGCACTACAACGAAATCACTCTCAAGCTCGGCCACCGCTCGCTGTTCGTCGCACGTCTGCTCGACAACGTTCGCAAGGCTCTGAGCGGGCTGCCCTTCGGGGCCGTCTCCCACAGCACCGGGCGAGTGGTCGTCGAGTTGGGCCAGGCCGACGCAGACAGCGTCCTGCAGCGTCTTGCGGTCGTTCCCGGCATCGCCAACATCCTGCCGGCGCGCAGATTGGAGCCGTCGCTGGAGGCGCTCGACCACGCGCTTTCCGAGGCCCTGACGAGCTGGCGTCCGCGCGGCACGTTCGCGGTCAGGGTGCGGCGCGCGGACAAACGATTCCCGGTTCCTTCGCCGGAGGTGGGAGCCCGTCTCGGCGCCGCCATCGTTGCGGCAACCGGCGCGCGCGTGAATCTGACCGACCCCGACAGCGCGGTGCACGTCTTCATCCTGCGCGACCAGATCCTGCTCGCGCTCGAGCGCACCGAGGGCTGCGGCGGCCTCCCCGTAGGAACGGCGGGACGGGTGATGCTTCTGCTGTCGGGCGGCATCGACTCGCCGGTTGCCGGACTTCGCATGCAGCGCCGGGGAGCGCGTCTGGAAGCGGTGCATTTCCACAGCGCGCCGATGTTGAGCGCGGCCAGCCAGGACAAGGCGCGCTCGCTCGCAGGCGTGCTGGCGCGCGGGCAGGGCTCGCTGCGTCTTTGGATGGTGGCCTTTGGCGAAGCGCAGGCGCAGATCGTCGGCTCGGCGCCGCGCTCGCTGCGTGTCGTCCTGTATCGACGCATGATGATGCGCATCGCCGCCGAGCTGGGCCGCCGCGGCCGCTGCGGCGCGCTGGTGACGGGAGAGAGCCTGGGACAGGTCGCATCACAGACGCTGACAAACATGAGCGTGATCGAGCGTGCCTCGCCGCTGTCGGTGCTGCGTCCGCTGGTTGGCATGGACAAGCTCGAGATCAGCCGCTACGCCGACCGCGAAGGCACGTTCGAGATCTCCATCCTGCCCGACCAGGATTGCTGCTCGCTCTTCGTCCCCCGCCATCCCGCCACCGCCGCCGGTCTCGACGACGTGCTGGAAGCCGAGTCGCGCCTGGATACCGCAGCCATGCTCGACGCCTGCCTGGATGCGGCCAAGGTCGAGTTCGTCGAGGCCGTCTGGCCGTCAATCTCGACCTCGATCGCACGTGCCGCTTTGACGTGACCCTCGAGGCCAGATCTGGCGGCGCGCTGCGGAGAAAGCGCTACTTGCGCTTGCGCGAAGCGGCCCACAGCCGCTCGAACGCGGCATGCAGCTCGGGAGGAAGGCCCGGAGCCGCGCCGAGCTTCTCGCCAGGACCGGGCCTTGCCGCGGCAGGAGTGCCTGTGGCCACAGCCGGGCGAGATTTGGGCTGCGCTGGCGCGTTTTCCTCCACGCGTCCGACCACGAAGAAGAGCTCGCGAACGACTTCGCGTCCCATGCGCTCGTTGAGCCGGCCGACCAACTCGCGCTGAAGCAGACTCAGCTCCTGCAGCCAGCTCGAAGTGCGCACCGCGATCACCAGCCTGGTGCCGTCCAGCCGCACCGGCTGCGCATTGCGCGCGATGGTCGCACCCACCACCTCGTCCCATGCCTGCCAGATCCGGTAGTCGTCGAGGCGGCGGTCCAGATTCAGGCGCGACAGCGCCTGCTCGAGAATCGACGAAAGACGGATCGGGCCCGAGCTCTTCACGACCCGGCTCCTATCAAAGTGCGCGGCGTCGTCCCAGGCCCAGGTCTCCGCGCGGCCGGCGACGGCCCGGGTGCGCCATCGATGCGCACATTCGACGCACAGGCCGAGGCGTCACGCACAGGCAGTTCGTTGCCGGAGGCAGCCCGCGCGACTACCTGATCCGCCCAGCCGAACCCGGGAACCGTAAGCCTGCCGCGGCGGCCCCCGGCCATGCGGACATGCGCAGCGATCGGCCGATGAGCGCACGGGATCGGGCTGGTCGCTGTTGCCAGCAACGGGTCGGGACACTATATGTAGTAGCTGGCCGACCGTGGCGCACTACATGCTGAGTTTTCCTCCGCCGGCGGTAGCTTGCGGGCCATGACCGATCGAGCCAGAAGAAGTAGCGAAAGTGTGGAGTATCTATGGATGAGAAAGCAGCTCGCGTAGTCGGAACAGAGGTGGAGCAGGGGACCCGGACCAAAACTGGCCGAGGGCTCGGCTTCGCCCGGCGGTTGTCGAAGGCCGGCGTCGATCCCTACAGCACGGTGGAGTGGGAGCTTCGCGACGCCGTCATTCAAGGCGAGGGCGGCAAGATCGTCTTCGAGCAGCGCGGGGTCGAGTTCCCTGCCAAGTGGTCCCAGCTCGCCACCAACGTGGTGGCCTCCAAGTATTTTCGCGGTCCTCTGGGCAGCCCGCAGCGCGA
>DASPNH010000243.1:0-7737 GCA_035626675.1 Binatia bacterium
GGCTGATCCTGGAGGGCACCGGTCTTCGCGACGATACCCGTTACATGCGCGGTCTGGCTGAAGCCGCGCACGTGCGCATGATCCAGGGCGGCTGGACCGAGAACCGCGACTTCGAGTTCGAGGACATGCTTTTCGTCGTCATGCTGGTGGGCATGGCGGCGCTCGGCGCCGGCGTCTCGGGCGAGGTGATGCGCTACAGCGCCGGCCTCGAAAACGACGGCGATGCCGAGGCGCGCTTTCGTCGCTGGTTCAGCGCGGTGCTCGCCCGGTACCTGGCCGGCGAGAAGGAGTTCGTGCTGCCGCTGCCGGAGATTCCGGCGGATCGCTGAGGCAAAGGCCGCCGCCGCCGAGGCCACTCTCGCAGCAACGTGCGACTCCTCGAAGCCGGCGCCGGAAACCTCGCGGTCTCATAGGACGGCGCCGATACTGGTCGAGCGCCGCTCGTCCTTATCCGGGCATGCCTTCCAGAGGAGATCCAGCACATCGGCACGGAACGGAATCGCGTGGCTGTAGAAGCGCGCGTAGAGGCGATCGGCGGCCATCGCTTCCTCGCAGGTCATGGTCTGCGGAACGGGGACGTCGCCGTAGAACATCGCCAGCTTTCTCATCAGGCCGGGCTCCACGACGTGCTTCTGTGCTTCCGACTGGCTGGTCATCTGGATGATGCGGCGAAGGTCGGGCGATTCGGGCTCCGAATGGAGCCAGAACGCGAAGTACGTGCTGCAATGCGACCTGGGGCGCGTCGAACAGATCTCCTCGGCCTGCCGGACTCTCTGGGCAGTCGATGCAGGGGGGGACGTCTTTTCGCGATAGCGCGCGGCAAGGGAGTTTCGGCGCCCGGCCTCCGCCGCCGCACCGTGGTCGGAACGAGGAAGAGGCGCTTCGTGGCCAACGAAGAATGCGCGGGCCGCGCGATCCGACAGGATGGGATTCTCCAACGTGTGCGCGGGTCCGAGAAGTTCCATCTTGCTGACGACGCCGGCGGGGAGCACCTCCGAGGCGAGCAGCTCGCCGAATTCGCGGATCCCGATCTTCGCCAACGGGGCCTTGAAATCCGGCTGCGAGAAACGCGATTCCAGCCTGTCCAGGTCGAACTCCCGATGCGGGTCGTTGAAGCCGAGCAGCAGCAGGTCGCCTTTCTGGGTGATCCACACCGACGTGTTCTCGAACACACCGCGGAAAGTCCTGAGGATGATGGAAACCACTTCCTCGTCGGCCTCGTACGTGTGGAACCACTGGCCGTAGATGCCGCCCGGAGTCAGCCGGTCGCGCGCGGATTGCAGGAACTCCGTCGTGTAGAGCAGCTCCACACCCGCGACCCACGGATTGCTCGGTTCGGAGACGATCACATCGTAGCGCCCTTCGCTTTTTCGCAAGGCTCGGTAGGCGTCGCTTCGCACGATCTCGACCTTGGGATTGCCCAGCAGACCTCCGTTGAGGTCGTCGAGGTAGGGAAGCGCATCGATCATCGCCTGCGAGATCTCGGCCACGTGCACTTCACGGATCGATTCGAGCGAGCCGAGGACCGAGGCTGTCATGCCGGTGCCGATTCCCACGACGAAGGCGCGTTCGGCCCGCTCGGCGAAGAGAGCGGGGATCAGGGCTTGAAGGCTCGTGGTCCGGTCATCGGTCGGAATCGAGCTGTCGGACTTGCCGTTGGTGATGACGGCACCCTGCACGATGTCCTCGGCGATGGCGTACTTGGTGACCGCAACCGAGACGGACGGGTCGTCCCTGTAGTAGGCGAGGTAGTCTGGCGGCCGCTCCTCGTTGAAATGACGGAAGAACGATTCGGGCCCTGCCCCGGTATAGGTCATGGGCTGGCGACGACGGAACAGACCCGAAGCAAGCTGCTTGGGTGACCATGTCGGAAGAAGAACCAGCGTCGCCAGGCAGATGACGGCGGCGACGGTCCCCGCGTTGCGCGCCGGCCTGCCCAGCCGCGCAGACAAAAGCCACGCACCGAGCACGAGCGCCCCCACCGCGATCCGATAGACCTGGTGAAGGTCCACAACGAAGAGCAGCAGGTAGCCACCGACGAGGGCGCCGAGAAGAGAGCCCAGGGTGTTCCACGCGTAGATGCGTCCGGCCAGGGAGCCGAGCTCTCCCAGCTGTCGGCGCAGATCATGGAAGATCAGCGGAAGGGTCGCACCGGACAGGGCGATAGATAACAGCGAAACGGCGAGCAACCATCGGAACACGGCCGCGTGGTAGGACAGGAACGCATCGGGCGTGCTGGGGTACTCGACCCGAAGTCGATGCGCCCAGTACGGTGCGTCATCGACCGAGAAATAGAGCAGCAGCAGCGTGGCGATGAGCAGCCATTGGCTCAGCGGCAGGATGAAGGACGGGATGGAACGAAACGCCGTCACCGCCAGACTGCCGGCTGCGATCCCGAAGACGAAGGCCGCAACGACGATCGAGAAGGTGAATTGCGAGGATCCGAGAGAAAAAGCGCCGATCCGGTTCGCGGCCACCTGCAGCGTCATCATGGCAAAGCCGGACAGCAGCGCGACGACCAGGCCCGATACCACCTCGGAGCCGGCATGGGTGGCTGAACCTTCCTTCGCCAGCGCCGTGGGCATCACGCCGGGCGTGCGCGCGCCGAGAACGGCAAAACCCAGGCCGGCAGCCAGGTTCACCAGGCCCATCGAAACGACCGACCCTCGCAGGCCGAGCTCCGGAATGATGTAGAAACCCGCTGCGAGTGCGCCGGCGAAAGCACCGAACGTGTTGAACGTGTAAACGTAAGCATGCAGCCGGGTGGCATCGCGCAGCCCACTGGCCAGCGCCTGGGTCAGCAGCGGGATCGTCCCGCCCATCAGAACCACCGGCAGACCGATCAGGACCGCCGAGATCCCGACGTCGAGCAGGAACGAGGGCCCGGAAGAGAGGTGCCCAGGTTGCAAGGTCAGCCACTGCGCGCCGCGAAACAGAAAGGGGAAGCACAGCGCGTAGATTCCGATCGAAGCCTCGACGGCGCCATAGAGCATCAGCAGATTCGCCGGCACGCCGGACTCGGCCGCTGCACGCATCCGTTGTCCGGTCACCCGGCCGAACAGCGCGTAGCCAAGGGAGAGGCCGCCAAGGAAGATTCCGAGCACCGCGGCCGTCGCCTCGCTGTGCGATCCGAGCAGCGTGGCCAGGTACTTCTGCCACGCCACCTGATAGACCAGGGCCGAGAACCCGGTCAGGAACGTCAAGGAGAACGTCAGCGCGCGGGTCATGGGCAGCTCCAGCCTTTTGTCGGGTGGGCCTGCGATCACCGCCCGACCTGCACCAGGACGGGCCGGAAACGCGGCACAACACACCTCTGTCGTACTTGCGATTCGCGAGCATGGCGAGCCCACAGATCGGTACGGATGTCTGCCCTCGCCAGAGCACGCGTCGCTCTGGGCAGGTAGGCGCGTGCCCCGAGTCGGCGCCCCGTATAGCATGCGCCGCCATGAGCCTTCCCGTGCTTGCAGCGATCATGATCAGCGTGCTCGCCCTGGGCTACCGCTGGTATGGCAAGTTCGTGGCCAGCCAATACCGGCTCGACCCGCACGCGACGACCCCCGCTGTCCGCTTCAACGACGGCGTCGACTTCGTCCCGACCCGGCCCTTCTACCTGCTCGGCCAGCACTTCTCGGCGATCGCGGCCGCAGGCCCCATCGCCGGGCCGATCATGGCGGGCCAGCAGTTCGGCTGGCTGCCTTCGCTGCTGTGGATCGGGCTCGGGGTGGTGTTCATCGGGGCTGTCCACGACTTCTCGACGCTGGTCGCGTCGGTGCGGCACGAGGGAAAGTCGATCGCCGAGGTGATCCGGTTGCAGCTCGGGCACAGAGCGTGGGTGGCGATCTGCGTGTTCATCTGGGTCGCGCTGGTCTACGTGATCGTCGCCTTCACCGACGTGACCGCCTCGACCTTCGTCTCGGGCGACGAGGAGCTCGAAGGCCTCGATTTGCGCTTCAACGCCGGCGGCGCGGTAGCCATGGCCGCCGTGCTCTACCTCTTGCTGGCCATCGCGCTCGGTCTGGTGGAACGCTACCTGCGCCCTCCGCTGTGGCTGTCCACGGTGATCTTCGTCCCGGCGACTCTGGGCGCGGTCTGGGCGGGCACGCAGCTTTCCACGGTGCTGGTGCTCGGCCAGAGCACATGGTCGGTCCTGATCCTGCTCTACTGCTTCGCGGCCTCGCTGACGCCGGTCTGGGCGCTGCTCCAGCCGCGCGGGTATCTCGGCGGGTTCGTACTGTACCTGGCGCTGGCCGCGGGCGTGATCGGCATCTTCTTCGGTGGCTTCGACGTCGTCCAGCCGGCGTTCGCGCTCAACCCGCCCCAGGGTGCGACCTCCGCCATGTTCCCTTTCCTGTTCGTGACGATCGCATGCGGCGCCTGCTCCGGTTTTCACGGGCTGGTGTGCTCGGGCACCACATCGAAGCAGATCGAGAACGAAGCGCACTGCACACCGGTCGGCTACGGCGCGATGCTGCTCGAAGGCTTCGTGGCGGTAATCGCGCTCACCACGGTCATGATCGCCAGGTCTGCCGACCTCGTCGGCAAGGGTCCGGGTGTGGTCTACAGCGAAGGCCTCGGCCGCTTCCTGACCGTCGTGCTCGGCAGCGAGAACCTGGTCTTCGCCACCACCTTCGGCGCGATGGCGTTCTCGACATTCATCTTCGACACCCTGGACGTCTCCACCCGGCTCGGCCGCTACATCTTGCAGGAACTTTTGGGTTGGCAGAGCAAGGCCGCGGCCGTGTTGGCCACTGCGGTGACCTGCGCCGTGCCGCTGTTGTTCGTGCTGGCCGCCGGCGCGGGGGCGTACCGCTCGTTCTGGACCTTGTTCGGTACCAGCAACCAGCTGCTTGCGGGGCTTTCGCTGCTCGGCGTCAGCGTATGGCTCAAGCGTTCGGGAAGGCGTTATTGGTACACGCTCTACCCGATGATGTTCGTCCTCGGCATCACCTTCTGGTCGCTGGTGCTGCAGGTCCAGGCGGGCCTGAGCGGCGCTACGATGATCGAGAACGTCAACGGCGTCGTCTGCCTGCTTCTGCTCGGCCTCGCCGCGGCGCTGCTGTGGTTCGGTGGCAAGGCGCTGCTCGAGCCGGCTTCCCGGGCTCACGCGGTGGAATTGACCTGAATCGCGACGGATCGGTTCGCCGCACTGCCGGCACTGATCTCAACCGTGATGTTGCCGATGCTACGTGCGTCCATTTAGCCGAAACCTTCCGCGCAAGAAGCCTGAGAACAGCGATGCCGGAGCTGACGGATATGGCTGAGTTGCGATCGATCGCGAAGCCGACGTGCTGGCTGTGGTGCGCCGTGCTTCTATTCCTCATTGGGTGTGGCACCAGGCAGACTGCGATGGAAACCGAGTCGCCGGCAGCCAAGCCGCATCCAACCCGTCCTCGCGCTGACAAATGCGGGCCGGCGTTGAACCTCGACAGGTGGAAGATCCAGTGCGAGAACGAGAATTTGGCGATGATGTGCCGCAAGTCGGACCCGAACGATCGGCGCTGCGCCTGCAAGCTATCGGGCAAGTATCGCTGGACCTACGGCGCATACTGCAAGAGAGCCTTGCCGTGTGGTGGGAGGGCCTGCCGGTAGCGGCGGCGGTCTCTTAAGCTGGCACTCGATGCGTCGTCATCGGCGCCGCGGGTACCTATCGTCGCGCCGCAGACAGGACGGCGGCACAGTGCCGCTGGATCCGGGTACCTTCAACGACGGCCTCCTCATCGGCAACATTGACGACCACGCGTCTTCCATCGGCTGTATGCCATACGCTGGGCACGCGCTGATCGCATCGACCGAGAAAATGATCGACGACCGCGTTGCGCAGCTCGTCGGGCGGGTTGTCCGGATAGAGTCGCTCGGGCGCCGACGGCCTGGACGACAGCGCAAGTGCGACGGGGCTGGGTGTCAGCCATGCGCGTCGCTCGTCGGGAAGAGCAGGCAGATGGTCGGACAGAAAGAAGGCCCCGCCTGCCAGAGCGGGCATCCATGCGCCGGCTTCGACTTCGGCGGCAGGCAGCTCGCGTAGCAGCACTGGATCGGCGTCGCACAGCGTGGCGTGGCCGAGGTGCCAGCGGGCCGCCAGGCTACGGGCCTGGTTGGCAATGAAGGGCCAGGACGGGCCGATGCCGATGTTCCCGACCTTTTCGAGCGCGATGTCGAAGCCGATCCGGTACGAATCGGCGTATTCGAACGTCCCGAGCATCGGAGCGCCGACGGCGAGGACGAACGTATCGCCGGCCGCCTTGCGCAGGATTTTCATCGCTTGCGCGTAAGCCTCCATGCCCGTTGCGTTGCGTGCCCGCCGGCCTTCGAACGTTCCGGCGAAGAGGAAGTCCAGCTTCAGGAAACGAATGCCGGCATCGAGGACGCTGCGAATGACACAGGCAAGATGCTCGGCGACATCGCTGCGGGTGACGTCGAGGATGAGCATACGGCCTCGCTTGCCGTGAAGGTACTCGGCGCCTTCGACGAACCAGTCCGGATGCTGCGTGGCAACGCGGCTGTTCTCGTGCGCCAGCAGCGGCGCGAGCCACAGGCCCGTGGCGAAGCCTTGCTGCGCGAGGCTCGAGCAAACGCCTGCGAGGCCCGCTGGGAACTTATCGTTCGTCTGCCAGTCGCCCCACTGCTGTTGCCAGCCGTCGTCGATGACGATGTGCAGCGGCTCGACGTTCGAGGACACGATACGTTCCAGGATCGGTCGTGCAAGACGAGCATTCTCCAGGACTGCGTCCTCGGTGACGCCGTCATCCCACAACCCGTACCAGCTGTTCCATCCTGCACGTGGCGCGTGCACGACGGTGCGGCGTCGCGACGGCAGGGCGTCGGCATAGCGCCTGAGGATTGCGTGGAGATCACGTCCCGCCTCGATGTGAAACCTTTCGGAGACGATGCCCTCGCCCGCACGCATCCGAATGCTCTCGCCCGACCCGCCGCATGCGATGCGCAGACCGACGGTCTCCTGCTCGGTCAGCCACGCCGTCACCCAAGACCGGAACCGCGCTGCAGTCAGCGCCCCAGCAAAGAGGTTCGCGTGCTCACTGCCGATCCAGGTCATCCACCACGACAGCTCGCTTCCCCCGCGTACGACTTCGGCATCGCCGCGCTGCAGAAGAGCGGTCTGCAAGTCTTCGGGCTGCGGCTGCGCACCCAGTGTGATGACGCCGGTTTGCGACCAGGAGTGGAAGCCGTTGGAGAGCCAGGCATGCGCGCCTGGTACCCATGCCGTACCTTCCAGTCCGACTCCCTGAAAGTCCCGCTCTGCGGTGGCGACGAAGCGGAGGACGAAGGTGGGGACATCGGTGATGACGTCGACGTCGCCGTGTTCGCCAATGCTGAAGCGCCAGGTTCCGGGCTCCGTCGCCTGGCCACTTCCGGCAGAGGCGCGATGCCAAACGCCGTCGATGCATATCGCGGGCAGCAGCGCTGCCTCGATCCCCGACTCGTGGTCGCGGATCGTGACGCCGTTGGCGGAAATGGTCACTCGTTGGCGATGGGATCGACCGGCGAGCCGATTCGGCTGGTGAGCTTCTGTGGCGTGGTGCAGCAGCCGCCTCCAGCAACCGACGGCGACACAGTCCGGCACGTGCTGCGTCGTGCAGGCGGCTCGTTGTTTAGCCGAAGCCTATGGCTACGGAACCGGAGCGTAGAGTCCACGGAACTTCGCCGGCACCTGCAGCAGAGGAGTCAGAGCGCCGCTCCAGCATCGTCGCCCCTCCGTCCATCCCGGGTCCTCGATGATGG
>DASPNH010000244.1:0-8739 GCA_035626675.1 Binatia bacterium
ATCGGCGACGTCATCATCAACCTTTTCATGAAGAGCGTTTCGCTTGCGGCGCTCGGATTGGTCGCACAAATTAGCGCGGGCACACTTCGATTCCGCAAGCGCGGCGACGCGGGCCATGGCACTACTGATGGGCGACTTCTGCTAATACTGGTTCCATAGAGCCGTCAACGAGGCGCTCACGCGGCATGCTGATCGTGTGGAATCGAATCTTCGGAACGTTCGAGCCCGAGGTCGGGCCGGTCACCTACGGCCTAACCAGGAACATCGAGGCCTTTCGTCCGCTCCAGATCGCGCTGCCATGCACGAATGGAAGGCGCTCGCGCGCGACGTCGCGCGCGTCGGCTCATGGCGCGACGCCGCCGGCTACATCCTGCAGCCGGGATGGAGCCCGGACGGCAGCACCCGGACCGCCGACGAGATTCAAAAGCGATCCGATCACGCCGACGGTCAGCCAACTGGCGGCGCTCAACCAGCTCTCCATCTATTTCGAGGCGCCGGCTCCCCGTCTGATGCTCGATCAGGCGGTTACAAAAATTGGGGCACCCCGGCTTGATCTGGGTGGTCTAGCGCTCTGAGCTGATCGGAAACCGCTTGCTGGATAGGCCCAGGCTGCATTTGCCGAGGCCGCAAAACTTGGCACGGTTCGCCGATGCCACGGCCCACCTCGCTTCGTCGCCTTTCTGACTCGTATCGCTTTCCCGGATTTCGTCCCGAGCAGACCGTCGTCGGCATCTTCGGCGAGCCTGGTTCCAGGGTGCTCAGGCTCGTTCGGCGCTCAAAAAAACGTCGTGCGGGGTCTGCGGCCGCCAGCACTCGGGATTCTACGACCGCACTACGCGTCGGGTTCGAGATCTGGGCTGCGGTCCGTTCCGGATGTACCTGGACATCGAAGTACGACGGGTCGCGTGCCGGAGCTGCAAGGCGGTGAAGCGCGAGCGGCTGGACTTCCCTGCCGACAATCCGCGCTACACCAAGCGCTTCGCGTTCTTCGTCGGCCGGCGTTGCCGGTCGGCTTCGATCAAGGACATTGCCAGCGAGCTTTGCTTGGACTGGCATGCGGTCAAGGAACTCGAGAAGCAGTACATGCGCGAGCAGCTTCGCCGTGCCGGCACTCCGCCTCCGAAAGTGATCGGGATCGACGAGATATCCATTCGCAAGCGCCACACCTACCGGATCGTAATCAGCGACTTGGAACGGCGGCGGCCGATCTGGTTCGGTGGCGACGGCATAGCCGAGAAAGACATGGACGGGTTCTACGAGTGGCTCGGACGGCGGAAAAACGCGGGAATCCGGCTGGCCGTGATGGACATGTGGAAGCCGTTCCGCAACTCCACGCAGCGCCACGCACCGCAGGCCGCCATCCTGTTCGACAAGTTCCACGTGCTGCGTCACCTCGGCGACGCCTTGGATGCCGTGCGCAAGGCCAAGTACAAACGCCTGACCGATAAGGACCGGCGCTTCATAAAGGGCCAGAAGTACGCACTGCTCTCCAACCGCGAGAACCTGCCAGCGAAGGCCGCAAGAACCTGAAGCTGCTCCTGGCAAAGAACAAGCGGCTGAACACCGCCTATCTGCTCAAGGAGTCGTTCGGGCAGATGTGGAGCTACAACCGAGAGGGCTGGACGCGCCGCTTCTTCGAGAACTGGCGCGAGTCGCTGAAGTGGCTGCGCCTCAAGCCATTCGAGAAGTTCGCCGAGATGGTCGAGCGCCACTGGGACGGCATCGCGGCGTATTGCACGCCCGAGAACAAGGTTGCCCTCGGCTTCGTCGAGGGAGTCAACAACAAGATCCGAGTCGTCAAGCGCCGTGCCTACGGCCTACGCGATGAGGAGTACCTGCGGCTGAAGATCCTGACGATGATGCTGCCGCCGATCTAAATCCGAAATCCTCGAAAACCCCGGAACGGTTACCCACACGAATCCACGAAGACCCTCTCTTTCTACCTACCGGTGCGTTCATGAATTTTCGGGGTTAAAGATGTCCGGTCCGCCCGCTACGAGCCCGCTTCATGGGGAACACGGAGCGGGTGGTGGCCCGGGAGGTCAAAGCTGTGACGCGTAAGGAGGTGGTCCTAAAGGCCATCGAGGGACGCATCACGTGGATTCAGGCGGCGACGATCCTCGGTATCAGCGACCGGCAGATGCGCCGGCTCAAGACGCGGTACGAGCGGCTCGGCTTCGGCGGACTGCATGACCACCGGTCGGGCAAGCCCCGGCGCAAACGCACCGGTTCGGACCATCGAGCCGGTGCTGAAGCTGAAGCGTGAGACCTACGCGGAATTCTCTATGCGGCACTTCCACGAGCAGCTGCGGGAAAAGCACGGGTCAAGATCTCGTACACCTGGATGCGGATCGTCCTGCAGACGGCCGGGCTGGTTAAAAAGGCGCCAGCCCGAGGCAAGTACCGCCGTCTTCGCGAGCGCCGGCCGATGACGGGGATGCTGCTGCACATGGACGCTTCCACGCACCGGTGGATTGCCGGGCTGGAGATGCGCGACCTCAACATCGTGCTCGATGATGCCACCGGAGAGATCCTGTACGGCGAACTTTTTGAGCAGGAGGGACTGATCTCCACGTTCAAGGCTCTGCGCCATGTGCTTACGGGGTACGGACGCTTCTGCGAGCTCTATACCGACCGCGGATCGCATTTTTGCAGCACGCCGGTCAAAGGCCGGCCGCCGGCCGAGCAGCAAAATGGTAATACGTCACGGGCGCTGCGGACGCTGGGAATCAGGCAAATCCTGGCGCGGTCACCGCAGGCGCGAGGCCGCTCGGAGCGGTGATGAGCGTGCAACGAGCATGGCTCTGTCCTCCCGACGCTGCGGATTGCCGCGCGATGACACGGGCGAAGGGAGCCTAACGCCGGAACCGGACCGCCAATTGTCGAATTCTCGTCGAAGTCCCTTCGCGGAGGAAGGAAGAGCTAAAGCCGAAGCGTATGCCGCGCCCGCTGGAGGTCTGCTCTACGTCCTCGACAACGGCGCCACACCGCGCATCGTTGCCTTCGCGAGCGCTGATCTCGAGCCGAACTTCGCCGGAATGAGTGCTCCGCTTGAATGTTGTACCTGCTCCCATCTTGTTTGAGCCGCGTCGTTGCGGCGTCGCTGATACGGCGGCGCCGGCAACCGCCGCGGCGCCAAGGGGCGTCGCCGCACCGACCGACACCGACTATGCAGCGAAACGCGGTTGCTGAAGCGATGCGCTCGATGCTGTTCCGATCGAGCACATCAACGCATGCTCGACCTTGCCCGATGTACTGGTGCCGCTTCGTAGCAAGGCCCAGGGCTACAGTGCGGGGAAGGCGGTCTTGGCGGTGTCGGCGGAGGGTGGAGGTGTACGTTAAGTGCGTGCTCGCTCCGTAGCCAAGGCGAGGCGAATCTCGGATGGTGGCAACGCGTGTGCCCGCGCAGCGGTCACCATGCGGTATGGCGTGCCGCACGGCGCCGGGGCCTGACAGGCGACCCCGGCGCTACGCTGCGCCGATGACGCAGACGACGTGAACGACCATATACGCAGTCTCGCTGCGGCAAGACGCGTCAGAACTCGCAGAGTGAGAAGGTGTTGACCTGCCCGATGGCATTCGCGGTCGTCGAGTCACCGACCGACGTTCCGAACGTGTCCTGCAGATCGTCGAACGTGTTTTCACACGCGGCGAGAACTCCGGGGTAGACGGCGTCGCACGTCATGTCGCCACATGCATTCTGCGCCTTCGCCCAAGCCAGGATCATCTTCTCCTGGGCCGCGTCCATGCACGGCGCGGGATTGGTTCCCGCTTTCGCAAGTGCCTTCGTGGCGCACTTGACCATGGTCGATACGACCTTCTGATACATGCCGAGACACTTCGACGCGCAATCCGGGCTGGCCTGGGCGTGGGCCGAGGTCCCGGCGGCGAGAACCACTACGCTGATGGTGACGAAAGCTACGCAGAACCGTGTGTACACGATGATACTCCTCCGTTGAAAAATGCAGATCACCGCTCGGAGCCGGCGAGAGTCCCTGCCGGTACCGGCTTCGCGGAGCGAAGGTCTCCAAGCGAATCGGGACCTATAGTTCGGCCAGGGCTGTAACAAGCGACCACGGCGAACCTGTGTTAACGGACACTGCAGATGTCCGGGTCATAGACACTTAAAGATGTCCGGTCCGTCCGCTACCAGCCCGCTTCATGGGGAACACGGAGCGGGTGGTCACCCGGGAGGTCAAAGCTGTGACGCGTAAGGAGGTGGTCCTTAAGGCCATCGAGGGACGCATCACGTGGATTCAGGCGGCGACGATCCTCGGAATCAGCGATCGACAGATGCGCCGGCTCAAGACCCGGTACGAGGAGCATGGTTTCGGCGGACTGCGCGACCATCGGTCGCAACGTACCAAGTGGTCTCGCCATCGAAGTCAGGACTGCACGCGACAGAGTTGCCATTGACCTGCAAAGCGCAGGTCACGCGTACCTTGAGGAGTAGCGGTGACGTCGCGTTGCTGATTCGGAATAGCGTCCGACGCGTTGGAACCTCAGGAGGGTGCACCGTCACCATCTCATAGGTTGCCCGCGTACGGGCGTTGGCGATGACGAGTGGACATAACGCTGAGAGAACGATGTTCCAGATTGTCCGCTGATTCTTCCTAGCCGCAGAACATCAACGGCGTCGTCTGCCTGAACGGCGTCGTCTGCCTGCTTTTGCTGGGCCTGGCTACGGCGCTGCTCTGGTTCGGCGGCAAGGCGCTGGTCGAGCCGACCCCCCGAGCCCAGGCGGTTTCATCCAGCTGAACCGCGGTCGATCGGCCGCAGACGCCCCCCCCCCACATGCCGATGACGGGCCGTCCGCGGTGGCAGAACGCCAGTCGGCCAACGGCGAAGCTTCTATGAATGGCGCGGGCAAACCTCTTTGACGCAGCCTTCGAAGGCTGATCTACCATCTCGATCAAACAACGGTTTTGGCGAAAGCGCTGGAGCTGCGGAGTTTCCGTGATGCGCATCGCCACCACTTGTCTGGTTCCCACCCGTACCGTTTCGACCCACGCCGTCGCGACTTCCGGCCAGCAGACTGGCGAGGCCGCCACGGGCGCCGGCAGAATTCCGATCAGGCGTGCATCACGGGGAAGAGGTTTATTGGCGGTCCTCACTGCCATCCTTCTGGGCTGCACCCTGTTCGTAGCGAGCGCCCAAGCGCAGGTATCGACTCTGCCCATCAACAAATGCTTGTCCGGCAAGATCGGTGGCGTCGGAAAATCGCAGGCAGGCCATAGCCGCTGCCTCAGCAAAGAGACGAGCCAGGGAGCGCTCGACCCAGGGTGCCATCAGAAGGCGAGTGAGAAGTTCACGGGTGGTGAAGATCCGACCAAGGGAGTCTTCAACAAGCTCGATGCGAAATTCCCGATCGACGGCGCGGCGTCGTGTCGGACATTTGCCGACCAGGACAGCTTTGAAGAGCGCATCACCAGCTACGCCGCTGGCGTGAGCGACACCACTGGCAATGGTACCGGCGAGTGCGACGCTGCCAAGATCAAGTGCCTTGGCAAGTACGTCGCCGCCCTCGCCAAGTGCGCGGCCAAGGCCGCGGGCACGAGCGGGATGATCGAGACCGCCTGCACCGACAAGGCAACGAGTAAGCTGGCCGACGGTACCAGCGGCTGCCTCGACGAGGCCGCGCTCGAGTCGGATTGCACCCATGCCGGAAGCCAGGCCGCAGTTCTTCAGGCGTCCGCGGACGCGTTCATTCAGGACGCATTGTGCGCTCTGGATCCGGGCAACGCCGCGTGTGCCTCTACGACGACCCTAGGGGACACGTCCACGACGACCACATCGACGACAATCCTTGTCGATACGACGACGACCACCGAGCCCACCACCACGACACTCGTGATCGACACGACGACGACGGCCGAGCCGACCACCACGACGATCGTGGTCGACACCACGACCACCGATACGACCAGTACGACGATCGTGGTCGACACGACCACGACCACCGAGACGACCAGCACGACGATCGTGGCCGACACCACGACAACCACGCAGACGACCACCACCACGCTGCCGGCGTGTACGACAGTCACGGCACCGCCGGCTCTGGCCGCGGGCACCTTCATCCGCTACACGCGCGGCGAAGAGCAACGCACCCGCGACATTGACCCAGCGCTCTATAGCGATCCGGAGGCCAACGCGCTCTCGAACTCCGACCCGGCCGCGTTCGACGCGTCCAACTTCATCGATCCGGCGGTCTGCAACTCCACTGCCGCCGACCTGACCTTCCACTGGGAGATCACGTATCCACCTGTTGCGGGAATCACGAACCCCTTTACCCTTGCGGGCATCACGGGCTATCGCAGAGTGCGGCTGGAAATCGGGTGGAACACGCTGATCGCCCAGACCATTCCGCCCGTGAATTTCAAGCTCACCGTCGTCTCGCGACTGACAGGGCTCAGCACGATAGTGAACATTCTTTCCCAGGTCTCCGAGTCCTCGCTGAGCATGACCGTGTTCAACTCGTGCAAAGGCCAGGCCATGGCGTGCGATGAATGCATCTGCACCAACGCAGCCGCGCTAGCGACGAGGGAACCAACGTGATCTGACGAATTGCGTTCAGGCCGGCGTCAGGATTATCGCGCAGTGTGGGGGCACGGCGCGCCCTTCGACCACGAGCTCCTCGTCGGCAACGTTCACGACCACGCGTTCTCCGTCGGCAGTGCGCCATACGCCGAGTACGCGCTGACCGCATCACCCGAGAAGATGATCGACGACCGCGTTTGCCAGCTCGTCGGGCGGCTTGTCCGGATAGAGTCGCACCGGGCTCGACGGCGTGCCCGATAGCGCGAGCGTCGCGACGGTCTTTTGCGGCCATGTTCTCCGCTCGTCGGAAGAGCGCGCAGATCATCGGACAGGAACAAGGCTCCGCCGGCAAGAGCGAGCATCCATGCGCCGGCTTCGACTTCGGCGGCAGAAAGCTCGCGTAGCAGCCGCGTACTGGCGTTGGCGATGACGAGAGAACGACGTTGAAGATTGTCCGCTGATTCTTCCTAGTCGCGCCATCCTGGAATCGATAGGTTTGCCGGCCCGGGCTCCGCCGGTCGCGGCCGCAGGGGATACCTGCTCTGAAGCAGCGCAAGATTTCTGGCCGGATGGACCAGAATGGTGACCGCACTGCCGCTCGCTACAAGGAAGGCGTACACGAATCGACCCTCTGCGGTCTCGAGATCATCGACGGGAACTGTGCGAAGGCTTGTCCTAACCCCGGCGTGACCCTAGTGTTACCTCTCGACGCGGTGGTCGGTGCCCTGGATGCCGGTGAAGGCGACGGCATTGGGCTTCTTGGACGCCGCATAAACGCTTCGTAATCCCTCCAGGTCGCATCCCTCCTCGGGCTGGCGGTAGCGCCAGCAAACATTCCGTAACCGGTCGACCATGTGACCGTCGTTCGCTCAAAAAAGAGGCAGCTGGTGAGAATTCCATCTTCGTACGCGGCATTGGTCTGCACGGCGTGTCTGAGTCTGCCCGGCGCCGCCTTCTCGGCGGTTCCGGACCAGAGTTTCGAGTGCATTGAATACGCACCGACCGGAAGCGTTCCGTACACCGGACCCACGGGGCAGTCGTTCAAGCCGGCACAGGCAACGCTGACCGGAGTCGAGATGTGGCTGGAGGTGGGCGCGGGGCAGGCAGGCAACGCCACGATCAACCTTCGAGCCGGGGCAACCGTCGCCGGGCCGGTTCTCGCTACGGTAACGAGGCTCGTCGGCGTGGGTTCTGCTCAATGGGTGCACTTCGAGTTCGCCTCGCCAGTCACCGTCGTGCCCGAGGACACCTACACTATCGAGCTGGATACGACCACGCAGATCGAGTTCTACTACAACTCGACCTACTGCGGAGACTACGACCGCGGGACCGCGATCCGGCCGAGCGTGAGTATCGGTGACCACGATATCGTGTTTCGCACATTCGGGCCGTGCGGAAACGGCGCAGTAGAGGACGAGGAAGATTGCGACGACGAGATCTTCGCATCCGACGGCTGCTGCATGCGGACATGCGCCTTTCGGGCTACGGGCACCACATGCGCGTCCGACTCGACGGATCTGTGCGCGCGGCATCAGTGCAGCGCGAGCGGCGTTTGCGACGATGTCATGGTGCCGGCGACTACTTGCAGCACCGCAGAAAAGGCATCGCTGCTGCTCATCAACGCCGACTCGCCCGACAAGGACAAGGTCAACTTCAAGTGGAGCAAAGGACCCGTGGCCTACGCGACCATCGCGGAGCTGATCGGAGCGGGACAGCCCCTCGTCTTGTGCGTCTACGACGGCAGCGGCATCATCGCTCGCTCCGAGTTGCCCGCAGGCGTTTTATGGACGCACAGAATCAAGGGAGAGAAGTCCTATTTCACGTTCGCTGACAAGTACGGCCAGACCGGCGGAATCACCTCTGCCGTCATTCAATACGTCCTACCAGACGCCGAGCCAGTCTCGAGCACGTCCCTTCAGGCAGGCGGCCCATATCTGACGGGCCTGGCGATGAACGCGCCGCTTACGGGCGAAGTCACCGCACAAATGGTTACGGGCGACGGCGGCTGCTGGGGAGTGTCGTTCAGCGAGGACTCCATCAAGAAGAACACCGGCGAGAAGTTCAAGGGTAGCATCAAGTAGCGCCATATCCGGTCTGTTAGCCAGAGAATCGCGGCGCGGCAGGTAGGTTGCCCTCGGGAAGGCGCGGGAACCCGCCGCGGCGTCGTCCGGCGCGCCCCACGCCATGGCTGTCGTGATC
>DASPNH010000245.1:0-6486 GCA_035626675.1 Binatia bacterium
GGACGCGGCCGGCCGCAACGGCTGGCCGGCAAGCGAGCGACCGGCGATCGCAGTACGCGGGGGAATCCGGCGCGGCATACCGCAGCAGCGCACGGCGCTGCTCACGCATCGCTCCGAAACGCTGGCCACCGCGCTCCACCGCTTCAACGTCTTCTCCAACAACGACATCGAAAGGCTGGACGCCAGCGTGGGCGGACCGCCGGCTCTGGCCGCGTTCCTGAGCGAGCGCTGGGGGCAGGCGGCGAGCGGCATCCGATTCGAGACCACCTCGGGGCTCCATAGCAATCGCATGACACCGCGCCAGGTCGTGCGACTGATGCGGGAGCTGCATCTGCTTCTGCAACAGCACGGGCTCGAGCTCGGCAATGTCCTGCCCGTAATGGGTTGCGGAGACAGTACGCTGCGCCATCTGTTCCCACGCCTTCGGGAAAACGGCAAGGCCGACGGTTTCGCGGGCAAGACAGGCACCCTCAACACGACCGATGGCGGCGTCTCGGCGCTGGCAGGGCTGCTTCCCGCGAAAGAGCCCGTCCTTTTTTTCGTGGCGGCTCCCGGCGCTGGCAACGTCCTGGAGCGCGCGCGTGCTGCCGAAGAGGACTGGCTGACGCGATTGATCGCGCAAAGCGGCCCGCTCGAGAAGCCGCGATGTCCGCCTCAGGTGAAGACCTCGGACATCCACGCACAGGTGGTTGTGGCGGCGGGACCGAGCGCCGCCACGCCCTGAGCGCGGTTGTCTTCCTGGGCCTTTGCTGGCAAGAAACTGCGGTTCATCCGCGTATTTGCGGCGCCACCGAGCGCCTCCCGCGCGTGTACTCGCAGCGAAGCCGAAGAGGAGAGCCTACCGATGCCCGATCTCGTCCCCGCCCATGGCGGGTTTGCCGAACCATTGTCTTGTGATGTTCCCGAGGCCGAGCGCGCGGCCGTACTGGCCGAAGCCCAGGGTCTCGTTCGGGTTCCCGTCTCCGACGCCGACCTCTCGACCGTTTACCGCTTCGGCGACGGGGCTCTGACTCCGCTTCGCGGTCCGATGACCGCGGACGTCTACAATCGCGTCCTCGACGAGATGGTCATCGAGCGCGACGGCAAGCTGTACGCGTGGACGATCCCTCTCTCGCTTCCGGTCACCGCAGAAATGGCCCGTCGCCTCTCGGTCGGTCAGAAGGTCGCTCTGACGAACGGGTCGGGCGCCATCGTGGCAACGCTCGAGATTGCCGACGTCTTCGAGTGGGACAAGATGCGCTACATCGCCAAGGTCTACGGGACCGAGCGCACCGATCATCCCGGCGCCGACATGGTCCTGAAAGGCGACGCCGACAAGACCCATCTCATCGGTGGCACCATCGCGGTGCTTCCGCAGCCGAAGCATCCTGTGCTCGGTCGCCACATCCTGTCGCCGCTGGAGACCCGCGCCCTTTTGCGCGCGCACGGCTGGGACCGGGTCGTCGCGTTCCAGACGCGCAATCCGCTGCATCGCGCCCACGAGTACGCGCTGGTCTACGGCCTCGAGCAGCTGATCCGCCAGGGCTGCAATGCCGGAGCCTGCCTGAACCCGCTCATCGGCGAGACCAAGGGCGACGACGTCAACGCCGTCGTCCGCATGCACACCTACGAAGCGCTCATCGAGTCGCGCGGCATCGGCGAGGGCGACAGCGATCCGGCGCTGTGGGGTCCGCGAGGCGAGCAGGTGCCCGATCGTGTCATTCTGCTCGGTCTGGACATCAAGATGTTCTATGCCGGCCCGCGCGAAGCGATCATGCACGCCATCTACCGGCAGAACTACGGGTTCAGCGACATCATCATCGGTCGCAAGCATGCCGACGCGCCCTATAACGACGGTACTGCGATCTGGGGCGATTTCGATGCGCAGGAAATCTTCGACAACCTCAAGGGCGATCTGCAGATCAAGCCGCTCAAGGTCGGCTTCGCTGCCTACTACGAATCGGTAGGTCGCGTCGATCTGATGGACGAGCACAAGGGAGAGCAACCGGTGTTCATCTCGGGCAAGCAGGTCCGCCAGACGCTGCTCGAGGGGAAGCCGGTCGACCCGCGTATCATGCGCGAGTCCACCTCGCGCATCCTCGCCGAGGCCATGTCCTCGCAGGCCAGCTGATCAGGAATGGAAAGGGCCTGCGCATCGGCTGATGCGCAGGCCCTATTTCAGATCCCGTCTCGTCACGTTTTCAGTCGCACGCGGGGTTGGGCGCATAAACCCAGTCCGCGATCGTGGAGACCGTCGTCGGGTCCAGCGAGACGTGGAATTGCGCGAGGTCGTCGAGCTTCAGATCGGCGCGGGGCACCCCGAACGAGCGCAGGATCGAGAGGGCAAACAGCACCTCTCCGAAGGGCTGCGGGTGTACGCCATCGCGGGTCCATTCCGCGTCGGGTGCCTCGGCGTATGCGCGGCAGACATCGGTGGCCCAGGTGACGACGGGATGTCCACCTTCTCCTGCCAGTTCCTCGAGCGCGTCATTGTGGTCGTCGAAATCGTTGACGCGGTCGTAACGGACTTCCCAGCTGGCGGTGGCGTTGGCGTGATCGAGCGGTGGCGTCGTAGCCAAAAAGACGGTGATGGAAGGCTCGACGGCTCGCGCCTCGTCGATGGTCTGCTGGACGGCGATCGGAAAGCTGCGAGGCGAGTCCGGATCGCGCTCGTAGGCCAGCTTCAGCGCCCGGCCCGAATCCTGGAACATGACCCAGTCGAAGGGGAACTCGGAGGCCGTCAGGTCGCGGCCGATGCGGCGCGCGTAGCGGAGATAGTGGGAGCCGCGCTGGCCGATGGCATCGACGTCGAACAGCTCGAAGTCGCAGTAGGCGGCGGCCAGCATGTGTCGGACCAGCAGGGCGTAGTGGTAGGGCGTGCCGAGGATGCCTACGGTAATGCTGTCACCGTAGAACAGCCCGTGGCTGGTCGGTTGGACCAGCACGCTGCCGGGAACCGAGAAGCTGCACTGCGCCGAGGCGGGTCCGGCCAGGGCCACAACGGCGAGCGCGCTGCAGGTCACCGCGCGCAGACGAGTGGGCGCCGCGCCGGCCATCTTCTTCTTCCACGTCATTGTCGCTGAAGCCCCCGCTCCGCCGGACCGAAAGGCCGGCGCATCAGTAGGCAACGAAAGAGGGTCGCAGTCAACGGATTCGTTGCGCCGCGCGGCTTCATCCGGCCAGCGTGCGCACGTCCTTTCGCAGCCTGTCGAGCTGCTCGGCGTCGTCGCTGGCATAGACCCCGCGAATCGCGCCTTCGGCATCGACGAGGATCAGCCGGATGCTGTGGACGACCGCGCCTTCCCGCTCCAGCACGGCCTCGAGCTCGTCGGCCGCGGCTTCGGGGCCGACGAGCTCGGCCGCGGACCCGACGCTGGAGAGGAAGCCCTTGCGAATGAGGTCGAGCATGCGGTCGTGCGGTCCCGTGACCAGAAACCAGGCGCCGGCGCGGTCGATCCCATGGCGCGCTGCGTACTGAGAGAGCACTTCGGGGGTGTCGGTCTGAGGGTCGACGCTGAAGGAGACGATCGCCAGGTCCGCGGGCGGAATCTCGCGACGCAGGTCGCGCAGCTTCTGGACGACGATGGGGCACGGGCCTGGACAGGTGGTATAGATGAAGCTTGCCACCCACGGCCTGCCGGCCAGATTTCCGTTGGAGATCGGCGAGCCGCTCTGATCGGTCAGCGCGAACTGCGGAACTTTGGCGATGACGGGAAGGGAAGGCCGTGGCCGCAGCAGCAGCAGCAGTGCGACTGCCGCCACTGCCGCCCCTGCTCCGAGCATCGCCCCGCGAACGATGTGCGCTGTGCGACGCGGCGCCTGCGGCATGTTCACGGCAAGCCGTTGCTCGTGCGCTCGGCGGCGACCCGAAACGACCCGGTCAGCGTGGCGGCGGCAAACGCTACGGTTGCCAGTACGCACATGGTGGCCGACGGCAGCGAAGACATCGTCGCATCCGGATAAAGAGCGTGCCGAAGGGCAGCCACTCCATACGTCATCGGGTTGAGCGCGATGATCCAGGCGAGCCAGCCGGGCGTGCCTTCGGCGGGAAAGAAGGCGCCCGACAGTAACCACATGGGCATCAGGACCGAGGTCATGATGGCGTGGAAGCCCTGGGTCGAATCCATTCTCCACGCGATCAGCATGCCCAGACCGGCCAGCGCTACCGCCAGCAGGACCATGATCGGAATGGAGGCGAGAATACCGCCGACCCCGACCGACATTCCCGCCAGCGGAGCCAGAATGCACACGAGCAACGCCTGCCCCACGGCCAGAACGGTAGTTCCGACGACCTTGCCCAGCACGATTGCGGAGGTGGGAACCGGAGATACCAGCACGCCCTGCAGGAAGCCGGAGTTGCGATCATCGATGATCGAGATGGTCGCGAAGATGGCCGTGAACAGCAGGATCATCGCGACCACGCCCGGGAAGAAGTATTCGGTGTAGCCGATACGGTCGCCGGCGCCGGCGCGAAACGATGCGCTCAGACCCGCACCGAAGATCAGCCAGAACAGGATCGGCTGTGCCAGCGCGCCGAACACGCGGTTGCGCTGGCGAAGAAAACGCACGACCTCGCGGCGGGCCAGTGTATAGACGGCCATGGTGTAGCTGTTCACGGGATCATTCGCTCCAGAAGCGGTGGCCGGTCTCGTGGATGAAGACGTCCTCTAGCGTAGGGTGTCCGAGGCTTATCGACTCGATGCGCTCGGGCATGCATTCGTAGATCTGCCGGATCAGCAGGTGCGCGTCGGGCCGCTCCAGACGAACCGTGCCGTCGACTGTCGTCGACTCGTGACCGAGCCGCTCGCGAAGCTCGGTCCGCAAGGCGTCGGGATCGGCGGTGCGGATCGTCAGCACGTCGCCTCCGATCCTGCGCCGGAGCGCATCGGGCGTGCCCGAGGAGATCAGCTTTCCGCGATCCAGGATGCCCAGTCGGTCGCATCGCTCGGCTTCTTCCATCAGGTGCGTGGTGACCAGGATGGTGGTGCCACAACGTGCACGCAGCGCCGATAGGTATTCCCACAGATCGCGTCGCGCGCCAGGATCCAGACCGGTGGAAGGCTCGTCCAGGATCAGGATCGACGGCTCCGAAAGCAGCCCCTTGGCCAACTCGACTCGGCGCTTGAGTCCGCCCGAGAGCGTCTCGACGAGGTCTGCGCGGCGATCACCGAGGCCCAGCCGAGCCAGCGCAGCATCGATGGCGGCATCCAGGCCGCTTCCGCGCATGCCGTACAGGTGTCCGTGATGGACCAGGTTTTCGCGCACGGTCAGCTTGATGTCAAGACTGGGCGACTGGAACACGACGCCGATCGCTCGTCGCACCGAGGTGACGTCGTGCGAAGCATCGATGCCAGCGATCTCGACGCGGCCGCTGCCGACGGGCATCAGCGTCGCCAGGATGCGAAACAGCGTGGTCTTGCCGCCGCCGTTGGGACCGAGCAGGCCGAAGATCTCTCCGGCCGAAACTTCGAAGCTGACGTCGGTCAGCGCACGATGAGTGCCGTAGCTGTGGTTCAGGCCATGGACCGACACTGCACTGCTCATGCGGTGACGCTCCACCAGATCCTATCCAGGAACAACGCCACGAACAGCGCGGGCTGATAGACCACCGAGCACAACAGCAGGCGCCGAGCCGCAACCACTGTGCGCGCCCGGGCAGCGGCGACGCTGGCCGCGAGGTAGAACAGGCCGCTCCCGAGAGCGCACCAGAAAAAGAGGCTGCCCGCCGCGCCCGTGGCCGGCAGCAGCAGCGAGACCGGAATGAGCGCAAGAGCATAGACGACCATCTGTCGCGCCGTTGCATCGCCACCCTCGTCGACGACGACGAGCATGGGAAAGCCGCCGCGCGCGTAATCCTCGCGATACATCCAGCCGATGGCCAGGAAGTGGGGGATCTGCCACAGGAACAGGATCCCGAACAGGACGGCTGCGCCTGCGCCGATGTCGCCGGTGGCCGCCGTCCAACCGATGACCGGTGGCAGGGCGCCGGGCACGGCGCCTGCCAGCGTCGAAAGCGGCGTGCGTCGCTTCATCGGCGTGTAGACGAAGAGGTAGGTGATCACGGTCAGCGCGTTGAGAAGAGCCGACAGAAGATGGACGGTGATCGCCAGGTAGAGGACGCCGCCGATCGACAGCGCGGCTCCCAGCGCCATCGCCGAAGTGGCCGATATGCGCCGAGCGGGTAACGGGCGGAAGCGCGTCCGATCCATGGTCTCGTCGACCTGACGCTCCAGGTACTGATTGAGCGCTCCCGATCCCGAGCAGGACAACGCCGTCCCGATCAGGACGTGCAGCAGCAGAGCGGGGGCAGCCGAAGCGTGTGCGGCGAAGAAGCCGACGGCCACGGTCAGGAGCACCATCAGCGTGATGCGCGGCTTGGTCAGCTCCAGATAGACTTGCGAGCGATCGATTGCGGCAGAGCGGCTGGCACGCATCGGTGTCGACGCCGTCCTCACGCTGCCATCTCCTGGCCGGGGGCGGCGCCGGACCGCAGGCCGAGGCGGTAGC
>DASPNH010000246.1:0-25551 GCA_035626675.1 Binatia bacterium
GCCGACCATGGCGGCGGTCCGCGGCCCACAAGGGATGGTCGAATGTGCGGGTGGCCTGACCGAAGAACCGCGACCTTGGAGGTCCATGCTGCCCGTCCCTTGTGCGACTCAACCTCGCATTGCGGAGATTCCCATGGTAGCCACGATCTAACCGTAAGTGCGGTGGTGGTGGTGTATGGGTCTGATCATTGCGGTGGCCAATCAAAAAGGCGGCGTCGGCAAGACCGCGACGGCGGTAAACCTGGGGGCGGCTCTTGCCCTCGAGGGGCGCCGCACTCTGCTGATCGACCTTGATTCTCAGGGCAGCGCGACCAGTGGGCTGGGTGAGTCCAGGCGAACCGGCTTGTCGTCCTACGAGCTGCTTATCGGGCAGATCACCGTGGCAGACGCTGCTCGTCCCACGTGTGTGCCCGGACTCGACCTGGTATGCGCCACTCGGGACCTTGCGGGCGCCGAAGTCGAACTCGTGTCAACCCCCGACCGCCAATGGCGTCTTCGCGACCAGCTGACGCACGCGCGAACGTCTTACGATTTCGTTCTCATTGATTGTCCCCCCGCACTCGGGATGCTGACTCTGAACGCGCTCTCCTGCGCGGAAGGTGTGCTCGTCCCGCTGCAGTGCGAGTTCTATGCGCTCGAGGGTCTGGGCGCATTGCTGGAGACCATCGAGCGTGTGCGTGCAGCGTTCAACCCCACGCTGCAAGTCCTTGGAATTTTGCTGACCATGTACGATTCGCGCACGTCGCTCAGCCGCCAGGTGGCGCAAGAGGTCCGTGCTCACTTCCCGGACACCGTGCTGCACGCGATGGTGCCTCGCAACGTCAGGATCAGCGAAAGTCCATCCCACGGGATTCCCGTGGTCGTTTACGATCCTGCCTCGACGGGGTCGGCGGCTTACCGGCAGGTGGGACGAGAGCTTCTGCAGATTTGTGCGCGCCGCGCGGATAGCGAGCAGGCGATAGGGGAGGGAGGAGCGTGGAGATGAGGCAACCGTTAGGCCGTGGGCTCGATGCGATACTGGGTGGCGCGAATGAGCTGCCTACCGAAGATTCTGCCTACTCGAAAGGGGGCGTAAATTCAGGCAAACCGCTGATGGTCCCTATCGAGCGGGTGATTGCTGGACGCGGACAGCCGCGCCGCACCTTCGACGACAAGCATCTCGAGGAACTCGCGGCCTCTATCCGCGAAAACGGGATTCTTCAGCCGCTGGTCGTGGTGGCTCGCTCGGGAAGCTACGAACTGATCGCGGGCGAGCGGCGCTTGCGAGCGGCAGCGCGAGCCGGATTGGACAAGGTGCCGGTCGTCATCCGCGAGGGGGTTTCCGACTCTCAACATCTCGAGCTGGCGCTGGTCGAAAACATCCAGCGTGAGGATCTCGGGCCGCTCGAGCGCGCTCGGGCCTATGAAAGGCTGCTCGAAACCTACGGCCACACGCAGGACGACATCGCGCGCAAGATCGGCAAGTCGCGATCGGCTGTCGCCAACACGCTGCGACTTCTGGCGCTGCCGCAGCCCGTCCTCGAAGCGCTGGAGCAAGGTCTGCTGAGCGAAGGCCACGCGCGGCCGCTTCTGGCCCTGCCGACGGCGTCACGACAGATCGAGGGGATGCAGGTCATCATACGGCGCGCGCTTTCGGTGCGAGATGCGGAGCAGCTCGTCAAGGAGTGGACACAGAGCGGGCCCGACGACTCTGGCGAGCCCCATGCGTCCAAGCGAAAGCAGCCATCCTCATTGATGGAGCAATCCCTGAGCCGCACGTTGGGGACGAAGGTTCGTTTGCGAGGCAGCGACGCCAAGGGACGGATCGAGATTGAGTTCTATTCGCGCGAGGAATTAACGCGCCTAATCGAGATTCTGACTTCGCGTTCGAGTCGTTGAAACTTTGACAACCTGAGGGTGCGATGGTAGCGGAGGGCGCTTCCCGGCCACCACCATCGTCCTCTGGCGATTCGATCGCGAGGGCTGCGGACCGCGTTTGGCCAGGTCGCGTTGTCAGCTCGCCGGCCTGCGAGCTGAAGAAACGAGAGGGGCCAAAACGCGCGTCTTATGCTGACCTTTCCGCCGGATTTCACTTTCCTGATTCAGCTAGTGGCGTTCTTCGGCCTGCTGTTTCTCATGGGCCGTCTCCTCTTCGTTCCGTATCTGGAACTGCTCGACGAGCGCCAGGCAAGGACAGTTGGCGACGCTGCGCTGGCAGCGGAGCAGACGGTCGAAGCTCAGGCCCTGGCTGCTCGTATCGATGAGGACCTGGCGCGTGCGCGGTCGCAGACCATGAGCGAGGTCGACGCGATCCGACGCCAAACCAAGGACGAAGAGCGGGAGATTTTCGCCAGGGCCCAGGCGGACGCCGCCGCGCGGCTCGGCGAGCTTCGAACCGCCGTTTCTTCCGCGACCACGGAAGCACGGCAGGCTCTCGGCACTGAGGCCAAAGCGCTGGCAGACCGGATGGTCGCAGCGGTGCTCGGCAAGGGACTCGACGCATGAGACGCGACGCACGGGCCATGGCCTTGTCTTCGCTGCTGCTCCTTGGCTCCGCCCCTGCGTTGGCGGCCTCCGGAGCCGGCGACCATGGAAATGGTCACTCGGCAGCCGCCTGGCTGACCCTGGCATTCTCGTTCGTCAATTTTTTCATCTTCTCCTTCGTCATGTACCGCTTCGCGTGGCCGGCCCTTCGCGACTTTCTGGTCAACCGCAGTCGTGAGTTGCAGGAGGCAATGTCGGTGGCCGCCAACGCCAGGGAAGAGGCCGAGCGAATCCGACGCGAGTACGCCGTCAAGGAAGCCGCGCTCGGAGAGACTCGCCGCGCCATGATCGAGGAACTGCGCGAGAGCGCCGAGCGCGATCGTGAGCGGCTCCTGGAAGAGGCGCGCCTGGCGGGCGAGCGCTTGCGCGCCGACGCGGAAAGACGCGCCGAGTCGGAGCTGGCGCGTGCCCGCCGCGAGCTGAGGGCCGAAGCCGCACGTCTGGCGGCGGAGATTGCCGAGCGCGACATTCGCAGCCGCCTCGGTGATGCGGACCAGTCACGTCTGGTGCAGGAATTTGTCGAGGGAGTCTCGCAGTCATGATCGGCGGTTCGATCGCACGGCGTTATGCCCGCGCGCTCTTCGAGCTCGCGCGGGAGACGGACGAGGTCGAGGGTACGGCCCCCTCGCTGGCGGTCCTCGCCCAGGCCGTCGAGCAACAGGAGCCGGGGACGTTGGCTCCAGGCCTGCTGACGCGCGAGCAGCGCCAGTCCCTTGCCGGTGCATTGTCGAAGCAGGTTTCGCCGTTGCTCGGCCGGTTCCTGGCAATCGTCGCCGAGAATGACCGCCTCGAGCATCTGCCGCGCATCCACGAGTGGTTCCAGCGTTTGCAGGACGAGGCAGCCGATCGCGTTCGCGTCCGTGTGCGTAGCGCGGCTCGGCTGAGCGCGGAGCAGATCGACGCCATCCGGACCCGCTTCCAGAAAGTGACGGGCCACGGGGTGCTGACGGAAACCGAGGTCGATCCCGCCCTGATTGGCGGTGTGACGGTCGAAGCCGAGGGAAAGGTCTACGACGGCAGCGTGCGTACCCAGCTTCAGCGCTTGGAGCGGCTGATGGCGGGGCAAGGCTGAGCCGACACCACGGCGTTGAAACAGACGCCCGCGGCCGCAGGCCCCGGGATCGAAGGAAACGGGAGAAATTTGGTGCAGCAGATCAAGGCATCCGAGATCAGCGATCTCATTCGACAGCAGATTCGCGACTTCGGCCGTCAGGTGGAGGTTCGCGAAACCGGCCGCGTCCTGGCCACGGGTGACGGCATCGCCCGCATCCACGGTCTCGACCGGGCTGCCTCCGGCGAGCTGCTCGAGTTCGAAAATGGCGTGCTCGGCATGGTCCTGAACCTCGAAGAGGACAACGTCGGTGCGGCGGTCTTCGCCGACCCGGAAATGGTCCGCGAGGGCTCCGAGGTGCGGCGCACGGGCCGAATCGCCGACGTTCCCGTGGGCGAGGCCATGCTGGGACGCGTCGTCAACGCTCTCGGTCATCCGATCGACGGCCTGGGTGAGATCAAGACCCCGCACCGCCGCCGCATCGAGGTCAAGGCGCCAGGCATCGTTTCCCGAGCGCCCGTCAAGCAGCCGCTACAGACCGGCGTCAAGGCCATCGACTCGATGATCCCGATCGGCCGCGGCCAGCGCGAGCTGATCATCGGCGATCGCCAGACTGGCAAGACGGCCATCGCGATCGACACCATCCTGAACCAGAAGGGCGGCGACGTTCTGTGCATCTACGTCGCCATCGGCCAGAAGCGTTCGACCGTTGCACAGGTCGTGGAGAAGCTGAAGAAGCACGGTGCGATGGAGTACACCATCGTCGTCGCTGCCACGGCGTCGGAATCCGCGCCTCTGCAGTTCATCGCACCCTACGCCGGCGTCACCATGGGAGAGTATTTCCGCGACACCGGCCGCCATGCGCTGATCATCTACGACGATCTTTCCAAGCAGGCCGTCGCTTATCGCCAGCTCTCGCTGCTTCTGCGCCGGCCACCCGGACGCGAAGCTTATCCCGGCGACGTCTTCTATCTGCACTCGCGCCTCCTCGAGCGCGCCGCCAAGATGAGCGACGCCGAAGGCGGCGGCTCGCTGACGGCACTGCCGATCATCGAAACGCAGGCCGGCGACGTATCAGCCTACATTCCCACCAACGTCATCTCGATCACCGACGGACAGATCTATCTCGAGACGGACCTGTTCTATTCGGGCGTGCGCCCAGCCGTGAACGTGGGTCTGTCGGTGTCGCGTGTCGGCGGATCCGCGCAGATCAAGGCAATGAGGCAGGTCGCGGGATCGTTGCGTCTGGATCTGGCGCAGTTTCGCGAAATGGCTGCTTTCGCGCAGTTCGGGTCGGATCTCGACGCCGCCACCCAGCGCATGCTCGCTCGCGGCCAGCGGCTGGTCGAGGTGCTCAAGCAGGACCAGTACGTGCCGCAACCGGCCGAGCAACAGGTCGTCACCATCTTCGCCGCGATCAACGGCTTCCTCGACGGCGTCGATGTCGGTCAGATCCGACGCTACGAAGAGGAACTGCGTGGCTTCGTCGATCGCTCGCACCCCGACCTCTACAAGCTGGTGCGTGACAAGAAAGAGCTGACGGATGACGTCAAGGCGCGTCTGACGACGGTGCTCACCGAGTTCAAGGGCGTGTTCGGGGCCTGAGACAGCCGTGCCGAGTCTCAAGCACATCCGCAAGCGCATCTCGTCGGTGCGCAATACCCAGCAGATCACCAAGGCCATGAAGATGGTCTCGGCGGCCAAGCTGCGCCGTGCCCAGGATGCCGTGCAGAACGCCCGGCCGTATCAGCAGCGTCTCGAGGAGCTGCTGGCGGGAATCGCCGCTGCGGCCGGCGAGAGCTCGCATCCGTTCCTGCAGAAGGGCGCCGATGCACCGGCCGAGGTCATCGTGATCACTTCCGATCGCGGCCTGTGCGGCGGTTACAACGCCAACCTGATCAAGAAGGCCGAAGCTTTCCTGCGCGGCGAGGATGGGCAGAGCGCGGCCCTGATCACGTGCGGCCGCAACGGCAGCGATTATTTTCGCAAGCGCTACCCCGAGCGAATTCGCGCCAGGCACTCCGGAGCAGCGGAGCTGGCGGTGGCGCGGGCCATCGCGTCCGAAGCATCCGAGCGCTTTCTGGCTGGAGAGGTCGGCGCGGTCTATATCGTGTATTCGCGTTTTCGTTCGGCAATCTCGCAGCTTCCGGTCGTGGAGAGGCTGCTGCCGGTGGAAAGCGCGGAGAACGCAGCCGCCAACACCGTAGAGTACGTGTACGAACCGGAGCCGGCGCAACTGCTCGAGTCGCTGCTCGGCCGTTACATCCAGACCAAAGTCTTCCAGGCATTTCTCGAGGCTACGGCGAGCGAGCACGGAGCTCGCATGACGGCGATGGACAGCGCCACGCGTAACGCCTCCGACATGATCGAACGTCTGACGTTGCAGATGAACCGCGCGCGTCAGGCCAGCATCACCACGGAGCTGATGGAGATCGTCGGCGGCGCCGAGGCGCTCAAAGGTTAAGGAGTCGGTACTCATGGCAACGGGTCGAATCACACAGGTCATTGGCGGCGTCGTGGACGTGGAGTTCCCTCCTGGTCAGGTGCCTCCCATTCTGCAGGCGCTGACGGTGACCAATCCGGCCATCGACGACCAGCTCGACAACTTGGTTCTGGAGGTCGCCGCGCATCTCGGTGAGAACACGGTCCGCTCCGTGGCGATGGATTCCAGCGAAGGCCTCGTACGCGGCGCCGAAGTGACCGATACGGGGAACAAGATCGTCACGCCCGTCGGAGATGCCGTCCTGGGTCGCATCATCAACGTGATCGGCAAGCCCGTCGATGGTGGACCGCCGATCAAGACGGACAAGTATCTTCCCATTCACCGCCCCGCCCCCGACTACACCGAGCAGGCGACCACGGTCGAGGCATTCGAGACAGGCATCAAGGTCGTCGATCTGCTGTGCCCGTACGCCAAGGGCGGAAAGATCGGGCTTTTCGGCGGCGCCGGCGTGGGCAAAACCGTCATCATCCTGGAGCTGATCAACAACGTCGCCACGCAGCACGGCGGCTATTCGGTCTTCGGCGGCGTCGGTGAGCGCACGAGAGAAGGCAACGATCTTTGGATCGAGATGAAGGAGTCGGGCGTCATCGACAAGGCCGCACTCGTGTACGGCCAGATGAACGAGCCGCCCGGTGCGCGCGCTCGCGTCGCTCTGACCGCCTTGACGTGCGCGGAGTACTTTCGCGACACCGAGGGCAAGGACGTGCTGTTGTTCATCGACAACATCTTCCGATTCACACAGGCAAACTCCGAGGTGTCGGCGTTGCTCGGCCGCATGCCGTCGGCTGTAGGCTATCAGCCGACGCTGTCGACCGATCTCGGTGGTCTGCAGGAGCGCATCACCACGACGACCAAGGGCTCGATCACCTCGGTTCAGGCGATCTACGTTCCCGCCGACGATCTGACCGACCCGGCTCCGGCCACGACGTTCGCGCACCTGGACGCCACCACCGTTCTATCGCGCCAGATCGCCGAATTGGGAATCTATCCTGCCGTCGACCCACTCGATTCGACTTCGCGCATTCTGGACCCCAACATCGTCGGCGAGGAGCACTACAAGGTCGCTCGTGACGTTCAGCAGGTACTGCAGCGTTACAAGGACCTGCAGGACATCATCGCCATTCTGGGCATGGACGAGCTCTCCGAGGACGACAAGCTGCTGGTGGCCCGGGCGCGTAAGATCCAGCGTTTCCTGTCGCAGCCTTTCACCGTGGCAGAGTCTTTCACCGGCACGCCGGGCGCGTACGTGAAGCGTGAGGATACGATTCGCGCATTCCGTGAGCTGGTAGCGGGTCAGCACGACGATCTGCCGGAGCAGGCCTTCTACATGGTCGGCACGATCGAGCAGGCCATCGAGAAGGCACGCAAGATGGCCGCCTGAGATGAGACTGCGCATCGTCACGCCGGCCTCCGCGATCGTCGATACGGAGGTCTCGGAGGTCATCGCTCCCGGTAGCGAAGGCGAATTCGGGGTATTGCCCCTCCACGTCACCTTCCTCGGTGCGCTTGCGCCGGGAGTGCTGACCTATGTCGAAGGCGGCGTGCGCAAAAAGGTGGTCATCGGCGGCGGCTATGCCGAGGTTCGCGATGACGTCGTCACCGTGCTCGCCGACTCGGCCGAGCTTCCGTCACAGATCGACCTTGCCGGAGCGCGCGCCGATCTGGCGCGGCTGGAGCAGGCAGCTGCCAGTGGGTCGGAGGATTCTCAGCGCATCGAGCAGTTGCTCCGTGAGCTTTCGATCGCGCGAGCCCGCGTAGCCGCAGCAAACTGACGCGGCCCGACCTTCCTCGTGACGACCCGCCAGGGTCCGCCTTGTTGCTCGAGCGTCTCGGCGTATAAGCGAAACAGGCCCGGCGATGTCATCGGCTCCTCGCAATCGTCTCGCGGACGAACCGTCCCTCTACCTGCGTCAGCACGGGTCCAATCCCGTGGACTGGTACCCATGGGGCGAGGAGGCTCTCGGCCGCGCGCGCCGCGAGGACAAGCCGATCCTGCTGAGCATCGGCTACTCGGCGTGCCACTGGTGTCACGTCATGGAGCGCGAGTCGTTCGAGAACGAGCAGATTGCCGCGCTCATGAACGAACTGTTCGTCTGCATCAAGGTCGACCGCGAGGAACGACCGGACCTCGACCATCTCTACATGAAGGCGGTGCAGGGAATGACGGGCCATGGCGGCTGGCCCATGACGGTGTTCCTGACGCCTCAGGGCAAGCCGTTCTACGCCGGCACCTATTTCCCACCTGCCGACCGGGGCACGATGCCCGCGTTTCCCCGTGTTCTTGCAGGCGTGGCGCGGGCCTATGCCGACCAGCGCGAAGAAGTGCTGAAGAGCGCTCAGCGTGTCGCCGACTTCCTTGGTCGCGACCACAGCCGGGCATCGGCACCGGTGATCACCGGCGAAGCGATCTCCGCCGCCGCCGAGACGCTGGTGGCAGCCATGGATGAAGAGCACGGCGGCTTCGGCAAGGCGCCGAAGTTCCCCGGTAGCATGGCGCTGACACTGCTGATGGACGTCGAGGCGACGGCAGCGAATCCGCGCCGGCGCATGCTGGTCCGGCGCACGCTCGACGCCATGGCGGACGGCGGCATCCATGACCACCTCGGAGGAGGATTCCACCGCTACAGCGTCGATCGCATCTGGCTGGTCCCGCACTTCGAGAAGATGCTCTACGACCAGGCTCTGCTCGCCAGAACGTACGCCGATGCCGCGGCGTTCTTCCACGATGGCCGCTACGGCGAAGTTTCCGAGAGCATCCTGGAATACGTGCTGCGGGAGATGACATCGCCCGAGGGCGGTTTTCATGCCACCCAGGACGCCGACTCGGAAGGAGAAGAGGGAAAGTTCTTCGTCTGGAGCAAGGACGAGATCGAAACCCTTCTCGATCCGCAGGCTGCCGCCCTGTTCTGCCGAGTCTACGGCGTCACCAGTGAAGGAAATTTCGAGGGGCGCGTGATCCTGCATCGAGCCGTCTCGCAAGCGCAGCTCGGCGAGGAGCTGGGCGAGCATGCCGTGACGGCGGAGGCGTCGCTGGCCGAATCGCGTCGCCGCCTGTTCGAAGCTCGTGGAGGCAGAATCGCTCCGGCACGGGACGACAAGATCTGCACCGATTGGAACGGATTGATGATCACCGCCATGGCCGTGGCGGGCCAGCGGCAAAGTCGCGACGACTTCGTCGCTGCTGCAATGCGAGCCATTGATTTCGTGCGTGACAGCCTGACCTCTGCCGATGCGCTGTTTCACGTCTACGCGCAAGGCCAGGCCAAAGTTCCCGGCTTTCTCGACGACTACGCGTTCTTCGGCCGCGGTTGCCTGGACGCGTTCATTGCCGGCGGGCGCCTGGAGGACTTTGCCACTGCGCGGCGGTGCGCGGATGAGCTGCTCGCAACGTTCGAGGATCGTGAGCGCGGCGGCTTCTTCTTCTCCGGCACGGGCGGCGAGGAGCTCCTCGCTCGGACCAGGGACCTGTTCGATGGTGCCGTCCCATCCGGGAACTCGGTGGCAGCCGAGCTCATGCTGCGGCTCTGGGAGCTGACTGGCGAAGAGCGGTACAGGCGGGCAGGTCAGGCCGTCATCGACGCTTTTGGAGAGGACGCTTTTAGAAACCCCTATGGCGGCTCGCACCTGCTGTGCGTCGCCGATCGGAACCGGCGTGGCTGGTCGACACTCGTCATCGTCGGCGACAAAGCGTCGCGCGGAGGGCTCCAACGCGCCGCACTGGAGACATACGTTCCGGAGCTTTCAGTCGTCGTCCAGGACGGAACATCCATCGCGGAGGGCCTTCCCTCGGCATTGCAGCACAAGGAAGGCATTGGTGGCCGTCCCACCGGGTATCTTTGCCGCGGGTCCCGCTGCAGCAACCCGGTGCATCATCCCGACGAGCTCCGGGCACTTCTCGGGAATTCCGAAGCTTGACGGCGATACCGCAACCGATGCAGAGGTCAGGGATGAGAAATGCCGGCACGATCTTCGCGCTGTGGGTTCTCACCGCCCCACGCATCGCCTGCGGCTTCGACGCGGAGGGACCGATACAGCTGGCAACCGAGGAGCGGCGACCGCTCCCACGCCACGAGCTGTCCGCGTCCGCCGATGTGATCGGCCGACTGCGCACGCACACTGCAGCCAAGGGCGAGACCTTCCTGGAGATCTCACGCACCTTCGATCTGGGCTTCAACGAGATGGTTCTCGCCAACCGGTCGGCTGACCCCTGGGTCCCTCCGACGGCGGAGGCTCTGGTCGTACCGACGCGCTGGATCCTGCCCGATGCTCCCCGCCAGGGACTGGTGCTGAACATTCCCGAGATGCGGATGTTCTACTTTCCCAAGGACGGGGGAGTCATGACTGTGCCGGTCGGGCTCGGTCGCGAGGATTGGCAGACGCCGCAAGGATCGTTTCGCGTCGCGAGCAAGACGGTCAATCCGACGTGGACGATTCCGGAATCCATTCGGAAGGAACGGATCGCAGAGAACGGATTCAGCGAGTACGTCATCCCTGGCGGCACTCCGGAGAATCCGCTGGGTCGTTATCGCCTCGAGCTTTCGCTTCCCGCTTACGGCATTCACGGCAGCAACAAGGCCTGGGGCGTCGGAATGCAGGTGAGCCATGGATGCCTGCGTCTCTACAACGAGGACATCGCATCCCTGTTTCCCCTCGTTCCTGTCGGAACGCCGGGTGTTTTTCTGTATCAGCCGGTAAAGGTCGGCATGCATCGAGGACGAGTGCTTGTTGAAGTGCACGAGGATATCTATGGGTTGCAACCGAGCCTGTTTGCCGAAGCCGAGAACCTGCTGGGCAGGCGTGGCTGGACCTCGCTGGTGGATCCGGAGCTGCTCGAATCGGTAGTGGAAGCACAGAATGGCATACCGACCGATGTTAGCTGGGTAGACTCCTCGGCCAACCACGACCGAAACGTCTCAAAATGAGAAGGCCCGCCTTCGTCGGAAAGCGGGCCTTCTTTTCAGTCTCATGGGACGTGAAAGGTCAGCAGGCCTGCTGCAACCCTTCCGCCAGTACTTCCATCGGGTCCAACGCGCGGCGCTCGGCCAAGGGGACGATCTTGGCAGCAGAGCGACGAACCGGACCGCGCTGCTGGCGCCACTTCGACAAGCCACGACGAATGTATTCGGCGTTCAGACTGAGGACTTCACAGATGTTCTCGTACGCAAACGGCCATTCCCGCTCGCGCGACTCGATCCATTCCTGAGCATCTTCGAACAGGAGTCTTCCGCGAGGATCTCGCGCAAGAGCGTACTTCTGGTAGCACTCCACCGCGTCCTGCAACACGGCGAGCATCAGGCGCCGCTCGCGAACGAGACCACCTTCCCGCGAGAAGGCGGCGAAGTATTGTGCCGGCAGCAGGGTGTCCGGCTCGAAAAGGTTCACAAATCGGTCGGCCATTGTTTCCTCTTTTTGGGACGAGCATTCAGGCCATCAGTGCCTGATGCAGGGCGTCATATAACACACATGCAGCGAGGGATGGAAGATTCACGGCTATGAAATAAAGTGAGCCGAGGCATTATTGGGATTAATTCCCCCGCGCCAAGGCATCCAAATGGCGAACCGGTCTCGCTTCCCGACGCGCGGCCAGGCCGCCGCCGGCAAAGCCAAACTCATCGGCCCGAACCTGGAGAAGCCTCTATTTTCCAAGTACTTGGGTCTCGATCGAGCGTGCCGTCGCACCCGCTTCGGCAAGCAGCGCGGCCTGCAGCGTCGATGAGTGGGCGTGCCGCAGACAATCGATCAATGCTGCCAATCCGGAAAGGAGCCGCCATTGACGCGCCAATCCGACCGCGTCCTGTCCTGCGCAACGGCTCTGGAGATGAGCGCGGGCACGATGGAGAACCCGGTGCAGTCTGTCGAATTCGGCGGCCGACATCGTGTCTCGCTTCGATACACGAGACGGGCCGCGTTCACCGACCTCCCCTCGCGCGCGGCGTGTGGCCGCACGCACAGGTCGCAACGCCCCAGTACCAGTCGGTCGCAAGACGGCCAGGACTGTCCCGACGATTCTCGTTCCGTCGCTGTTGCGGGGACGCAGCGGAAGCTCCAGAACGCTGGGAGGAGCGCTGGGTGAAGCTTCCGAGGCGATGCGCTGCAGCGACAGACCCCGCGCGCTCCGCAACAATACGACCTGTCCCGGTTGCTCGCGGGCTCCCGGCTCGATGACGACAATGTCTCCGGTCATGACGCCGGCGAAGCGGAAGGCGTCACTTCGCGCACGAAGAGCGTAGAGCCGACGCCGCTGCCAGGCGCCGGCTGGCAGGTCCAGCCAGCGTTCGGCGCGGCGCGCGGATAAGCCGTCGGGAGCAGGCGCGAGGATCGGGCTCGGCTGAGAGCTGCGCGCAACACCCGAAGACCCTCTACCCTGGACCGTCCCGGCCATGAGGCGAAGATAGGCGAAGAAAGACCGAAACTCAAGACGTAGAAAAGCGGAAACTCAGATTCGATACGCGGATTGGGAAATCAGACGGTCGATGTCGCCCGACCAGGAACCCTCCCATTGCTCGATGATACGCGTGGCGGGGTTTCGACCCGCACGAACCTCGTCGCGAAGTTTTTCGAGATAGATGCTCTCGCTCGAGCCCGATGCGTTGCGCCGTTGCTGGCGCGCGAGGCCCTGCTCCGCGATCGCGATCAACTCGAGCGCGTAGTCACCCAAACACAGCCGGTCGATCCGGCCGGCCAGGCCCTTGCGTGCTGCCTCGTCCTGGATGGCGGGCAATTGAGTCGGCCGCCATCTTCTCACCACGTCCCACGCCGCGCTCAGACAATCGGCGTCGTACAGGATGCCCTTCATCAGCGCCGGCGTGGACAGCATGAGGTCCACCGGCTGGCTGTCGGCCGATCGGACCTCGAGGTACGTCTTGAGCCGGGCTTCGGGAAACAGGGTGGTCAGATGCAGTGACCAGTCCGCGAGCGTGGCTCTTTCCTGGCTCCACCCTTTATCGAGGAACTGCCGGAACGACATTCCACCGACTTCGTGAAGCCGGCCGCTTCGCTGGATGAAATACATCGGGACGTCCAGCGCGTACTCCGTGTACGCGCGGAACAGCCCGTCGGTCTCGAATACGAACGGGAGCACTCCGCAGCGATCGCGGTCGGTATCCGTCCAGATGTGGGACCGGAAGCTCTGATAACCGGTGGCGCCGCCGTCGACGATCGGCGAGTTGGCCGAGACCGCGACCAGCACCGGCCCCATCGCCATCGAAACACGCATCTTTCGCGCAGCGTCGGCCTCGTCGGAATAGTCGAAATTGCACTGGACCGTCGCGGTCTGTCCCATCATGCGCAGGCCCAGACGGCCGGTGCGAGTCATGATGCGACGCATGATCTCGTAGCGGTGCTTGGGCATCCACGGGACACGCGACAGGGGCGTCTTCGGTACGATGCCGAGCCCCAGGAACTGCACGCCCAGCTCGTCGCCGATGGTGACAATTTCGCGAACGTGTCGTTGCAGCTCGTCGAACGCGCAGTGCAGCGAATCGCACTGCTGTCCGGACATCTCGAACTGTCCGCCCGGCTCCAGCGTGATCGACGAGAGTCCGTCCTGGAGCGCGATGACGCTGTCGCCCTCCTGCACCCCCTGCCATTGCGGATTGCGCGCGCGCATCTCTTCGAGGATCCGGCGGATCCCGCGATCGCCCTGGTAGGGAACGCTCTGGCCCGTGGCGCGGTCGACGACCGGCTTTTCGTACTCGACACCGATCTTCCACAGATCGCGCGGTTTGGCGCCGGCATGGAACGTGGCTTCCAGGTCCTCGACGGAACTGATCAGTGGAGAGGGAGCGTCGACGCTGGCCACGAGCTATCGCTAGCTCAGCGAGGCCCAATTACCAAGCACGGACCGACGGTTCAGCCGCGGGCACAGCCGCATCCGGCACAGAAACGGTCGGCGGCGGCGAAGGCGCGGCCGCATCTGCTGCAGAAGCGCTGGGCGGTCGCCGGTGCCGGGCCGGGCGCCGCTTCCATTCGCACTTCGAGCTCTCCCATCGCGCGCAGGGCGCGACCTTCATAGTCGTCGCGGAGTACCTGATAGTCGTCGTCGCTGAGCTTTCCAGTGGCGCGATCGAACTCGGCCTCACTGATGGCGAGCAGGGCCACGGCCTTTTCGCGATGCCAGAGCTCGTCGGCGGCGGCGCCTCGAGCCTGGCCGTCTGCGGCCGGGCCGGCGCGGAGCAGCGGCGCGGCTATGAGACCGGCAACCAGCAGCACCAACAGCATCGCCACCAGCCAGGTCACTGCTCCATGTCCTCCATTTCCTTGCGCAGGCGAGCAAGCCGCTGCTGCGCATTCCGATCCAAATCGGCAGGCTTGGGCGCGGCCGGCAGACCGGGAGCCGGCGCACGCGCCATGCGACGGATCGCCACGACGATGAAAATGGCACCTAGGCCGACCGCGACGTACGGGCCGACCCACGCCAGCAGGTTGAAGCCGGTGGCGATGGGCGAGGACAAGACCTTCTCACCGTACTTTTCGCGATAACGAGCGAGGATCTGCTGGCCGGTCTCGCCGCGCTCCATCGACTCGGCGATGTCCTCGCGCACCGGAATGGCGAAGCTGCATTGCAGATGATTGCACGCGTGGACGGTCAGCCCGCAGCCGCACTGACAGGTGAGGGCCTCCTCGACCGCGGCTCGCGACATCGGGGCGTCCTGCGCAAAGACCGTCCAGGCGCCGAGCCACAGGAAACCGGCACAGAGTAGAACCGGAAGCTTCACGCTTGCTGGCGTCGCTCGGCTGCCGTTTCACGCGCTCGTTCGAGGACTCGGGCGCGTCGCGTGGGAAAGACCGCGACCCCGGTGCCGATGACCAGCACCACGCCGCCGCACCACAGCCACCAGACCAGCGGATTGACGTATGCCTGGATGGTCGCGGTTCGTTTTTCGTCGATGCTGCCGAGGATCACGTAGAGGTCGTCGCGCATCGTCGAGCGCAGGTCGACTTCCGTGGCCGGCTGTTCCGGTCGCTTGTAGAAGCGTTTCTCCGGGTGCAGCACGTCGATCTGCTTGCCGTCCTCGAAGACGGTCAGGGTCGCCGCAAGCCTCGCCATGTGCGCGTCTTCGGTGCTTTCGGCGTCGTCGTAGCGCAAGGTGTAGGGCCCGACCGCGAACTCCTGGCCTCGTTCGACCGTGTGGATCTCCTCGACGCGGTACACCGACGACATCGTCACGCCCAGGAACATGAACACCACGCCGACGTGGATGATGTAGCCGCCGTATCGCCGCTGATTCTTCTGCATCAGGCCCAGAAGGGCTGCCCCGTAGCTTTCACCGACCATGGCGCGCCTGGCCCGCGCACCCGCGTGGAACTCGGATGCCACGGTGTAGAGTACGAAGCCCGAGAACGAGGTCACCAGCAACGCCTGAAGCGTGCGCATGCCCAGCACGAAAGCGACGAGCCCCACCGTGATCCCGAACAGCGACGGCCACAGGAAGCTCTCGACCAGGTGTCTGGCCGAAGCGCGCCGCCAGGCGATGATCGGACCGATGCCCATGAGCAGCAAAAGGGCGATTCCGAGCGGCGCGTTGACCTGGTTGAAGAAGGGAGGACCGACCGTGATCTTCACGCCGCGTACCCACTCCGACAGGACCGGAAAGATGGTTCCCCAGAACGTCGCGAACGCGATGCCGAGCAGCAGAAGGTTGTTGAACAGGAACGCCGACTCGCGCGACAGGATGCTGTCGAGCTTGTGCCGAGGCCGCAACTCCTTCATGCGCCAGACCACCAGTGCCGCGGAGACGCTGATGATGAAAGCCAGGAACCATAGAAAGAAAGGGCCGAGGCCGGACTGCGTGAACGAATGAACCGAGGAGATGACGCCTGAGCGGGTAAGGAACGTGCCGAAGATCGTCAGGGAGAAGGTCAGGATGATGAGGGTCATGTTCCAGACCTTCAGCATGTCCTTGCGCTCCTGGATCATCACCGAGTGAAGGTAGGCGGTCCCGGTGAGCCACGGCATGAAGGCGGCATTCTCGACGGGATCCCAGGCCCAGTAGCCACCCCAGCCCAGAACCTCGTAGGCCCATCGCGCACCGAACAGATTGCCGAGCGAGAGGAAGAACCACGCGGCAAGGCACCACCGCCGCGACGTGCGGATCCACAGGTCGTCGAGCCGACCGGTGGCGAGGGCGCCAATGGCGAACCCGAACGGGATGGTCCAGCTGACGTACCCGAGGTACAGCGAAGGCGGATGAATCTGCATCCAGTAGTTCTGCAGCAGAGGGTTGAGATCGGTCCCTTCAAGGGGAGGCCGACTCAGCAGAGCGAAGGGCGGCGTCACGAAGACCAGCAGCGACAGAAAGAAGGCGGCTACCGTGGCGCTGGTGGCCGTGACGTACGGCATGAGCTCGCGGTTGCGGCTGCGATTCTGGAACTGCGCCAGCGCCAGAAACGAAGTCAGGATCAGTACCCAGAACAGCAGCGACCCTTCCATCCCGCCCCACAGCGCCGTGACCGTGTAGCGGAGCGGCAGCGTCGTGCTCGAGTAGCCTGCCACGTACTTGATGCGAAAATCGTTCGTGATGAGGGCGTGCAGCATCACGATGGTGGCGATGCCTACCAGGCCCCAGCAGGCGTAGGCCGCATGCTCGCCGCTGGCCACGAAATCGCGGCGCCGCGTCTGGGCCCCGAAGACGCAGGCGAAGACGGCGTACAGAGCGGTGGCCAGCGCAAGGTAGAGCGCCAGGTTGCCGATCTCGATCACGCCGTCACTCTTCCGCCTGATACTTGGACGGGCACGCAGTCAAGACCGTGGTTGCCTTGAACGGCTTCTGGTCGGTGTAGGGCCCCTCGACCACGACGTCCCGGTCTTCGGCGAACATGTCGGGAAGCAGGCCGTTGTAGTAGACGTCGACGGAGCCGTCATGGGCGATGTCCTTCAATGTGAAGCGGAGATCTCTTTTCGAGACGTCCCACTGCATGGTCCCGGGCGCCACCCGGCCCGCGATCCGGATCGTCTCCCCGGCGTAGCTGTCGCCGGCGCTGAGGAACTCGGCCACGGTGATCATGTACATCTTGGTCTGGTCTACCGCGGTCCAGACGAGGAAGCCGACGGTCGCCACGATGACGCCGATGCCGATGAGGAACTTGTAGGAGCGATTCATGACAGGAGCGTCCGGTGCCGTGGCAGCCTAACGCGAGGGTGATACCCGGACAACCGGGCGGACGAAGGTCATCAATTCTCGCGTCCGCCTTTTTCGGCGAGGATTCGTTGCATCTCCGCCGCCAGCTCCTCCTCGGAGGCGGGCTCACCAGGTACCGCGTAGCTTCCATCGAGCCAGCGGCCGAGGTCCAGCAGCTTGCATCGCTTGGAACAGAAGGGCGGACAGGGGCTCGAAGACGGCTCGAACAGCTGTTTGCAGGTGGGGCAGCGCACGAGCCGATGCTACGAGCGCGTCGCGCGCGATTCAACGATCGGAGCTCTTCCTGCCCTTTCTGCTGCCGTAGTCGCCGAACTTGTCGTCACGTTCGCGAACCGCCTGACGAAAGCCGACGTCTCCGGCGCGCGCGACGAAATCGAGCCCTTCCTGGGTGTGGCGCGCGATCCCATCGAAGAGCACGCCGAGAGTCCGCGTCGAGGCCATTCCCATGTTCTCCGCCGTCTGGTTGCAGAGAAGCTTGAGCATGACGAGCTGATTGACGGGAACCTGCGCCATCCGCTCCGCCAGTGCGGTGGCGTGCTCGCGAAGGTCCTCGTCGGGCACCGCCTCCAGTATGAGACCGAGCTCGACGGCCCGCGAAGCGGTGATCTCGTCTCCTGTCAGCAGATAGCGCTTGGCCCGCTCCAGGCCCATGCGATAGACCCACATCGCCGTGGTCGGTGTGCCCCACACGCGCGACGGGGGATAACCGAACGAAGCGCCGTGACCCGCCACGATGATGTCCGCGCACAGCACCATGTCGGTGCCGCCGCCGATGCACCAGCCCTGGACGGCTGCAATGGTGGGCTTCCGCGCATACCAGAGCTTCAGGTAGGTATCGACGAAGCGACCGATCATCGCCATGTCCTCGACCGAGTCCCAGACGCGCCGCTGTCCCGCGCTGGCGGCAGCGTCTTCGCGCGCCTGTCCGGTGGTGGACCAGTCCAGGCCGTAACCCGCACAGAAGGCCGGGCCTTCGGCACGAAGCAGGATGACGTGTACGTCGTCGTCGCGATCGGCCGCGTCGATGGCTGCGGCCAGCTCGTCGCGCAGGCGCGGCGTGATGGTGTTGTACTCTTCGGCACGCGTCAGGACGATGTGCCCGACGCCGTGGACAGTCTCGGTGCGTAACGTCTCGCTCATGCCTGGGAGCTCGAGGAAGTGGAGCGGGTGACCGGGGTCGAACCGGCGACGTCCAGCTTGGGAAGCTGGCATTCTACCACTGAATTACACCCGCTCGTGCCGCGATGATGGGCGAGGGTCCGCGCTCGGTCAACCGCTTGCGGCGGTCAGCAGACGCCTCGACAGCCCGGTGCCCTCGGAGTATGCGCGACCCGTGCTGAGACGCATCGATGAAAGCCTGTGGTGCCGTCATCACCCGCTGCGCGCCGGCGGCATCGAGCTCGGGTCGCGTATGACGGTGGTACGCACCGGCGCGGGCGACCTTCTGCTTCATTCGCCCGTTCCGCTGGACGATCCGCTGCGTCGCGATCTCGACAAGATCGGCAGCGTGCGGTGGATCGTGGCGCCCAACCGCTTCCATCATCTGTGGGCCGGCGACTGGGCACGCGCCTACCCGAAGGCGTCGCTGTGGGTGGCGCGCGGACTGCCACAGAAGCGGCCGGATCTCGGTCCCTGCGACGTCGTGGGACCGATGCGTAATCCGCCATGGTCGCCAGAGCTCGAGCACGAGGTGGTCGCAGGATTCCCCGCCATGAATGAGGTCGTGTTCTTCCATCCTTCGAGCCGGACGCTGATCACCGCCGATCTGCTGTTCCATGCCGGCAGCGACACGCCGTGGCTGACGTGGGCCGCACTGACCATTGCCGGCGTGCGCGGCGAGTACGGCACCACGTGGCTGGAATGGCTGCTGCTTCGCGACAGGGCCGCGGCGCGTGACAGCCTCCATCGCATCCTGGAGTGGGATTTCGAGCGTGTCATCCTGTCGCACGGCAGAATTCTGGAGACCGGCGGCCGCCGCGTCCTGCGCAGCGCATACGCATGGCTGCTCGAGGCGTGAGACGCTCCGGCCTGTTTCCGGCGTGCCGCATCTGGTAGAGCCCGGTCCATGGATCATCGGCCTAGCTGGGACGAGTATTTCATGACGATCACGCGCGAGGTGGCCGAGCGATCGACCTGCTTGCGCGCGAAGGTCGGGGCACTGATCGTTCGCGACCGCAGCATCCTGGCGACCGGATACAATGGGGCGCCGGCTGGCATGCCTCACTGCCTGGACGTCGGCTGCGAGATCTACGAATCACGCAATCCGAACGGCGAAGTCGTCGAGAACTGCTTCCGTACCATCCACGCCGAGATCAATGCGATCGCACAGGCTGCCAGGCAGGGCACATCCATCGGCGACGCCGACATCTACGTGACGCACACGCCGTGCATCCACTGCTTCAAGACCATCGTGAACACCGGCATTCGACGCGTGTTCTACGAGAAACCGTACAAGCTGGAGACGATCGCCGAGCTGCGCGAACGCGCCGGGGTAGAGCTGGTGCAGGTCACGATTCTGCCGCGCGGTTAGGCGACTCCTCGGCTCCAGCGCGCGCGAGCCTCGACGTTACATCGCCAGAAGCTGCTTGAGCTCGGCTCCGGTGTGGGACTTGGCGCATCTTGCGATGTCGAGCGGCGGGCCCGCTACGACCAGCCGCCCGCCCTTATCGCCGCCTTCCGGCCCGAGATCGATGACCCAATCGGCATGCGAGATGAAATCGGTGTGATGCTCGACCACCAGTACCGAATGTCCCCGAGCTACCAGACCGTCCAGGACGCCGATCAGTGTGTGGACGTCCTGCAGGTGCAGCCCGGTGGTGGGCTCGTCGAAGATGAATAGAGAGCCTTTGCCGCGCCGTTCCTCGGCGAGAAAACCCGCGAGTTTGAGCCTCTGCGCCTCGCCGCCCGAAAGCGTGGACGTAGACTGTCCGAGCGCAAGATAGCCCAGCCCCACCGACTGCAGGCAGGAGAGCTTGGAGGCGACGGCGACTCGTTCGGCGAAGAAGCCGGAGGCTTCGTCCACCGTCATCGCCAGCACGTCGTTGATGTTCTTGTCGTGGTATCGGATCTCCAGGATGCTCGTCTTGAATCGGCGGCCCTCGCATTCGTCGCACGGGACCTCGATATCGGCCATGAAGTGCATCTCGAGCGTCGTCGTCCCCGTCCCCTGGCAGTGCTCGCAGCGCCCGCCCGGCGTGTTGAAGGAGAATGCGCCGGGCGTGACCTTGGCGCGGCGTGCAGCCGACGTCTGCGCGAAAAGCTTGCGGATGTCGTCGTAAATCTTGAGATACGTGGCAGGGTTGGAGCGAAGGGAGCGTCCGATCGATGCCTGGCTCATCATCATGACGTCGTCGAGCCGTTCCAGGCCATCGATGCCGTCGCATGCTCCGGCATCGTGGCCCCCCAGGCCCTTCTCGCGCAGCCAGTTCTCGTAGAGCACCTGCTCGACGAGCGTGGACTTGCCCGAGCCTGAAACGCCCGTGACGCACACCAGGCGCCCGAGCGGAATCTCGACGCGGTCCAGCTTGAGGTTGTTCTCGCGCGCGCCGCGAATGACCAGGCTCCCGCGATCCAGGCTCTTGGCGGTGCGCTTCTTCTGGCGATGCAGCGTGCGGATGAGCAGCAGCCGACCCGTCGCACTCTCACGGCCGGGAAGACCCGAGGGCTTCCCTTCGTACATCACCTGCCCGCCGCCGGCGCCGCCGGCAGGGCCGAGGTCGATGACGTGATCGGCGCCCTCGATCAGCGCGGGGTCGTGCTCGACGAGCGCGACGGTGTTGCCGATCTTGGTCAGATGACGCAGCACCTTCAGAAGGCGGCGCCCATCGCGCGGATGCAGGCCGACGGTCGGCTCGTCCAGTGCGTAGAGCGTATCGGTCAGCGCGCTGCCGAGTGCCGCGGCCAGGTGGATCCGCTGTGCTTCGCCGCCCGAAAGCGTGCGGGCCTGCCGGTCCAGCGTCAGATAGCCGAGACCGACCTCTTCGAGATAGCCGAGGCGCGCACGCAGTTCACGGAGAACCGACTCGGTTCGCGCCGCAGCGGCCTCGGGCAGATCCAGACGCGCGACGAAGCGGGCCAGCTTGTCGATCGCCAGCGCGCTGAGCTCGGCGATGTTCTGGCGCCCGACCCGGACCGCCAGCGCCTCCGGCTTCAGACGCGCGCCCTTGCATTCCGGACAGGTGCGATAGCTGCGGTAGCGGGCCAGCAGGATGCGGACGTGCGTCTTGTAGCGGCGCTCCTCCAGCCACTGAAAGAAGCCCTTGACGCCCGGACTCTCACGATCTCCCTCGAACACCCACTTCCTGTCGGCGTCGGACAGCTGACTGAACGGCACCTGCGTGGAGATGCCGCGACGCTCGGCGCTCTTGAGAAAGTCCTGCTGGAAATCGACGTATGCCGGAGTGCTCCACGGAACCACGGCACCGTCGCGCAGCGAGCACCGTTTGTTCGGCACGACCTTGTCGAAGTCGATGTCGACGACGCGGCCGAATCCCTCGCAACGCGAGCAGGCGCCGAGCGGACTGTTGAAGCTGAACAGGTGCGGAGTGGCAGGAGTGTATTCGCGGCCGCATCCTCGGCACGCGAATTTCGAAGAGAAGACCAGCGACCGCTGGTCGGCCTCCAATACGCGAACCTTGGCCGTGCCTGCTCCGAGCTGAAACGCACGCGCCACCGCTTCGGCGATGCGGGTGGCACGCTCGGCACTGATGCCGAAGCGGTCCACCACGACCTCGACTGCACCACCGGCCAGTGCATCCTCGCCGGCGTCCTCCAGAGCCACCGCCTCGCCGTCGCGCAGAATGCGGTTGTAGCCCTGCTTGATCAGGGTCTGCAGGACCTCGCTGGCCGCCATTCCGTGAAACTCGACCCGCGCATGCACGGCCGCGCGCTTGCCGGACATCTCGGCCAGGAGACGATCGGTGACGGTGCTGACGGTTTCCGCGGCCACCACGCCGTCGCAGTCCAGGCAGTGGACGGTGCCGGCGTGCACCATGAGCAGGCGCAGGTAGTCGTGGATCTCGGTGATGGTCCCGACCGTGGAGCGGGCATTCTTGATGGCGTTCTTCTGTTCCAGGGCCAGAGCGGGCGGGATGTCGCTGATCGAATCGACGTCGGGCCGCTGCATCTGTTCCAGGAACAGGCGGGCATAGGTCGACAGCGACTGTACATAGCGGCGCTGCCCTTCGGCGTAGAGCGTGTCGAAGACGAGGGAGGATTTGCCCGAGCCCGACACTCCCGTGACCACGGTGATCTTGCGCGCCGGGATCTGGCAGTCGATGCCTTTGAGGTTGTGCGTGCGTGCGCCGCAGATCTTGATCGCGCGTTTCAAAAGTCACCTCGGTCGCTCCGGTCCGCGACCTTGACCATGAGGCTTTCCGCACGGCGGTCTCCCATGGGAGGCCGCTGGCTCCTGACAAACGCGCGAGGCTATCATAGAGCCGCCGGCCGGCAAGGCCGCATGCAAAGGCCGTGTCGACGTCTCCGCCTTCCTCCGATCGATCGCTTCGAGTGCTCGCGCCCGAACGCTGGAGCACTTTCGATGGCCTCGTGTGCGGTTTCGGCGACCGCGAAACGAGCGCGCCGCCGTCGACGCTTCTACTGCGGCGTCAGGTGCACGGCGATGCGGTCGTCGATGCCGCGGTCACGGCAACCGATGATCGCATCCACCACGACGGGTTCGCACGGCTGGCGGCCGATGCCGATGCCGCAATCGTTGCAGCCGCCGGCCTGATCGCTGGCGTGCGCACCGCAGACTGCGTTCCGGTCCTGCTGGTGGCGCCGAAGCGGCACTGGGCAGCGGCCGTGCACGCCGGCTGGCGCGGTACCATGGCCGAGATCGTCGTGCGGGCGGTAGAGATCGCAGCCGGCGCCGGGGTCGCTGCCGAGTCGCTGGAGGCTGCACTCGGTCCCAGCATCGGGCCCTGCTGCTATGAAGTTTCCGAAGAACTCGGGGATCGGTTCGCCGCTGCGGGCCATGCGGTCGTTACGCGAGCCGGCAGCCAGCCGCGTCTGGATCTGCGTGCGATCAACGCCCGCCTGCTCGAGCGTGCCGGGGTCAATCCGGCCTCGATCCAGTTCTATGGTCCGTGCACGCGCTGCGCCTGCGACCGCTATCACTCGTTCCGCGCCGATCCGCAGTCACAGGGTCGACAGATCAGTTGGATCGGCTGGCAGGACCGAAAGCAGCCTCCGGATCGGTGACGGATTCGATGACGATGCGCGCCATCTGCGAAGCCTGATATCCGTCGATCACGCGGTGGTCGAAGGTACATCCTATGGTGACCATGGGAGCGACCACCAGCTGCCCATCCTCGACGGCGGGCCGTGGGACGACCTCTCCCACCAGCAGTACGATCGGCGAGCGGCTGACCGGGACCAGCGGCGCGAGACCGTTGCCCAGGCCGAAGCCGCCCACATTGGAGACCATCGCGGCACCGAACTGATCGTACGCGATGCCCCATGCGCTGAGGTCCAGGCGAAGGTCATAGGTGAGAAATCCGGTGACCTTCAGCAGCATGCCCAGCATGCCGTCCGGAACGCGGGCGAGCGTTCGCTTGGTCTGCTCGGAACCTCGATCGCGTCCAGCGCGCACGGCTGCCGCAGCCGCGACGAGCTCGGCCGTGATGTCGCCGACGGTCTTGCGATCGGCCTGACGGATGTTGACGCCCGACAGGTCGCGGCCTCCATCGGTCGCCACCTGGCAATACACGTCGATGGTGCTCCGCAGGTAGACGCGTCGCATTGCCACGAGCGCGTTTGCCTCGGGGTATTCCGACAATGCCTTGGCGATGGCCTTGACCACGAGGTGCGTGACTGTGGCACGCGGGCCGCCGTCGGCGTTGAGCGCGTCCAGGTACGTGACGGCCTTGCGCATGTTGATCTCGAGCGTGCCGTACACGGTCGGATCGCGCGGCGGCCCCCAGACGTGAAGCGAAAGCCGCCGCCAGGAGGAAAGGCGCGTGGCTCGCGTGAAGCGGCGCGGTCTGGAGGGTACGAAGCTCACCATAGAATGCCCTGCTGGCATGAAAATGTGGCCGCCTCTGGTGTATAAGAGCGTACTTTTCAGGCAAGGTCGTCCAGGTGGTCAGACAGGTCCGCGGCCGTATTCGCCGGGTACGGCCGAGGCCAGGCGGCGGAATGCGCAGGCACCGCCAGATGCCGGAAGGTCATGCCGGCCAGGAGATGAAACGATGAGAAACCGTAAAGTTCCGGCCGCGCTCGTGGCAACGGCACTCCTCAGTTCGCTCGTTCTGGCTCCTGCTGCCCACGCCGAGAACTATCGCGATTCCGAGGATGCGCATCCCCTCAAGATCGCTTACCTGTTCGTCTATCCGATCGGAAAATTCCTCGAGCTGACGGTGACGCGGCCTCTTGCGGCCGCCGGCAACTGCGTCGCGCCCCATCACGGCGTCGACGAGCCGCAGTCGCGTCTGTGTGCGCGTGAGCGTTCGGCTCGCGTCTGCACGTCGGTTGCGCGCTGAGCCGTCCGATTCGCTGCGCTGCCGGCACTGCCGCAGCTCCCTTCACGCGACGATTTCGAGCCGCGCAAGGTGTGCGACCAGTTTCTTGACGCCGTAACGCTGGAACTGGACGATCAGCTTCTCAGCCTCTCCGCTGCCATCGGATTCTCGCACCGTACCGACGCCGAACATCGGATGGACGACGCGCATCCCTGGCTTGTAGCGCCCTGCAGCCGCTGCAGCCGGCGCCACCCGCGTCGAGATCCCAGCCGGTGCCCGTGCCGGTGCCGGCATCGGCCGCACCCAGCTCTCCTGGTAGTCGTCGTGAAAATCGTCGGCGTAGGCGGCACCCCCGCGCGGCACGCGCGGCTGATCGATCTCGCCGCGCTCCAGGTTGCTGCGTTCGTGCACGAGCAATGGGGTCGGCAGCTCGTCGAGGAACCGTGAAGAGAAATTGTACTGCGTCGAACCGAAGACGTGACGCCGCCGCGCGTGCGTCATCCACAGGCGCTGCATCGCCCGCGTCATGCCGACGTAACACAGTCGCCGCTCCTCCTCGACCCCCCGGCCCTCCTCGTCCACAGAACGGGAGTGCGGAAAGATGCCCTCCTCCATTCCGATCAGGAAGACGTGTCCGAACTCGAGGCCCTTGGAGTTGTGGACGGTCATCAGCGTGACCGCCTGCTCACGGTTCTGGTAGTCGTCCACGTCCGCGGCCAGGGCAAGTCGCTCCAGGAAAGCCACCAGCGGTGGAGGCAGCGGATCGTCCGGGGTGGAAACCATGGCGCCGAATTCTTCGTCGAAGAGCTGCGCCACCGTGACCAGCTCCTTGACGTTGTCGCTGCGACCGCCCGGGTCGTCGTCGGGACGACT
>DASPNH010000247.1:0-46092 GCA_035626675.1 Binatia bacterium
GACTCAGCTCTCCGCTGCCCGTGCGCACGCATTTGGACTCAGCTCTCCGCTGCCCGTGCGCACGCATTTGGACTTCAGCTCTCCGCTGCCCGCGCGCACGCACTTGGACTCAGCTTTCCGCTGCCCGTGCGCACGCATTTGGACTCAGCTCTCTGCTGCCCATGCGCACGCATTTGGACTTCAGCTCTCCGCTGCCCGCGCGCAGACATTTCGCCTGGCACGACGATCACCGCGGCCCATACCCAATCCCTTGGGTCGGGCTCGCCGGGAACGCAGCCAACGACCCGGGCTTCATCGTGGGCGAATATACATCGAAACCAACGCCGTGATCAAGCCGATTCTGCCTGCTGTTTCGCGCGGTCGCTGCGCTATTCCATGAATGGAATAATCGTCTCTTCCGAAGACATCCGCACGTGTCAGACCGCCGTGATCCGAAGCTCGCCGCCAGAACTGTCAGACCGAGGCCGAGGTATCGCCGGTGTGAGATGCACCGTGCACAGAGCGACTCCTTCACCCTCATCGACCGCCGCGCTCGCATGGCAACATTGCTCACCTCCCGGACAGCCGAGCTTACACTCCTAAGCCTGGGCTCAGCCTCGCCGGCCTGCGCCGGCCGCGGACCACGTACAACCCGCCGACGCGACCACGTACAACCCGCCAGCCGCGGACCACGTACAACCCGCCGACGCGACGACGTACGTCCGGCGTCACCACCGTTGGTCGACGCAAAGTGAGATGAAGAGGAGGGCCGGCGCTGCTGCCGTGTTTCCACAGCAACAGCGCCGTCACGCTTTCGCGCTATTGGACGAGCCGCCGCTACGGCTCCTGGGTGAGGAAAGGATCCGTGTCGACGGGACCCGTCACACGGGTTTGCGGAGACAGTGAGCACCACCAGTTGTGCTCGGCCTTCGTGGTGGTGGTCGTGACGTTGTGGACTTCGCGCGGCGTGCCGTTGGGCGCCACGTTGCCACAAAGAATGTTGCCGCCGGGGCTCGAGAAATGCTCGCCTTCGATGATCTGAGACCCGCCGCCGAGGTCGAGCGTGGCGCTTTCGTCGACGCCGACGCCGCCGAGCCCGAGCTCGCTGCTGCCGATGCCGCCGTTGCCCATGACGATGTTGTCCCACATCGCGACCTTGGAGCTGGACATGGCCAGCAGGCCGCGGAAGCCGTTGTTGACGAGCGTGTTGCGCCACACCAGCGCCTGCACGGTACCGCCGACGCGGATGCCGCGGTCGCAGCCTTCCACCTCGGAATCGGTGATGTGCACGATCTGGTTGTTGGTGCCGCCGCCGTCGAAGCGCGGGCCCAGGCAGCGGTAGATGCCCGAGTCGAAGTTGCCTTCCATGCGCGTGCCTTCGATCAGGTAGCGGCCGCTGTCGGTCATCCGCACCGGCTGCTGGCAATCCGTGAAGAGGCTGTCGCGCAGAATGGCGTTGTAGTGCTGGCGCAGCAGCGGTTCGGGCGAGGTGGCCGAGGTGGTGCCGTAGTTCTGCATGCACTTGCCGCAGGCCGTCTTGGCGTGGATCTCCTTGAAGATGTGGCCGACGCCGGAGTTGCTGCCGATCGAGTCGTCGCAGTTGTGGTCGATGGTGACGTTCTCGACGTTGTTGTTGTTGCCGGCGGTGTGGATTCCATCGAAGAAGTACATGATGGTCAGGTTGCGAATCGTCTGATTCTCACCGGTCAGCGTCATGAAGTAGGTGCCGTTGTTGACGTCGGGGCAATCGCAGGTTCCGTCCGGGTTCAGGTCGACGCGGCAATTGCCGGCCGACATCACCCGTCCCCAGCACTTCGGCGTCATCTCGAACGTGATGTTGCGGTCCAGGCCGTCGACCACCAGGTTGTTGCAGCTATTGCTGCGCCCGGTGCTGCCGTCGGCGATCGAGATCGTCGTGTTGGTGCAGTTGAAGGTGATGTAGCGCGTCGGTCCGCCGCATGCCGCCAGCGCGGCGTGGAAGGCCGAGGACGTGCACTGCGTGGCACACGAGTAGGTTCCCGGCACGTTCACGCAGGGATTCTGGGCGGTGCAGGTGTGCGTGCCGAGCGCGCACTCGTTGATGTCCACGCACACGCCGTTGACCAGCTGGAAGCCGGCGTCGCAGACGCAGCCGGTGTAGGCCGCGTCGGGGCCGCTGCCTGCAGGGCAGAACCGGCACTTCACCACGCCGTTGACGACGCCGCAGTCCTCGCGGTCGCAGCTCGAAGAGCAGCCGTCGCCGGACTGGCCGTTGCCGTCGTCGCACTCCTCGTCGGATTGGCGCCAGTCGTCGCCGCAGCCTTCCTCGTGGCAGGCGGCGTCGCAGCCGTCGTCGGGAGCGTTGTTGCCGTCGTCGCACTGCTCGTTGGCAGTCAGGTTCAGCGTGGTATCGCCGCACACTGCGGGAGTGCAGTTGGCGTCGCATGCAGCCGATTCGCCGCCGGCGTCGCAGGATTCGCTCGCGAGCACGTTGAGCGTGCCGTCGCCGCAGAAGGCGTTGCTGCAGTCGGTGTCGCAGGTCGCGCTCTGGCCGGCGCTGTCGCACTGCTCGCCGCGGGTGGCGTTGCGGGTGCCGTCGCCGCAGACGGCGACCGTGCAGTTGGCATCGCACGAGGCTGTCTCCGCGCCGTCGTCGCACTGCTCGCCGCGTGCCGCGTTGGTGGTGCTGTCGCCACAGACCGCTGTGGTGCAGTCGGTGTCGCAGGTTGCGCTCTGGCCGGCGGTGTCGCACTGCTCGCCGCGGGTGGCGTTGTGGGTGCCGTCGCCGCAAGTGGCGACCGTGCAGTCGGTGTCGCACGTCGCGCTCTGTCCGGCGGCGTCGCACTGCTCGCCGCGGGTGGCGTTGTGCGTGCCGTCGCCGCAGGTGGCAACCGTGCAGTTGGCATCGCAGGTCGCGGTCTCGCCCGCGCCGTCGCACTGCTCGCCGCGCGTGACGTTATGCGTGCCGTCGCCGCAGCTGGCGACCGTGCAGTCCGCGTCGCAGCTCGAGGATTCGCCGGCGGCATCGCACTGCTCGCCGCGCGTGGCGTTGTGCGTGCCGTCGCCGCAGACGGCAACGGTGCAGTTGGAGTCGCAGCTGGCGGACTCGCCGGCCGTGTCGCACTGCTCGTTGGCTGCCTGGTTGGGATTGCCGTCCCGGCAGGAGACGGGAGTACAGTCGTCGTCGCAGGCGGCCGACTCGCCGCCGGCGTCGCAGGCTTCGCCATGCTGGACGACCGCGTTGCCGCACTCCTCGACGATACAGTCGTTGTCGCAGCCGTCGCCGAGCACCTGGTTGGCGTCGTCGCACTGCTCGCTGTTCTCGGGCTGGGTGACGCCGTTGCCGCAGCGCAGGGTCAGCGTGCAGTCGGGCTCGCAGCCGTCACCGGCCTGCGCGTCGCCGTCGTCGCACTGCTCGAAACCTTCGGTCTCGCCGTTGCCGCAGCTGATGCGCAGCAGCTCGGCCTGGGCATCGATGGCGGCATCCACCGCCAGGCGAGCCGAGTGGAAGTCGGAGGTCTGGCACACGCCCGCTTTTCCCCACGCGATCTGGGTCGAAGCCAGCGTGGTCGCCGCACACGCGTCGATGGCGGCCGCGGTCATGCCGAAACCTCGCGAGCTGCAGTCGGCATACTTGGAAGCGTATTTGGAAAGCGCCACGGCGCGCTTCTGGACGCACGAGCTCGGCAGGAGGTTGGTCTGGAACACCATGTTCTCGACCAACGTGGTCTGCCAGCCGTCCTGGCCGTCCAGCTTCAGCGTGTCCATGTCGCCTGGACACAGGAAGCCGACCCGGTCGGCTGCGGCATCTGCCGCGTTCACCCGGCTGGTTACGGCCGTGGTGACCTTGAGCAAGCAGGCGTCGAAGGATGCCAGCGTCCCGCCCTTGGCGAGATTCGCATGGCACTTGCCGAGCTGCTTGGCGCCATACTTCGATGCGGAAAGCTTGCTGCTGTAGCAGCTGATTTCCGCGGCGGATGATTGTGCTGAGGCCGGCTGAATGCCCACCACCAGGCCAGTCCATGGGACGATGGAAGCTAGGAGGAGGAACAGACGCCGGCCCCCGAAAGCCGGTCTGTCCATGCGCCGGACTATAGGAGGCAGAAGCGGTGCTCACAAGAGCTCCGGCGCAAAAACCTGCGCAAAATCAGCTACTTAGCTTTTATTACGTCCTAAGGATCAGTTGAGTCGCAAATCGCGGTCTGCTGGCAGCTCATCGGTCGAGCACCCAGACACCGGACGCACTCCTCTCGTTGCCAATCCCGTACTTCTCGCCGACACTGCGCGACCTTCGATCGGAACCAACGGGAGAACAGGAAGTTGCGATCCATTCTGCGACGACTGCTCGGCAAACAGCAGGCTGCGCCGCCGATGCTGGCGGCCGGCAGCAAGGCACCTGAATTCAACGTCAAAGCCCACGACGGAAGCACCGTGTCGTTGGGCAGCCTGCGCGGAAAAAAAATCGTCCTGTGGTTCTTTCCGAAGGCCGATACGCCCGGCTGCACGGTCGAAGGCAGCAGCTTTCGCGACCACTACGCGGGCTTTCGCGAGCGCGGCGCGCAAGTCCTCGGCTGCAGCTTCGATACGGCGGCCGACAACAAGGCCTTTGCCGACAAGTACGGCTTTCCCTTTCCGCTGTTGTGCGACACCAGCCGCAGCGTCGGCCTGGCCTACGGCGCCTGCCGCGACGCCTCGGCCAAACACGCAAGGCGCATCACCTACGTCATCGACGAGGAGGGCAGGATCGCCCACGCGCTGCCCGACGTGGATCCGACCACCCACATCGCCAAGGTGCTGGCTCTGCTCTGACGCCGAGAGCGCGCGTGTCCGATCAATCGGCTGGTCCCCGCTCAGGGCGCGCGCTTCAGGTACGGCGAGAAGTCGGCCGAGCCCAGGATGAGGCCGGCCGGCGAATCGATCGTGCACCACCAGTTCTGCTCGGCCGGCACGACCGTCTCCGTGCCGTTCTCGAGCTCGAGCGGCAGCGCCTTCAGATCGAGGTTGCCGCAGATCGAGTTGCCGCCCGGACTGACCACGTCTCGTCCGTCGATGTGCAGATCCCCGCCTCCAAGGTCCGCGCTGGCACTGCCCATCACGGCCACGCCGCCGAAGCCGAGCTCGTTGGACGCATCGCCGCCGTTGTCACGGATCTCGTTGTCCCACAGCGACACCTCGGCATCGCCGCCCACCCACACCCCGCGCAGCGCATTGTCGCGGATCAGGTTGTTCCACAGCAGGCCCTCCGAAAGGATCCCGAATCGGATCCCGCGCCGGCACTGCTCGACCAGGCTCGAATCCATTTCCACGACCAGCTCATCGCCGCTCATTCCCGAAAACCTCGGGCCGTCGCAGGTAAAGAGCGGATCAGGCGAAGAGGTCATGGTCACGCCGCGGATGCGGAAACGGCCGCCGCTGCTCAGTCGAATCGGAGTGTTGCAGTCCTCCAGGTAGACGTTCTCGTAGATGGCGCTGTAGTGTCCAGGAACGCGCGCGTCCGAATCGGTGGTGTTCAGGTCGCCGTCGCTCTGCGAGCACTTGTCGCAGCCGTCGAAGGCCTCCAGGTCGCGGAAGACGTTCCCGGTGCCGGTGCCGACGGCGCCGAAGGCATCGTCGCACATCCGCTCGAAGCGCATGTTCTCGACGACGTTGAAACTGCCTTCGGAGCGAACGCCGTCGAAGAAGCCGCGCACGGTCAGATTCCGGACCGTGTTGTGATCGCCGTCCAGGATGAGGAAGGGGGTGCCGGTATCGACGTCGGGACACGCGCAGGTGCCGTCGGGCTCCAGCGTGGTGCGGCACCGGTCCTGCGTCAGCTGCACCTGCCAGCACAGGGGGTCCATTACGAACGTGATGTTGCGGTCGGTCCCGTCGATCACCAGGTTGTCGCAGGCCACGCGGCGCGGATCGTCGATGAAGGACCGCTCGACGCTGACCACCTTGTTCTGGCAGTCGAAGGCGATGGCACCGGTCGGCGCGCCGCAGGATGCCAACGCCTCGTGCAGCGCTTCGGACGTGCACTGGATCGAGCACGAGTACGTCCCCGGCAGGTTGACGCATGGCCGTTCGGCCGGACAGCCGCCCTGGTCCTCGGCGCACTCGTCGATGTCGGTGCAGGCACCGGGCTCTCCCTCGTAGCCGTCGGGGCATCGGCACTCGGCCGTTTCCGGGTCCACGATCGCGTCGGACGGGCACGGCTCGCACAGGACGCTGCCTTGAATGCGTTCGCACTGCTCGAGCCGGCAATCGCTGGTGCACCCGTCGAGGCTGGCCGTGTCGCCGTCATCGCATTCCTCGAAACCGGCAATGCGACGATCGCCGCAGCGCGGGATCAGACGTCGCGCTTGAGCCTCGACCTCCTCGCGCAGCCTCGTGACGAGGACGTCGGCAGCGGGCAGGTCACTGGTGCAGTCGCCGGCTCGTGCAGCGATCAATGCCCAGTCTTCGAGAAGTCTCTGATGCGGCTCCTCGACGCACGTGCTCATCGCCTGCGGCGTGTGATCCATCAGAAGGCGGAGGCGGCAGTAGGACGCCGCCTTGGAAAATTGCCGCAGCGCCGCCAGGCGCTGGCGGGTGCATTGGGACTCGGCCGGATTGGCGAGCACCAGCTCCTGCATGACGACCTGCGGCCAGTGCCCGCCGCCATCGATGCCGAGCGACTCGGGAGTACCGGGGCAGGCATAGCCGCTCTCGCCAGCGGCGGCCTCCGCAAGCTCGAGCCTTAGCCGAAATGCGGCGCGGACGCGCCGCTGGCAGCGAAGGTATGGGCGGCCTTGGAGTGGAAAGCGCTGCTCGCAGCGCAGAAGCCGGTCACCTGCTGCGGCGGCAGCATCGAGCTTGGCGGCCATGCACGCCTCCTGCGCATCCAGGGCGGAGGCGGGACAGCATGCACCGAGCAGCACGCCGCAACCCAGTGCGACGGCGGCAGCCGCGCGGCTGACGAGAAGACGGAGGATTCTCACGAAGCGGTCATGCTACACGCCGCTTTGCGCGGTTCGAAGGGCAAGATTGGCACGCATGCCCGTGAAAAGGTGGGAAGGTGGCAGGGAAATCGTCGCCGAGAGCCGTGCTCACGCCGCACCTCTTCCGCGGCACGACGTGAGCACGGCTGAAGTTCCTAGCGACCTCGATCGGGGCGGCCTCGGTCGCCCCGCTCCTGGCGCTGCTGCTGCGCAGGTTGCTGGCGCTGCTGGCGCTGCTGGGGCTGCTGGCGCACGCGCTGCTGCTCGACCTGACGCTGCTGCTGCGCACGCTGCTGTACCTGACGCTCCTGCTGGGCGCGCTGCTGCATCTGACGCTCCTGCGAACGCTGCCGTTCCTGCTGCTGCGCCCGCTGCTGCTGCACCTGGCGCTGCTGTTGCTGCGCGGCCCGCTGCTGCTGCACCTGACGTTCCTGCGCGCGCTGGCGCTCGCGCTGGAGTTCCTGGCTGCGCCGGTCATCACGCTGCTTCTGCTCGCGCTGCTGCTGCAACTGGCGCTCGCGCTCTTGGCCGCGCTGCTGTTCGCGCTGCTGCTGCTCCCGCTGTTGCTGCACCTGACGCTCGCGCTCGCGTTCCTGGCCTCGCTGCTGTTCGCGCTGCTGCTGCTCGCGCTGTTGCTGCACCTGACGCTCGCGCTCGCGTTCCTGGCCTCGCTGCTGCTCACGCTGCTGCTGCTCGCGCTGTTGCTGCACCTGACGCTCGCGCTCGCGTTCCTGGCCTCGCTGCTGCTGCATCTGGCGATCGCGATCCTGGCGTTCCCGATCGGCCTGCTGGCGCTGGCGATCCTGCTGCTGCGCCTTCTCGCGCTCCTGCCGATCGCGATCCGCCTGTTGCCGCTCGCGGTCCTGCGTCTGCGCCTTCTCACGCTCCTGCCGGTCGCGGTCGACCTGTTGCCGCTCGCGGTCCTGAGTCTGCGCCTTGTCGCGCTCCTGAGCGTCGCGATCCTTGGCACCCTGCCTGTCCGCATCCGGTCCACGCGGGTCCCGTGCATCGCGCCTTTCGCGCTCGGCCTCGGCTCCGCCCCCACGGCCCGCGCCGTCACGGCCATCGCGATCGCGCTCGGCGCCGGTGTCGCGACCATCGCGGCTGCGATCCATCGCGCCGCCATCGCGGCCGTCGCGCCGATCGCCATCACGGCCATCGCGCTCTACTCCGGTGGCATCGCGCCCGTCGCGCCGATCGCCATCACGCCCGTCGCGGTCCGTTCCGCTGGCATCGCGGCCGTCGCGGCCCATCCCATCGCGGCCATCGCGGCCATCCCGACCGGCACCGTCACGCCCGTCACGGCCTCGGTCGTCGCGGTCGGCAACCTCGCGCTCGCGTTCGCGGTCGCGATTAACGCCTTCCTTGGGCGCCTTCTCCCACACGCGGCGTTCCTGTTCGCGCTCCTCGCGGCGCGGCTCCTTGGCCACGCCGAGCTTGTCCGGCGTCATGTCACGGCGTTCGCGGACGCGCGGACGGAACATCTCGACGCGGTCACCGCGATCGGGATCGTTGCGGCCAGGGCGGTCGACGCGTTCGATGCGAGCGGGGCGGATCGGACGGCCCACGGCCTTCTCGATCATCGTCCGGTCCAGCGCGCGACCGATGCGCTCGGGGCGGCTGTAGTCGATCTGTCCGCTGATGTCGCGAGAGCGCGAGAACAGACGGTCTCGCTCGCCGCGGTCGCGGATGATCACGCGATCGATGCGGTCATGAACGAACTCGCGATCGCGTACGAAGATCCAGCGGTCCCAGTCACGGCCGCGGTGGCGATGGTGCCAGTCGCGATCGTCGCGCCATCGGCGCGACCAGTCCCAATCGCGATGCACGTCGAAGTAGGCCGGCCACAGCGGTGCCCAGCCGACGTGCCCGGCTTCGACGCGCCAGCTGACCCAGGCCGGAGCCCAGACGCGGCCCGGAACCCACGACCAGCCGTAGATCGGATCGAAGTACCATCGGCCGTAATGATAGGTCGCCCAGCCCCACGGCTCATAAGACGCCCACGTCCATCCGAACTCATCGGACCAGACCCAGCGGCCGCGCGTATAGGGTCGCCATCCGACGTCGATCGAGGCCGGCGACCATATCCAGCCGAACTGGACGTGATTGACCCAGCGGCCATGAGGCGCCAGCGACGTGTAGAAGTAGGCCTCGTCGATTTCCTGCGCCTGGGCCGCCTGCGGCATTGCAGTGTCGGCGATGACACCACCAATGGCCGCACATCCGAGGAACAGTGCGAGCACCAGTCGTTGCGAGATCCGTGAATGCGTCATGTTCGTCTCCTTGACGTGTAGGACGCGGAGGCTCGTCCCGGATGCTTCGACGTCATTGCCGCACCGCCCTTCAATCAACAAGGGGGGCGGCAAGCCCCTCGTGCGGCCCATGAGTCCGTCGTTTGAGGTCATGCGCCTCAGCGATGGCGACGGCCAAGACCGGCATGAGGCAAACCGCTACATCCGCGGCGATGCAGGAACGCGCCGCGGGGAGGTTCGGGACAACGACTTTTTTTCGGGGAGCGCGGAAAGATCGCGATTCGGCTCACGCGAGGCGGCCTTGCCGGAGGATTTCGCACCGGGTAGGCAGCACCCATGGCGTGCCTGATGGCAGGCGCCGCAGGCATGTCGGGAGCCAGCTTCGCAAAGCGCGTTTTCATCGGCGGCGGCATCTATGGCGTGCTCGGCGTGGCGCCGATGTACTTCCTGGAGTCGCGCGTCGGCACCGACATGCCGCCTGCCATCAACCATCCCGAGTTCTTCTACGGCTTCATCGGCGTAACGCTGGCCTGGCAGCTGGCCTTCCTGGTCATCGGCACCGATCCGATGCGCTACCGGCCGCTGATGCTGCCGGCGATGGTAGAGAAGCTCTCGTTCGTCGCGGCCATCGTGATCCTCTTCGCGCAGGGCCGCGTGCACGTGCCGTTGCTCCTCGGAGCCGCCGGCGATTTCGTGCTCCTCGTGCTGTTCGTCATGGCCTGGCTTCGCACCCGGCCGCAGTGAGGTCGTCGTGTCGCAGCTGGCGCAGGACGTAGGGGCGGATGCCGGCACGGCCACGGGTACGGTCGCGATCGTGCTCAGCTGGAATGACGCCGAGCTGGTGCGCGACTGCCTGTCGCGCCTGGCGCGTTCCAAGCCCGGGCCCGACCACGTGGTCGTCGTCGACAATGCATCCGAGACGGACGTTGAGTCGTTCTACCGCTCGGCGCTGCCGGGAGTCGAGATCATCCGGTCGCGTCGCAACGTGGGCTTTGCCGCAGCCGTCAACATGGCGATTCTACGGGCCGCCTCGCTCGGCGCGCGCTGGGTGTGGCTCGTCAATTCGGACACGGAAGTGGAGGCGGACACGCTGGCCTGCCTTCTCTCTGCTGCCGGCGCTGATCACGCCACCGGCATGGTCGCGCCGGTTCTCCTCGACCGTCACGGCCAGGTGCAGGCATGGGGCGGCGGCAGCGCCAGCCTGTGGACGGGAATCTCTCGCCACGCGCGCAGCGAGGCCGACCGCGTCGACTACCTGTCGGGCGCGTGCCTTCTGGTGTCGATGCCGATGCTGGGCGAGGTCGGCGGGCTGGACGAGCGCTACTTCTTCTACTGGGAAGACGTGGACCTGTCCTTTCGCGCGCGCGCAGCCGGCTGGCATCTGGTGGTCGCCGACGGATGCCGCGTCGTCCACTACGAAGCGACGTCGCTGGGGCCCTGGAGCAGCGCGCGGTGGTTTCGGCTCTTCGAGGGACTGGCGCTGTTCCTGCGCATGCGTGCTCCGCTGCCTGGGCTGGCGCTGGCCGTACGGCTGCTCCATCACAGCGCCGCCATGGTTCGGCATCGCCGCTGGCGAGCACTGCGCGGCGCCTGGCGCGGCGCAATCGCCGGATGGAGAGACGAATGTTGAGTATACACGGAGGGGTCGGGCACCTTTTCCGGCAGCCGGAAAAAGTGACTGACCGCTTCTGCTAGCGGATCGGGTCGATCAGAACGCCCGGATTCATGATGGCTGCCGGATCGAGCTCGCGCTTGGCCGCTGCCAGGGCTCGCGCGAACAGTTCGGGACGCTGCCTGTCGTACCAGGGCCGGTGGTCGCGACCGACGGCGTGATGGTGCGTGATGGTTCCACCCAGGCCAAGCACCGCCTCTGACGCCGCTTCCTTGATCGTATCCCAGTCCTCCAGCTGCCGGTCGTGCCTGGAGGGCGCCAGCACCGTGAAGTACGGCGCTGGGCCGTCCGGATACACGTGGGTGAAGCGGCAGGTGACGCTGCCGCCGCCGCAGCGGCGTCGGACGACGTCGAGCACCGCCTCCCTGACACCTGCATGGAATTCCTCGAAACGATCCCACGTGATCGATGTTTCGAAGGTGTCGCTGATGGCGCCGAGGCCGACCAGTGCATCGCGAAGATACGGGGCACGAAGGAATGCATCGCGCCAGGCGCCGGCCGCACCTTCGCGCGCTGCTGCGTCGTCGGTGCGGGTCTTGCCGGCGCCTTCGGGATGGCGTCCGCCGTAGTCACGCACGAGCTCGAGAGCGCGAGCCATCCACGCATCGAGCGGATGATCGGCCGACTCGAAGCCCAGGATCAGAACATGGGAGACACCGTCGCCCGCGCCGCTGGTCATCGCTTCGCTGGCGTCCAGAAGACGCAGGTTGGTCGGATACAAGCCGGCCTGGCCCACGGCTCGCACCGCGCGCGCAGCAGCGTAGTAGTCGTCGAAGAGCACGCTGACCGAGGCGCGATACTTCGGGCGGTCCTGCAGGCGCATCCACGCTTCGGTGATCACGCCGAGGGTTCCCTCCGAGCCGATGAACATGCGGTCGGGGCTCGGTCCCGCGCCCGACCCCGGAAGGCGCCGGCTCTCGAGCGTCCCGGCCGGCGTCACCACGCGAAGCGACTCGACGAAATCGTCGATGTGCGTGTAGAGCGTGGCGTAGTGTCCGCCCGAGCGTGTGGCGATCCATCCACCGAGCGTCGAGAACTCGAACGATTGCGGGAAGTGCCGCAGCGTCAGCCCATGCGGCCGCAGGACTTCTTCCAGCGCCGGTCCGAACGCGCCGGCCTGGATGCGCGCCGCACGCGAGGTACGGTCGATTTCGAGCACCGCGCTCATGCGGCCAAGGTCGATGCATGCCACGCCGGCGTAACGGTCGCGCAGATCGCGCGCTTCGGTGCCGCCCATGACCGAGGAGCCGCCACCGTAGGGAATGGCCGCGACGCGCGAGCCGGCGCACCAGTCGAGAATCGCAACGAGCTCATCTTCGCTGGAGGGAAAAGCGACCAGATCGGGAGCGGCGCTGAAGTCGCGGCGATAGGCGCGCACGACGTCGCGGAATGACTTGCCGTAGGTGTGGCCCGCGCGCTCCAGCGGCTCGGTCGAGCAGATGGCCTGCAGCGAGGATGGGGCGGCGATGCGCGGCGCGGGCAGAGTGACTTCGTCGATGCGAGGCGGGGGCTGAAGCTCGAGCGGCTCGCCACCGAAACGCGCCGTCAGCATCGCGCCGATGGCCTGCTGATGCTCGGGCGTGGGCCCTTCGTCCTCGTAGCCCCAGCCCCAGAACTTGCGTCGTCGTTCGCCCATGTCGCTCGTCTCCGTCCCGGCCTGCTCGCTGCGTCCCGCGCAACTTCCTTTACACCTGCGGCCGTAGGATGAGAACGCTGCGTGTCCGACGCTCCCCACGTCAGTGTGCTGATGCCGGTGCGGGACGCCGCACCATGGCTCGGCGAGGCCGCCGCGTCCGTGCTGGCGCAGGACGGCGTGTCGCTGGAGCTGATCGCCGTCGACGATGGGAGCACCGACGCCGGTGCCTCGATGCTGGCCGAGCTGGCCGCATCCGACGAGCGCGTACGGCTGCATGCGACGCTCGATGGTGCGCGCGGAATCGCCAATGCCCTCAATCTCGGGCTCGCGATGGCGCGCGGCCGCTACGTTGCACGCATGGATGCCGACGACGTCATGCTGGCCGGCCGCCTGGCGATGCAGGCGGCCGCTCTCGACCGGGAGCCCGAGCTTTTCGGCGTCACGTGCCGCGTCGCCGCATTTCCCGGCGCCGAGCTTCGCGACGGGATGCGGGAATACCTGGAGTGGCAGAACTCGCTGCTGACACCGTGCGAGATCGCACGCGACCGTTTCATCGAGAGCACCGCGCTGCATCCGACGTGGATGATGCGCACCGAAGCGCTGCGCGCGCTCGGCGGCTGGCGCGATGCGGACTGGGCCGAGGACTGGGACCTGCTGCTGCGCGCGATGGAGGCGGGCCTGCCGATCCGGCGCCTCCCCGACACGCTTCTGCAGTGGCGCGTGCATCCGCAACAGGCCACGCGCAACGATGCGCGCTACAGCGAGGCATCCATGATGCGTGCGCGCGCGCATTTTCTGGCTCGGCATCTCGCGCCGATTCGCAACGGGCGGCCGCTGTGGGTGCTCGGAGCGGGGCCGGTCGGCAAAGCGCTGATCAAGGCGCTGACGCTCGAGGGCATCGTGGCCGCGGGGCTGGTGGACGTCGACGAGCGCAAGATCGGCGGAATCGTGCGCGGCAACGGACACGCGTGGCGCGTCATCGCGCACTCGCAGCTGCGCGACATGTCGCCGCGGCCTTTCGCCATCAGCGCGATCGCAGGTGCCCAGGCGCGTGCTCGCGTCCGCACCGAGCTGGCGCGGTGGTCGTGGCAAGAGACGGAGGATTTCGTCGTCGCGGCGTAACGACTATGAGAGTAGCGGGCGGGTCCGACGCTGACGCGAAGCATCAAAACATTCGGATGCAGGACCTGACCCCATTCAGGAGAGCACCATGACGATGCAGAAGACGCCGCTGTTGATGTCGCGATTGATGGAACGCGGGCCGCTGCTGTCGCCTGGCGAAGAGATCGTCACGCGCACGGCCACCGGCATGCACCGTCAGACGCTCGCCGACACGCGCAGGCGCGCACACCGCGCTGCCCATGCCCTGGCGGCCACAGGCATCCGGACCGGCGACCGCGTGGCCACGTTCCAGTGGAACAACCACCGTCATCTCGAGCTGTACTTCGCGGTGCCGTGCATGGGGGCGGTCCTGCACACGCTCAACATCCGGCTGGGTGCGCGCGACCTCGAGTACATCATCAACCACGCCTCCGATCGCGTGATCTTCGTCGACGAGGACCTGCTTCCGCTGCTCGAGCCGCTGGCCGCCAGGTGTCCGACCGTCGAGAAGTGGGTGGTGTGCTCGGAATCCGGCCAATGGAAGAGCTCGCTTCCCGGCGCGGTCGACTACGAGAATTTCCTTGCCACTACCGATCAGCCGTTCGCATGGCCCGAGCTGGACGAGCACTCGCCCATGGGCCTTTGCTACACCAGCGGCACCACGGGCGATCCCAAAGGTGTCATGTACACCAACCGTTCGACCTACCTGCACACGATGGCGCAGGCGATGACGGACGCCATCGGCCTGTCGGCGGTCGATGCGGTTTGTCCCATCGTGCCGATGTTCCATGCGATGAGCTGGGGCCTGCCCTACACGGCCACGATGCTCGGCTGCAAGCAGGTGCTGCCCAACCGCTTCATGACGCCCAAGGACATGCTCGACCTGATGGCCGCCGAGAAGGTCACGGTCTCGGCCGGTGTTCCCACCATCTGGCAGGGCATTCGCGCGGCCATCGAAGCCGAGCCGGGACGCTGGGATCTCAGCTCCCTTACCCGCGTCACGTGCGGCGGCTCGGCGCCTCCGGCGTCTCTGATCCGCTGGTACTGGGACAAGCTCGGGGTCGAGATGATCCAGGGCTGGGGAATGACCGAGACCAATCCGCTCGGCACGCTCTCGCGCAAGGTCGCCAAGCGTGCGCACCTCGGCATCAGCGAGGATCAGCAGTTCGAGAACATCGTCAAGGCCGGGCTGACATTGCCCGGCATCGAGATCGAGATCTTCGACGAGAACTGGAACCCGCTCCCGCACGACGGCAAGACCGTGGGCGAGCTGCTGATCCGCGGACCATGGATCGCGGCCGAGTACTTCAACAACCCGCAGCCTTCCAAGTTCCACGATGGCTGGCTCGTCACCGGCGACGTGGCCAAGATCGATCCCGAGCAGTACCTGATCATCGCCGACCGCAGCAAGGACCTGATCAAGTCCGGCGGCGAGTGGATCTCTTCGGTCGACATCGAGAACGACATCTGTGCCATCGCCGGCGTCGCGCAGGCCGCGGTCGTGGCGCAGCCGCATCCGAAGTGGGACGAGCGGCCGGTGGCGCTGGTGGTGTGCTCGCAGGGAGCGCAGGTGTCCAAGGAACAGGTGCTCGAGCATCTCGGAAGCACGTTCGCCAAGTGGCAGCTTCCCGACGACGTGCTGTTCGTACCGTCGCTGCCGCTGACCTCCACGGGCAAGCTCGACAAGAAGGTCATCCGCGCGCAGCTGTCGGAGAAAGGCTATCAGCTGCCCGACCTTCGCAAAGCGGCCTCATAGGGAGGCGCCGCTGCGCTCGATCATCGTACGCATTGCCGACCAGACGCTCGAGCTGCGAGACGGCGACGAGGTCATCGCCTCCTACCGCGTCTCGACTGCGGCCGCGGGCGCGGGCGAGGTCGAAGGAAGCTACCGCACGCCGCGCGGCAATCACGTCATCCGCGAAAAGATCGGTGCCGATGCACCGCCTGGCGCCGTGTTCCGCGCGCGCTGCTGGAATGGCGAGATCTGCGACGAGCAGGCGTTTGCGGCGGAGCCGTCGCGCGACTGGATCCTGACGCGGATCCTGTGGCTGAGCGGCCTCGAGGAAGGCCGCAACCTCGGCGGAAAGGTCGATACCTACCGCCGCTACATCTACATCCACGGCACGCCCGACGAGGCTTCGCTCGGCACGCCGGCATCGCACGGGTGCATCCGCATGAGCAGCGCCGACGTCTGCGAGCTGTTCGACGCCGTCGACGAAGGGACGCTGGTGCGGATCGTCGAGTAGCCGGCGCCGCCTCAGAGCCCGTCGTCCGCCAAGGCGTGCAGAACCGCGAACGGCTCGTTGCCGGCACACCCGAAGACCAGAGCGCGCAGCGGATCGGAGGTCGCGTCGCGGACGAACTCGGCGGTGCGCTGCTGGCGCGACAGCGTGTCGATCTTCTTGACGATGCAATACTTGACCACGGGAACCGACAGATCAGCCAGGATGGTGGCGCCGCCGCGGAACGTGAAAGCTGGCGTGTCGTCCGTCGCAGCGATCTCCCTGGTCTGTGTAAGAATGACGACGACCTGGGGAATGTGTCTGCCGTCCGGAGTGACCCTGATCGCGCGGCGCAGCTCCTCGACATGAAACTCCAGATCGGGGTCGATGCCGACCGCCGAAGCGAATTCCGTCGATAGTCGGAAAGCGGCGCGCAGATGAGTAGTCAGCTGCTCCCGATACGTCACTGCCAGCGCATGCAAGGCACTACGATTCTCGACGTAGGCACACTTGTCGACGAACTCTCGGAGGCTTTCGACCATCGTCGAGTAGTGCCAGGAAATGACATCGAGGGCGTTCTGGTCGATGTCGCTCTCGTCGATGCCCTTCCAGCGCAGCGTCTCGACCGACAGAGTGCGATGACCTCCGCCGTCCCGTCCTAGCGCCACAGGGTAGATGCCACGCCGCCGAAAGGCCTCCACGAACGCCACGCGATAGTTGTACCGGTCGTCGGCGACCAGATCGTAGTCCGCAGTGATCAATGCACGCAGATACTCGAAGAACGTGACGTCGACCGGCGGCAGATAGTCGAGAGCCCGGATGCAAATGCTCAGGACGTGACCCGCAAGCTTGCTGGCTTCCATCGCCAGGCGTCGCACGAGATCCGGATGGATCGCGCCGGCGGGGAGGACGCCCGTACCATGCGTGTAGATGCGCAGAAGATCGGCGGTCCGCGTCTTGTAGATCGCGATGAAGGCGTCGAAGATCGCGGCGACCAGCACGGCTCCGCGCGAGTGCGGAGTCAGACGACGTTGCAGCTCCGTCGGATCCTGCGGCAACCGCGTCCACTGGCCGGAATCTCTTGAACCGACCGCCTGGCGCAGAGCGCCCCGCCCGAAACTCGCCTGTCCGAGCTGCAGCGCGAGGCTGCCGAGCATGGACTCGGCTTCGATGTCACCGCGAATTCGCGCGATCTCGCGTTCGAGGATCTCCGGGATCGTGAAATGTTGCAGCAGCGCCACGATGTCCGCGAAGGCTTCGTGAAGGGCCAGCACGTCGGGATTGCTCGGCTCGTTGAATCGCCTGTGCATGCCATCGAGCACGGCGTGCGCCGTCTCGTGAGCGATGATGTCGTGCGACAGACAGGTGTAGACGCGGCTGCCGGGCATCTGATCGCCGCCGGCATCAGTGGGGATGTCGAAGTACCCGAACTCGAGCGCGATCTTCTCCGGACTGTAATACGCATTCGCCTGCAGGAGAGCGTGCGGCCGGATGATCAGACGTTTGCGAAAAGCGTCGTTCTCCGGTCGCCATAGCACGGGCCGCCCCAGCGCCTTCTCGAAGTGTTCCACCGTCTTCATCGCCACCGCGTATGTCATCTGCTGGTGGAACTGTGCGTTGCCTTCCGAGGGGGCCCAACCGTCCTGGGCGAGCAGTTTTTCATCATTCAGGTCGACGGGCGGATAGGCCTGCTGCGTCGCGAAGTCGATGTCTTCGACGGCCAGGTACTCGCCAATCGGCCCGGGCTCCAGGTCCTTCTCCCACCGCACGTGGACGGTGACCTCGTTGCTATTGGCGGTGTCCAGTCTGACCGACTGGCTGGGATCGACCGCATAAACCCGCAGGCGCCGATAAGGAGGCTCTGGCGTGCTTGGCGTCATGTCGCAGGCCGCGGTGGGCTTGGGAACGACGTCATTCGAAGCGGCATTCTTCAGGACCGGCGGCATCGCACCGCCGGTCGCTGCCGGATAACGCAAAGCCAGATGGCGCCGCAGTGCCAGCGACGCACCCTCATCCTCGATGACGGCCTCCATGATCTTGCGCGTCGTTTCCTTGTCGACGTCGAAAATGGTTGCCGGGTCTGGAACCAGCTCCTGCAGCCGCTTGTTCACCACCCAGCGCTGCGTCATCTCGACGTTGAACATCTGCTCGCGAGGCGGCGGCTCTCCGACTCCGAGGCCGGTCAGCACGCGCAGAAAGGCGAAGGAATCGCGGTCCGACGGAGTCTGAGGCAGCCCGAGCGTGGGCGCGACGGCAAGGGCATCGGCGGCCCGCAGGATCCCGCGACCAAGTTTGTCGCTCTGCCCGGCCACCTGGCGCGCGGTGCTGAACAGCGCGTGACGTACGGCTTCCACGCGCTGCCAGGTTCGAGGAAGGTTGGCGCCCTTGTGCTTCTCCAACCAGAGCGCAGCGGCCGCCGCGACCTGCGGTGTAGCAGAGGAAGTCCCTTCGCCATTGAGACGAACCAGATTCGGGCACTCGTAGCGGGCCCACGGAACGTTGGGCGTGTAGGCCGAGATCGCCGACGCCATGCAGCTGTCGGGGCCGTAGTTTCCTTCCAGAGTCTTGATGCCGGTCAGCTGGGCGTAGGGCATGTGATTGGCCATCACTCCGCATGCGGCGATGACACGGCCATAGCGCGCCGGGTAAACGATGTGTCGCGTCGGGATCGCGTTCGCGTTGTTGCCCGCTGCCGCCACGATGCAGACACCGCGCATGTACGCGTCGTCCACCGCTTCGCGCCACAAGCGCGAGGGCAGGCCTCCCATGCTCATCGTGACGACGTCGCATCCGTGGTCGGTGACGTACTGGAGCGCCTTGGCGAAGGCGCTGGTATGCAGCAGCACCACGCTGTCGGCGATGCGGATCGGCACCACCATGGCATCGGGCGCACCGCCCATGTCGCGCCCATAGGCGCCGATATCGTCCCACTTTCCCGCAAGAATGCTCAGCGTTCCCGTGCCGTGACCGCTGTTGTCGAAAAGGATGCGCCGGTTGTCGGGGTCGGCAGCCGAGGAGCCGTTCTTGCCGCCGTCGACGTAGTTGCGCTGCAGATCGAGGTCGATGTGACGAGGCGTCGAAGCGTGCTGAGGCAGGTAGCCGGTATCGAAGTGCGCGATGCGCGTCCGATGCGGCCCCGTGAACTTCACCTTGCGGCGCGCGTCGTGCAGCTGCGTGAAGTCCGGCCCGAGGTGCCAGGCGAAGTCGGGCGGCGTGGGCGGCTTGCCGTGGCGGGCATCGGCATTGATGGGATCGCAGGAAGCGCCGAACTGGAACCCTTCCGGAATCGGCTCGGAGTCGTCCGTGTAGATGTCATGGACGATGTCGGGCTCCACGAACAGGACGTCGCTCCCGTCCACGCCGAGTTGGTCGGCCACGCGTGCGTGCGCGCAGTCCCAAGGCGTGGCCGCGCCGTCCTTCAGCTCGGCCAGGAACCAGGCCGGCTGAGCGGCTGCGCCGAATACGGCCTGCCGCTCGTAAAGCGGCTCGAGGCGGCCGCTGGCGGCAGCGCCAAGCGCCAGCCCGGGGCGCAATTTGACGAGCATCTTTCCCGACATCGCGGGAGGGCTCAGCTTCCCGGCAGCGGCCATCGGTTCCTCCATGGAGAGAATCGCTCGGCCTGTCGCGGCCCGCAGCTCGGCAGCGTTCCAGGCCTGCCGCCATCAAGCGGCGCTGCAAGCTAGCGCGCCCGAGATTGCTGCGGCGTGGGGGACTTCACCTGCGCATCGGAAAACAGGCTGGCCTCCGCCCGCGCTTCGCGCGATACAGAGGCGTGATCTGGCGCGGCCCAGGGCCATGCCGGGAGGAGGTCACATGAACCGGAAGCTCTTCGTCGCGGCCCTCGTTGCCGCGCTGACCGCGGCGCCGGCCGCGACTTCGCAGGCAAGCCCGGCCGCCGACCGCTGCGGCGGCTCCAAGACCAAGGCCGCGGCCAAGTACGCCAAGGCCATCTTCACCTGCCACACCAGTGCGCTGCGCGGCGACGAGCCCGTCGACCCCGAGTGCCTCGGACGCGCCGCGGACAAACTGACGACGGCGTTCGACAAGGCCGAGCTTCTCGGCGGCTGCGTCACGGCCGACGACGAGAGCACGCCCGAGACGGCAGTCACCGACGCACACGCCGACATCGATACGCTGCTTGCGCCCGAACCCACCGACCAGGCGCGCGCCTGCGCAGCGACCAAGCTGCAGGCGGCGGGCCGCTACCTTTATGGCCGCCTGGCCTGCTACGGCAAGCCTGCGGCGCGCGGCCAGGGCCCGACCGCCGGATGCCTGGCCACCGCTTACGAAAGGCTCGTTGCGGGCTTTTCGAGCGCCGAAAGTCGCGGCGGCTGCACCACCACCGGCGACCTCGATGCGATCCGAACGATCCAGGACGACACGACCGAGCATCTGGTGCGGTCTCTCTCGCCGGTATGCGGCGATGCCATCAAGGGCCCGAGCCAGGACTGCGAGATCGGCGACGACGCCGATTGTCCCGGGCTGTGCAGTCAGGCATGCCAGTGCGTGCTGCCGCCCGAGTGCGGCGACGGCGTCGCGGAGCTGCCAGAGGAATGCGACGACACCAATCTGACCGACGGCGACGGGTGCTCGGGGCTGTGCCAGCTGGAGAATGCCAGCGCCATCTGTACGGGCGTCGAGTCGTCGCCCAGCACGCACATCGATGCGATCTTCGTTAGCAGCGATTTCACCGATCCGACCTTCCTGACCGCGCCGCGCCTGGATGCGCGGCGTCTGTTCGTCGTCGAGCGAGCCGGCTACATCCGCATCCTGAACCTCATCGACGGCTCGGTGGATCCGATTCCCTTCCTGGACATCAACGACCTGACCACGACGGGCGGGGAGCGCGGGCTGTTCAGCATGGCGTTCGACCCGGACTACGAGAGCAATGGCCGCTTCTTCGTCAGCTACACCAATACCTCCGGTGACCTGGTGCTTGCGCGTTATGAGGTCGACTCCGGCGACCCGAACGTCGCAGACGAGTCGACTGCGCACGAGCTGCTGGTCGTGCCGCATCCGGGTGCTGCCAACCACAACGGCGGCCAGGTGCAGTTCGGCGCCGACGGATACCTGTATTGGAGCATGGGGGACGGCGGCGAAGGCGTGAACGCGCAGGACGACGGCTCGATGCTCGGCAAGCTGCTGCGCCTGGACGTCGACCACGATTCGGCGCCGTTTGCCACGGTGCCGGCCAGCAACCCGGACTACGTCGACGGCACGACCGACCTCGAGTACGTGTGGGCCAAGGGGCTGCGCAATCCGTGGCGCTTCAGCTTCGACCGGGCCAACGGCGATCTGTATATCGGCGACGTCGGTGCCGACGAGCGCGAGGAGATCAGCTACGCGCCCGGCACCAGCACCGGCGGCGAGAATTACGGCTGGAACACGTTCGAAGGCGCCATCTGCAACAGGGAGCCATGTCCCGACCCGCCGACCGGCTTTACGATGCCGGTGCACGACTATCCGCACCGCGGAGGCGGAGGCTGCGCCGTCATGGGCGGCTTCGTGTACCGCGGCTGCGCGATGACCGCATTTACCGGAACCTATTTCTTCTCCGACCTCTGCTCGGCCTTCATCCGGACCTTCGAGGTCGTAGGAGGCGAGGCCACGACCGTCACCGATCGCACCAGCGACGCGAAGTCCGCCGGTGCCTTCTTCGCCGGTGTCGTTTCCTGGGGCGAGGATGCACGCGGCGAGATCTACATCATCAATGGCAACAGCAGCATCTACCGGATCCAGCCGCAGTAGCGGGCGTCAGATCTCGGCGAGGATCTGACGGAAGCGAACCAGGTCCACTGGCTTGGCCAGATGCTCGTCAAAGCCGGCCTTGCGCGAACGCTCGCGATCTCCGTCCTGCGCGTAGCCGCTGACGGCTACGATGCGCGCGCCCGCGGTCTCGGGCTGGCGCCGGAGCCGCTGCGCAACCTCGTATCCGCTCATGCCCGGAAGCCCGAGGTCGAGCAGGATCAGCTGCGGTGCGAACGCGCGCGCGGCATCGAGGGCCGCGGGACCGGAATCGGCGGTACGCACGTCGTGGCCGAGAGTGCGCAGCAGCTCGGAGAACGTGACGGTGATGTCGGGGTTGTCGTCGACGACCAGCACGCGAATCGAGCGGCCGACGTCCTCGTCCGAATTCATCACGCGATCCGGAACCGCGACCGCCGCCTCGTCCGCCGAGAGTGGAAGGCGCATGACGAAGCGGCTTCCCTTGCCCACGCCATCGCTGCTGGCCTCGATCGAACCTTCGTGCAACTCCACCAGCCGTCGCACCAGCGTCAGCCCGATGCCGAGACCGCCGGCCGCGCGATCGAGCGTGCGCTCGGCCTGCGCGAAAAGATCGAACATCGACGGCAGCGCGCTCGGCGGAATTCCGATGCCGGTGTCGCGCACCTCGGCCACTGCGCGATCGTTCTGCACCCGCACGTCGAGCCAGATGTCGCCGGAGGGCTCCGTGTACTTGGCCGCGTTGTCCAGGAGGTTGGTCAGCACCTGTTCGATGCGCACCGGGTCGGCGAGAACGGGAACCGGTTGCGCGGCGACGGTGACGTGCAGGCGGTGGCTGCGCGACGTCATCAGCGAGCGCGTCGCTTCGACGGCCTGCTCGGCCAGACGCCGAAGGTCCACGATCTCGCGCCTGAGCTGGATCTTGCCGCGCGTGATCCGGGAGACGTCGAGCAGATCGTCGATCAGGCGCACCATCCGCTGGACCTGACGCTCGATGACGTCGCGCGCGTGCGACTGCGCCTCGGCGCCGTCGTCCAGCCGCATCACCTGCAGCGAGGCGACGATGGGCGAGAGAGGGTTGCGCAGCTCGTGCGCGAGCATGGCCAGGAACTCGTCCTTGCGCCGGTCGGCTTCCTTGGCCGCCTCGTACAGCCGCGCGTTGTCGAGCGCGATCGATGCCTGGCTGGCGATGCCCATCACGATCCGCTCGTGCTGGTCGGTGAAGACGCCCGCTCGCGAATGGCCGAAGAAGAGTCCGCCGAAGACCTCGCCAGAGGCGGAGATCACCGGCACGGCAAGATAGCTGACCACGGGAAGATGGCCCGACGGAAGGCCGTTGTACGGAGGGTTCCTGCCGAAGCGCGGGTCCTTGCGCACATCGTCGAGCCGCACCGGTGCGGTGCCGTCGAAGGTGGCCGCGAACATCGGGGTCTTGCGCGGCGAGGGCAGGTGCGCGAAGTGGTCCCGCATCGCGCCCGAGAGCGTGTGCAGCAGGTAGTGGGCGCCGCGCTCGTCGACGGCGTTGCGGAAAAACGCGCCGAACTCGGCGCCCGTGATGCGCGTGCTCTCGTCGGTGATGAGCTGGACGAGCTTCTCGGTCTCGAGCTCGGCCGTCAGGCTGCGACCGATCCGGTTGAGGGTCTCGGCCTCGTTGCGGGCGGAGCGCTCGCGATCGAGCAGCTCGATCCTTTCCTGCGCGGCCTGAGCAGCCTCGCTGACGTCGCTGACGTGGCTGACGAAACCGACGATGCGGCCGTCGACGCGATGGGGAACGTACTCGACGCGCACGTGCCGAGGACCGGTCCTGTACGGGATCTCCGACGTGAAGGACTGGCGCTCGCCGGCAAGCGCGGCGCGGGCGTGCGGTCGCAGCCGTTCGTAGGCAGCCTCGCCGAGCACGTCGCGCATCGTGCGTCCTTCGATCGAACCCGGCGTCTGGCCGAGCCACTCGCGATAGGTACCGTTGACGAAGCGGTATCGCTCGAACGTGTCCACGTAAGCGACCAGCACCGGCAGTGTGTCGGTGATCATGTGCAGGCGCGCCTCGATGCGAAGGCGCTCTTCGGTTTCGCGTTCGCTGATGCGACGACGCCGATCCTGCAGCGCCGCCATGCGCAGAAGCATGACTGCGGCACCGATGCCCATGAGGACGACTACCCACGAGCTGGCCGGAACGAGATAGGGGAGCGACGCAACGAGCATCGCCGCGAGTGTGAAAAAGATGGCGCTGGTGGCCTCGGGGACCCGCACGACGGGCGAAGATCATGGCCGGAACGCGGCGGCAAGCGCCGAGAGAACCGTTGCCACGCCGATGGGGTTTTCGCGGTCGCTGCCGCCTTTGCCGCAGCGGTGCCCGGACGTCGATGCGGACCCGGACATCGCCATGACCATCCGTGCGATGCCGGCGTGGCGACCGGTGTGGCACGACACCGAGCCGCGTCACGGACCACTGCTATTGCCAGGCACTTCGCGATCGATCCGAAGCCCGGCAGCGAAGTCAGCCGCTCAGTGGTACCGCCGGTCCGCGCTCAATCCGGCCTCGAGCGGGCGCACCTCGATGCTTCCGATGCGAGCCGAAGGCCATCGCGACGCGACCTCGATGGCTTCGTTGAGGTCGCGCGCCTCGATCAGGAAGAAGCCGCCGAGCGTCTCCTTGGTCTCGGCGAAGGGTCCGTCAGTGGTGACGGTTCGGCCGTCCCGAACGCGCACCGTCGCCGCGGTCCGCACGCTCTGCAGTGGCTCGGACAGGATCAGACGCCCGCTGCGCTGGAGCTCGTCGACGTAATCGATGGTCTCGCGGCGCAGGCTGTCCCACTCCTGACGCGAGAGCGCGTCCAGCACCGCCTCCTCTTCGTAGGCCATGCACATGTATTTCATCGTCTCGTTCCTCCGGCAGGGCGCCCAAGAGCGGGGCCTCCTGAGACTGGTCGCCCGAGGCCGCGGCGTTTCGACAACTGCGGCGCGCGTTGGTCGTAATTCTCGAGCCGGCCGAGCGTGCATCGCACCGCGCATCGCTCGATGGCCGTACGGACCTCGCGCCCGCCGCCCAAGCCGCGGCGCGACCGGCATGGCACGGCGGTTGCCATAGGTGTGCCGCGGCATGGACGGCCATTCCCCTCACCTGCTCGCCTTCGACGACGGGGCCTTCGAGAACACGACGAAAGCCCGTGCTGATCGTGAACCGCAGGGCGCCGGGCAAAGAAATGCCGGACCTGAGCTCTTTTCTTACGCCGCCGACAGCATGCGCAGCGCGGCGGCTGCGTGCAGCGCCGAGCCTTTGGCCAGCATCGACTCATCCATCTTCATCAGATCGGAGTGCAAGGGACCGCCGCCTTCGCAGCGCACGCCGAGGAAGGCGATGGCTCCAGGCACGTTCTCGAGCACGTAGGAGAAATCCTCGGCGCCCATCATCGGCGACGGCATCTCGTGGACTCGCATGCCGAGGTCGCGTGCCGTCTGCGAGATCAGCTCGACGGGAGCGTCGTGATTGACGGTGGGCGGGTAGCCCTGATGGACCGTCACGTCCACCGTAAGCCCGCGCGATGCCGCAACTCCTTCGGCGACGCGCCGCAGCTGCTCGTGCGCCGTCTTGCGGCGCTTGACGCTGAGCGTCCGGATCGTTCCGTAGCATTCGGCCAGCGGCGGGATCACGTTCAGCGTGGTGCCAGCGTTGACCTTGGTGACGGTGAAGACGGCGCGATCGTCGGGATCGGTCTCGCGTGCGGCCACGTGCGAGAGGCCGTCGACGAACGGACCGATGGCCGGAATGGGATCGCGGGTCAGGTGCGGCATCGAGGCGTGTCCGCCGGCGCCGCGGAAGATCACCGCGAACGAATCGGCCGACGCCATGATCGGGCCCTTGCGAAGCGCCAGCGTATGCAGCGGCGTGCTCGAATCGATGTGCAGCGCGAAGGCGGCCTCGACGCCGTCGAGCACGCCTTCGTCGATCATGATCTGCGCGCCGCCGAAACCCTCCTCGCCGGGCTGGAACATCAGGCGCACCGATCCGGCGAAGCGGTGGCGGTTCTTCATCAGCACTTCGGCCGCGCCGAGCAGCATCGCCACGTGAGCGTCGTGACCGCAGGCATGCATGCAGCCGGCAACCTTGGACGCGAAAGGAAGATCGTTGTGCTCGCTCAGCGGCAGCGCATCCATGTCGGCGCGCAGCGCCACGCGCCGGCCGGCGCCTGCGGTGCCCTCGATGTCGGCGACCACCGAGCTCAGGCCGGCGCCGGTGCGAATGCCGGTGACGCCGATGCGCTCGAGCTCGGAGACGACGACCGACTGCGTCTTCGGCAGGGTCAGCCCGAGCTCGGGATGCTCGTGGATACGGCGCCGGTTGGAGACGATGACGTCGGAGATGGCCTGCGCGTCCTGTTCCAGAGCGCGAAACGAGGCATCGAGGTTTGCGGGCGATTTCATGCGGGAACCTTCTTTCGCTCGAGCATCCGGACAAGGACGTTCTCGTAGACGGCACGCTCCTGCGCACCGGGAAGCGGGAAGCCCTCGACGACCACGCAGGGCACGCCGTGGATCTCGAGCGAGACTGCCTCCCGATGATCGGCGAGCACTTCGGCCAGCGTTGCGGGATCGTCGAAGTCGCGCTCGAACCTTGCGACGTCCAGGCCGCACTCGCGCGCGACGGCGAGAATGTTGTCGGCCTCGGTGACGTTGCGACTCTCGGCGAAGTACGCGTGCATCAGCGCCAGGTGGTAGCGTTCGAACGCGTCCTGCCGTGCAGCGGCCTTGACGGCGAGAGCCGGCGGGATCGAGTGCGACGGCGGTGCCTCCTGGCTGGACCAGGTGCGGAACTCGCCCGCATCGGCGGCGGCGGCCGGACGCATCCAGGATTCGGTGTAGCGGCGAAACGCTTCGGGAGACTTGGGCTGGGCAACCGGACGCAGCAGAAAGCTCTTCCACTGCAGCGACAGGACGTCACCTACTTCTTCATGCAGCCGTGTCAGCGTCACCGCGGCGTTGTAGCACCACGGACACAGGACATCGGAGTAGACGATGAAGTGAACCTGCGACGAATCGCCCATCGAGGCGATGGTGGCACCGCCGGTGGCGGGCCGCAAGGAAGCACCGGATTACTTCGTCTGCGTCCCGATCGGAGTGGGCAGTCCGTCCAGACTGCGGGCGTTGCGGTCGCGCTGGTAACTCCGGATGCCTGCTTCTCCTTTCTTGTCGGCCCAGCGGATCAGCGTATCCCTGGGCTCGACGAGCTCCATGCGCGGCACCGCGTAGCCGCACGAGGTCTGGACGCGAACGATCTCGATGTCGATGATCTGCCGCACCCCTGGGAACTCTCCGAAACTCGCGCGCAACGCCGGCCAGGCATCGTCGGTGGGAAGCACGGCTTTTCCGCGGCCATAGATGCGAAGGATGCGTGCGGTCGCTGCGAAGCTGCACAGCATGATGGTGACGCGTCCATTCTCCAGCAGGTGCGCCGAGGTCTCGTTGCCACTGCCCGTCAGGTCCAGGTATGCGACGCGATCGGGGCCGAGCACGCGTAGCGTGTCCATGCCCTTCGGCGACAGGTTAACGTGTCCGTCCGCGGCCAGCGGCGCCGTGGCAACGAAGAAGATCGGCTGCGCATGCACGAAGTCTCGCAAATCCTCGCTCAGGGAATCGAACAGCTCTGCCATCGCATGCTCCCGCCGTGCGCGAAGGATCGCGCACGCTGGCCGCTGCGGCGCGTCGCGCGCCGCGTCAGCCGATCTTGTCCATGTCCTCTTCGAGCGTGTCGCGGATGTGGCGCGCCACCGAGACCCTGACCATGTGCTTGGTGTAGCTGTAGGCCGGGTCCTTGAGCGCACCGAGCGCCGTCGCGCGCGTCATCGCGGTTGCCAGCACGGCATCGGGCGACACCACTTCGTCCAGATAACCGACCTCGGCAGCCTCGCGCGGTGAGTAGATGCGCGCATGCGCCGTGGCTTCGAGCACGCGGTGGCCGGCCAGGCGAGCGCGAGCCAGTTCGAGCGCGAAGACCGGAAGCGGCAAACCGATGGCCACCTCGTTCAGGCCGATCTTGGCGTCGACGTCCGCGCCCACGCGCCAGTCGCAGACCGTCAGCCAGACCGCGCCGGCAGCCAGTGCATGTCCGCTGCACGCCACGACGATCGGGCGCGGGAACTCGTACATGCGCAGGAACAGCCGCGCGCCTTCCTCGACCAGCATGCGCCGCTCGCGCGCGCCCGCCATCATGACGGTCAGGTCGAAGCCCGCGCAAAAACGTCCGGGCCGTCCGGCCATCACGACGGCCCTGGCCTCGTCGCGCTCCGCACGTTCCAGGACAGCGCCGAGCGCACCGAGCACCGCATGTGACAGCGCGTTGGCGCGGCCGTCGTCGACGGTGACGACGGCGATTCCATCCTGCAGCTCGTAACGAACCTGCTCCTGCGACATCGATTGCTACTCCTGCGGCGTCTCGCCGATTTCCTGCCACCGGTGTGCCTCGGGCAGGCGGGCAAAGAAAAGTCCGAGCCGCACCGGCAGCTGCGACGTGGCGGCGGGAAGCTCGGCGCGTGCGGCCTCGATCAGGCGCCGGTACTCGCGAAGCTGCGCGGCGTATTCGGCCGCATGCGCCGCCACATACCGCCGCGCCGCCTCGTCCCGGCTCAGACCGCGATACTCGCGCGATCCACGCTCGGGCCTGCCCGTCTTGAGGTCGATGATCCAGCGAACGCCGTCGTCGACGAACGTGCGATCGATGCTCGCCCGCGTGGCGACCGAGCTGGCGAGCTCGGTCAGCGGCAGCTCGGTGCGAGCCTCGGCGTGAGGCGCCACGATCCAGCGGCCCCTGTGGTCGCCGAGCAGCGCGGTGATCGATTCCTCCACGGCTTTGACGCAGTCGGCCAGATCCTCGGCGGCCGCGCCGGCGCTGCGCAATCGAAGCTCGATCCACTCGTGCTCGCGCGCCACGCGCTGCACCGGCCACGCATTCAAACCTTCGGTCGTGATGCGTTCGACGGCGGCGTGCGTGACCTTGCCGATGTGGATGGCCCGCAGCGTTGTCGCCATCTCGAGCTCGTCGCGCTCTTCGCTGCCGGCTTCCGAGGGCCGCTGCACGACCACGGTGCGAGGCTGCACCGCAACCGCGGGCGGAATCGGCTGGTAACTGGCGGCAACACGCATCGGCGGCCGCAGCGCCGCGGCCGACACGGCGGGGCAATCCTGCGTGACGATGTCGGCCGCGCTGAGGGCCGGCTCGAGCGCGGCGAGCGCCGTCCCGCGCGGCGCCGCCTTTCCTTCCTTCGGCGCCGTCGCCGACAGCACCAGACGATGCTCGGCGCGCGTGGCGGCCACGTAGAGCATGCGCCGCAGCTCGGCGCCTTCGCGCTCGCGCTCGCGGCGCGCCAGCAGCTTGTAGCGCGCCTCCTCGTCCAGATCGGTGCGGCCTCGCGCCGGCGCCAGCGCCATCATCTCGATCTGCCCGGTGGCGGCATCGGTCTCCATCGTCACGGCGACCGCGGTGTTGCCGCGCGTGGCACCGTCCAGGCGCGGCAGCACGACGGTGTCGAACTGCAGCCCCTTGGCCTTGTGGATGGTCATGACCTCGACCGCGATGTCCGGATCCGGATCGACGCTGGCCTCGAGCGTCTGCAGGCGCCATTCGAGCTCGTCCAGGTCGAGCGCCGCCCGCTGCGTGCACACCGGCAGGAGCGAGAAGAACTGCTCGGCGTCGAGCAAGCCTTCGGCATCGGCGCAGGCCGGGCCGCCGAGCGCGATCCATGCGCTGCGCACGACGCGATCGACCGGAACGGTGCCCAGCCGGCAACGAGCCGAGGTCAGCGCCACCCTCGCCTTCTCGATGCGGGCACGGCCGTCGTCGCTGACGCGCTGCAAGGCCTCGGGATCGCGCAACGTTGCCGCGATCAGTCGCGGCGGCACGCGGTCGGCGCGCGCGCGTGCCTCGGCAACCTCGGGTTCGACGAGGCGAAGCAGATCGGCCAGCGTCACGCCGACCATCGGCGAGCGCAGCACTGCCAGCCAGCTCAGGCGATCGGCGGGATGCACGATCGCGCGCGCGAGCGAAGCCAGGTCGCTGACGACCGCACGATTGGCGAGCATGTCGAAGCCGGGCGCGCGGTAGCGTACTGCCCTGGCGCGAAGCTCGGCCAGCAGGGGCAGCGCGTGCGAACGCGACCGCACCAGGATCGCCAGCTTGCCGCCGCGGCCACGCGCAGCAGGCAGCAGATCCGCAACGACGAGATCGGCAAGCCCTCGCGCCTCACCCCGTCCCCTGTCGTCGGCGCCGGTAAGGGCGCGCCACGAGTACAGCCGCACCTCGTCTCCCTCGCCCGCGCCGGGACGCGCGCTCGAAGGTGCGAACGACACCAGGCCGCGCCGCGCATCGTCGACGTCGCCGAGCACGGTCGCGAAGACGCGATTGATCCAGGAGAGCACGCGCCGCTCGGAGCGGAAGTTCACCTGCAGCCGCACCGGGTCGGCCGCGACGTGGTCGAACAGCTCGCCTTCGAAGGCGCGCAGGAACAGCCCCACCTCGGCCTTGCGGAAGCGGTAGATCGACTGCATCGGATCGCCGACCAGGAACAGGGACCGGCCATCGCGCGGCGTCCATGCCGAGGTCAGACGTGCCACCAGCTCGCACTGGACCAGGTTGGTGTCCTGGAACTCGTCGACCAGAAGGTGCGAGATGCGCGTGTCCAGATGCTGGAGCAGCTCGCTCGGCGTCTCGGTGCTGCCGAGCGCCGAAAGCGCGCCGGCGGCGACCTGCACGAAGTCGACTGCGCGCCGCTCGCGAAACACCAGCCACAGCTCGCGATGCGCATGCAGGAGCACGCGCAGCAGCGCCAGCATCGCGCGACGCGACTCGCCGCTGAAGGTGGCCTCGGTTGGCAGCTCGCCGGCGCAGGCAAGATTGGCGAGCAGCTCCTCGAGCCGGTGCGTGGGAAGGGCGCCGGCCTCGTCGAGCAGCAGCGAGTAGCGAGCCTTGACGGCGCGATCGCCTGCGCCCATGCGCACGTTGAGGCCGGTAGGCTTGCGAAGCGACTTCCCGGTCATCAGGAGCGCGCGCAGCTCGGCCCAGGCAGGAATGGATTCCGGCCGCGACGAAAGCCGCGATTGCTCGCCGAGAGTCGGCCAGTTGCAGACGTATGGCGTCCCTCGCAGCGCATCGCGCGTGGCCACGGCGACCTCGTGTGCGAGCTCGCGCAGGCTTTCGGGAAACAGGCGCGCCAGCGTCTCGGTGCAGTCGGTCATCGCGGCGGCAAAGCCGGACTCGATGCGGGCCAGCAATGGCTCGGGGCGTTCCAGAACCGCACTGGCCGCCGCGGTCCACTGCTCGCGCCGCGAAAGCATCTCGACCAGGCGCGCTTCGAGGCCGGCAACGCCCATCTCGACGCGCTCGAGCACGAGGTCGATGGCTTCGGCCAGCGCCGCATCGTCGCGGCGCGCATCGCCGTAGAGGCAGCGGCGCGCGGCCTCGCGATACAGCGGGCCGGCGTCTTCCAGAGTCTCGGGCGATCCGCCGAGGCGGCTCAGCAGCGGCATCGCGCCCGCAAGGCGGGCGCACAGACCATCGATGGTGAAAACCTGCAGTCGGGCGGGGTTCTCGGTCAGGTTCCAATCGCGTCCGTGCACCAGAGCGGCGCGCGCGAGCTGCAGGCGCTGCGCATCGGCGGCGCCGCTCGGCTCGTCGCCGCGCTCGGCGCCGCGCAGCGCTTCCAGGATGCGCTCGCGCATCTCGGCCGCGGCCTTGCGCGTGAACGTGATGGCCAGGATCGCCTCTGGCCGTTCCACCGTGGCCAGCAGCGCAAGGAAGCGTTGCACCAGCAGCTCGGTCTTTCCCGACCCTGCCGGCGCCTGCACCACCACGCTGGCATCGACGGCGAGCGCACGGGCGCGCTGTGCGACGTCGGCAACCGGCTCGGGCGGCACGGTCGTGGCAGCAACCGAACTCATGACTCCTCGATCGCCTCGGTCTCGTCGCCGTCGTCGGCGGCGACGCCTTCGAAGACGCGGCACAGCCGCTGGCGGCGGCAATTGCGACATGTGGCCGCCTCGTGCAGCGGATCGACCGCGAAATCGCCGCGCGCGAACGACGCCGCCAGCGAGCCGAGAGTGGCCGTCATGCGCGCGAGCGCCTCGTCCCAGCCGTTCCATTCGGCGTGATCGCCGCTGCGCGGGCCCGGAGGGCCGAAGCCCCTGGCCTGCGCCGTGTCGCAGCGGCCGATCAGCTCGAGCTTCTCGCGCGTCTGGATGCGCGCGAACGCAAGTCCCGTCACCGGCACGTCGGGATAGCGCTGCGCGACCGCGACTGCGTAGATCGGAAGCTGCGCGTCGTCGGGCCGCGCGCCGCTCCACTCGCTGGCGCGATGCGCGGCCGTGCCGGTCTTGTAGTCGATGAGCACGCGCCCGCCGTCCACCATGTCCATGCGGTCGACGATGCAGGTGACCTGGATCGGATCGCCGTCGTCGCCGGCCTCGAAGCTGGCCACGAAGCGCTGCTCGGCAGCCTCGAAGCTCCAGTCTGCGTCGCGATTCTCACGCTCGTAGATCAGCCATGCCGAGACGAGGCCTTGCAGCCACGCGCGCGTCGCATCGCGGAGCGTTTCGGGAACTGCGCTGCCCTTCTCGGATGCCAGCGCCGCCGCGGCACCTTCGACCGCCAGCTCGGCGATCGCGCGGTCGGTGGTGACGGCCAGAGCGCTGCGCGACCCGATGCGCGGGAGCACGCTGGCCAGCGCCGCGTGCACGAGCTCGCCGCGCGTGTTGTTGGCCGGCTGGCTCTGCTCGGCTTCCAGCGCGTCGGCGCCGAGCCGGATGGCGGCGAGCGACTGGAACGGGCAGCGCGAGTGCGCGACCAGCATCGTCGTGGCACCGCTTCGCACCAGCGCGGGCACGGCCGTCTCCACTGGCCGCGGCTCGAGAGCACCTTCGGCCTGCACGGCGAACCACGGCAAATGGGAACGCAGCGCGGGTTCGTCCGCATCCGCCAGCGCCGCCACGAACGAGCTGGCGCTGCGCGTCTCGTCGGAGCCGGCGCTGACCGAATAGCTGGCGCGAACCTCGGCGGCCGATCGCAGCACGCGGTTCCATACCGCACCGGCGAACTCGAGCTCGGCCTCGGCCGATGCCAGCGGCAACCGATGCTCGCGCTGCCATCGCGGCGGCAGCAGCGCGTTGGGACGCAGCGATCCGGGAAAGCTGACCGAATCCATGCCGAGGACGTAGATGCGATCGAAGCGCAGGCCGGCGCCGTCCAGCAGACCCATCACCTGCACCTGCAGGCCGGCCGACGGCGACTGCACTCTGGCGGCCATGCACAGCTCGCGCAGGCGACGGCGCGCATGCGTTTCGGTCATGACCGGCTCGACCACCTCGAGCGCGGCAAGATCGCCGAGCGCGTCGCGCCAGCGCGCGAACGCCACTGCCTCATCACCCTGCAGGCGGCGACCGGGCCAGCCCATCGCGCGCAGGCGATGCACGAAACGCTTGGCGACCACGCTCGGCGCAGCCGCATCGCGGGCCTTGCCGAGCTGCTCGGACAGCGCGCGAAGGCCGCCAGCGAACTTCGGCGCGCCCACCGAGACGCGACGTGAGAGCTCGGACAGATCGATGCGTGCGACGTTGCGGCGCCGCAGCGCGGCCTCCGTCATCGAGCGCGCCTCCAGCTCCTCGTCGCATTCGTCGCCGCTGCGCGGATACGGCGCCAGAAGGACCCGCGAGACTAGCGAACGCGGATTTCCCTCGAGCTCCAGCTCGAGCAGGTCGAGCGCGTGCGAGATCACGCAGTGCTCGGCCAGCGAGGGCGCGCCGGCAAGATCGAACGGGCGAGGCCGCAGCTCCTGCCCGGGCAGTAGCGCCGCCGGGTCGAGCTCTTCGAGGAAGGTCACCTCGACGATGTCGCGGTAGCGCGTCAGGTCCGTGGCCAGCACGCCGATGCGCGCGGCAGGCTCGGTGGCAAGATGCTCGGAGATCTCGCGCGCGATGCTGCGCGCCTCGTCCTGCACAGTCGCGAACGCGCGCAGCGAGGCGGCGGCAGGGACGCGATCGGCCAGATCGTGGTCGACGATGATCGTGCCGGCGCGCTCCAGGGCATCGCGCAGGCGCTGGACGTACGGCTCGATGCGCTCGAAACCGACGAACTCCATCCTGGCCGGAGCGACGCGCGCGCTGTCGTCCGTGGTCGCCACGCGCTCGAACAGCGGCAGCGAGCTTCCTTCGACCTTGCGCGCCGGCTGCAGCATCGTCAGCACGCGCGCGGGCAGCTCGGCCGTGGTGATCCAGCGCCGCGCGCGCGCGTTCCGTTCGAAGATCGTACGCCAGCGCAGGAACGATTCGCTCTCGGCCGTCAGCGCCTCGCGCTCCCAGTCCGGCTCGCTCCAGCGATGGATGAGCTTCCACGCCGCCGCGCACTCGCTCGCCACCGCGCCGACGTCGAGCACCTGGCCGATCTCGTCGGCGGCGATGATGCCTTCCCACGCTGCCAGCTCGGCGGCCTCCGACAGCAGCAGTTCGCCGGGCAGGGCCGTCTCCCAGGCACGCTGCACCCAGTGGTCGATGGTCAGGATGTCGGGAGTTTCGGCGACCGTCCTGCCCTGGCTCTCGCGCAGCTCGGCGATGCGAAAGCGCAGCAGGCGCGCCAGGCGCTGCGTGCGGACGACGATGACGGGTGCCGGGCGCGCATCGGCGCACAGCAGCAGAGCTTCCTCGGCGCCGGACATCGCCGCCGAGGTCAGCGCCAGCGCATGAGCTCGAAGAGCTCGCGGATGCGCTGCGCGTTGGCGCCCTGGTCGCCTTTGCCGACGCGCGATTTGGAGCGCGCGTCGATGCGGCTGCCGTCGCCGGCGGCACGAATGCGCACGACGATGTCGTCCTGGAACTTGAACAGGCGAGTGGTCTGCACCGCCTCGATGCGGCCTTCTTCCTTGCTCTCGCCGACGATCTCCATCCGCTCCATCGACGCCAGCGCGGCGCGTGCCTTGTCGAATGCGGTGGCGGGCGGAACGGCCATCTCCAGCGGCTTGATGTCGGGATAGCCCTCACGCTGCTGGGCCGCGAAGTCCTCGCCCGGATAGCTCATGTCGCGGCCGCGGTTGTCTTCGAGCTGCGCGGCGGCGACGAAGACCGGAGGATCACTCGGGTCGGTGGTGATGTCGTTGATGCGCGGGACCGCACCCACGCGGATCGCCGGCGCCAGGATGATGGCCATCACGGCCACCGACAGCACCAGGCCCTGGCGCGCGCGGTTGCCGCCGAGCCGTCCCTTGTGCCGGCGCGTCGCGCTCAGACCGACGATCGAGGTGATGACGCCGGCAAGCGCGGTCAGCAGTCCGAGCGCCATGATGAGGAAACCGGTGAACGCGGGCAGCACGCGGGTGTAGGCCGCGCCGAAGCCGAGCGCGCCCAGGACGGCGGCTGCCACGGCCAGCACGAAGCTGGCGTGCGCGGCTTTGGAAGGAACGCCCGCGGTGGTCATGGGGCGATCCTAGTCAGCGCGCCGCCTCAGGGGAAGCCGGCCCGCTGCGTAGAAGCGGCCGTTGCCTTGCCGGCGTCCGGCTGGAACATCTTGGCCATGTACATCCGACTCGAGCGTCCTCAGGATCATCCCAACGTCGCGGTCGTCGTCGTCGATCGGCCCGAGCGTGCCAACGCACTGAACCCGCAGGCGCTGCGAGAGCTGGCATCGGCATGGCGGGAGCTGGCGGCCGACGACGAGATCCGCTGCGTAATCCTGACCGGCGCCGGCGAGCGCGTCTTCTGCAGCGGCATGGATCTGCGCGAGACGATTCCGGCCTCTCAGGCGCTGGCACGAGGCGAGAAGATCGACGCGGACGTCTTCGAAGGCCTGCGCGCGGTCTCCACCGCCACGCTCGTCGGCTTCGATCTGGGCAAGCCGCTGGTTTGCGCCGTCAACGGTCATTGCCGAGGCGGCGGCTTCGATCTCATGCTCGCTTCCGAGATGCGCGTGGCCGCGGCGCACGCCACCTTCGCCCTGGAGGAAGTGGCGCTCGGGCTTTTTCCTACCGGTCACGCTGCCGTGATGCTTCCGCGCCAGATCCCCTGGGTGCACGCGCAGGAGATCATGCTGACGGCGCGGCCGATCCCGGCCCGGCGCGCACTCGAGCTCGGCCTTCTCAACCGTGTCGTCGAGCCGGCGATGCTGATGGCGGCGGCATTCGAGCTGGCCGATGCGGTCGCGGCCAACGCGCCGCTTGCCGTTGCCGCCGCGCGCGCCGGAGTGCGCGAGCTGCTGCATCTGCCGCTGCAGGATGCCTATCGGCGCCAGGAAGAGCTGGGACGCCCGCTGCGAAAGACCGAAGACGCACGCGAGGCGCAGCGCGCGTTCGTGGAGAAGAGGAAGCCTCGCTGGCAGGGACGCTGACCTCGCACGCACTCGGCGAGAAGCACCCGCATGCGGTCAGAAGCAGGGCGAAGGCATCGACAGCCGGCCGCTGATGCGGCCAGACTGTTTCCATCATCGAGGACGATCCACAGAACGACGCTTTCCGATCCAGGTTGCGCCGCGGCCTCGACTCGGCGTTGCGGACCGCTTCGCCAATGTTCGAACGCATCCGCGAACTGCAGCCGCGACATCTTGCGGGAATCACCACCGCCCTGATGGCGCTGTTTCTGGTCGGCAGCATGGTGCTGTGGCAGACGTGCGGCCTGCACGGATGCCCGGAAGTCGAGCGTCTGGCCTCGTTCCAGCCCGGCGGTGCACCGGTGCTGCTCGATCGCGACGGCGAGCCTTTCGCCGATTTCGCGCCACCCGAGCGCACCATGGTCGCGCTCGAAGACCTCCCGCCGCACGTCGCCGACGCGTTCGTGGCCATCGAGGACCGTCGTTTCTTCGATCACGGCGGAGTGGACTGGCGGCGCGTCGGAGGCGCGGCGCTCGCCAACGTGCGCGAGGGCGGGATCGATCAGGGTTTCAGCACGATCACGATGCAGCTGGCGCGCAGCGTGTTTCCCGAGCGCCTGCCGGTCGAGCAGCGCACGATGCGCCGCAAGCTGCTCGAGATCCGCGTGGCCAGCGAGATCGAGCGCGCCTACTCCAAGAGCGACATCCTCGAGCTCTACCTGAACCACATCTATCTCGGCAACGCCGTGCACGGCGTCGGCAACGCCGCCCGCCACTACTTCGGCATCGACGCCAGCGAGCTGACGCTGCCCGAGGCAGCCACACTGGCCGCGCTGGCGCGCGCGCCCGGCTACTACGATCCGCGCCGCCGTCCCGAGGAGGCGCGCCGCCGCCGCAACCTGGTGCTGACGATGATGGAGAAGCAGGGCCACATCTCCGCCGACCAAGCCGAACGGGCACGCGGATACGCGCTCAGCGTCGTCAAGCGCGCCCGAGAGAGGCGCACCGAGGCCGGGCTTGCGCCGTACGCCGTCGAGCAGATTCGCAGGACGCTCGAAGCCGACCTCGGCGAGCAGCTCTACGCGCGGCCGCTCAAGATCTTCACCACCATCGACTCGCGCATTCAACGCGCCGCCGAGGAAGAGCTGCGCAACCAGCTGCGCGCGATCGAGAAAGGCGCCTACGGCAAATTCGAGGGACCCCTCTACAAGCCGAGCCAGCGTACGGCCGACGGCCAGACTGCCTACCTGCAGGGAGCCATCGTCGTCATGAATGTCCATCGCGGCGACGTCCTGGCATGGGTCGGCGGAAGGGATTTTGCGCAGTCACAGTTCGACCGGGCCGCCTTGGCCCAGCGACAGGCGGGCAGCGCGTTCAAGCCGTTCGTGTACGCGGCCGCCCTGGAGCGAGGCTACGCGCTGTCGCAGCCGCTCGAAGACGCACCGCTGACGATGGACATGCCCGACGGCTCGGTCTGGACGCCGCACAACATCAGCCATAGGTCGCAGGGGCTCCTGCCGCTGCGCGCCGCCCTGGTGCACTCGAACAATCTGGCCACCGTTCGCCTGGCGCAGACCGTCGGCCTGGAGCAGGTTGCGGCGCTGGCGCGCCGCGCCGGCGTCCAGGTGGAGGCCGAGCTGCCTTCGATCGCGCTCGGCGCCGTCAACGTCTCACCGCAGGATCTTACCGCTGCCTATACGACCTTCGCCGCCGGCGGCGTGCGCGTCCGGCCGCGCATGATCGACCGCGTCGAGACGCTGGACGGGCAGATCATCTGGCACTCCAAGGTCAGGCGCCGCCAGATCATCGACGGCGAGACGGCCTTCCTCATCAACGACGTCCTGTCGGAAGCGGTCCAGCGCGGAACCGGCCGCGAAGCGCTGCCGAAGAAGGTCGACGTTCCGGTAGCGGGCAAGACCGGAACCACCAACGAAGTCGCCGACGCATGGTTCGTCGGCTACACGCCCGAGCTGGTCGGCGGCGTCTGGGTCGGATTCGATCGTCCTCGGCCCATCGTCGACGACACGACGGCAGGCCGACTGGCAGCGCCGGTATGGGCTCGCGTCGCTGAACGCGTCTACGAGGGCCGGCGCACTCCGCAGCGCTGGGAACGCCCTCACACCGTTCGCGAGCACTGGATCGATCCGGCCACCGGACTGCTGCTGCGCAAGGGATGCGACATCGGGCCGCGCGAGCCTCGCAAGGAACTGTTTCTGGCCGGGCGCGAGCCCGCCTCGTTCTGTCCCGGGAAAGAGCCGCTGCCGCGCAATGCATTCGTCGTCGAGATGCCCACCGAGCTGCCCACCGACGGCATCGTCGCCAGCCTCGTGACCGCGTGGCGCAAGCTGCGCGACGAGGAGAAGGATGCCGGTGCTGGCGGCACCGAGCTCGTGGGGCAGCCTGCAACCGGAGCCGGCGATACCGAAGTCGTGGTCGTGCGCGAAGCGACCGAGCTCGATGCGCGTCAGGCAAAAGCGGTGCGCGACGAGCGCGACACCGGCGCGGCGGCCTCCGAAGCGCGGCGCGCGTCCGAAGAGCCCGGCAAAAAGGCTGCGGGCCGAAGCGCCGAAGCCGTGGCCAGGCTCGCCCGCAACGGCGACGTGCGCGTCAAGGTGCTGCGTGACAACGAGACCGGCGAGCCGGCACGCGAGGAGTCAACGCAGCAGCGCATCGCCGAGAGCGAGCCGCTTCGCCGCGGCGCCCCCGGCTCTGCCAGCGAGCCGTTGGCGCGCGAGGGCGACTCTGCGAGCGAACCGCTGCCGCGCGACGGCAAGGAGCGCTCGGCCGGCGAGCCGGCCACCGGCAGCGAAGCCGGCAATCTGAACTTCAGCGGCTGGTGGGGACTCTCGACCCAGGTCGACAAGAGCGCGGTGGAAGCATTTCGCGGGCTGCAGCTCGGCTATCGCATCCAGCTCGAGCACAACGGCGACCGCATCACCGGCCGGGGTCAGAAATGGACCGAGAACGGACGCGCGCTCATGGGCGCGGGCCGCACGGCAATCATGGTGGAAGGCCGCGTGCGAGGGAACGAGATGGTCCTGCGCTTCCGCGAGCAGGGATCGCGCCGCACCACCGGCGGCACGTTCGCCTTGGCATGGGCGCCGGATGGGAGCACGCTGAGCGGGACGTTCGACAGCTCGGCAGCCAGCTCACGAGGCAGCGTCCGCGCCATCCGTCTACGATAGCGACACTTACAAGGGACACCGAATGCCAAAGCCGCTTGCGCTGCTCGCGGCCGTGCTGCTCCTCGCCGGATGCAGCGCGGCGCAGTGGATGAACAGCCTGACGCCGCACAGGGGGCGCGCCTTTCCCGACATCGTTTACGCCGAGGACACCGGCCTGGCGCTGGACGTGTACGTCCCGCACGTGAAGGGCCCGCTCCCGGTCATCGTCTTCTTTTTTCCCGGCCGCTGGATGTTCGGCGAGCGAGCCGACTTTCGATTCGTGGCCGAAGGCATTCTCGCGCGCGGATTCGTGGCCGTGATTCCCACCTACCGTCACTACCCCGGCGCACGCTACCCGGATTTCCTCTACGACTCGGCGCAGGCGGTGGCGTGGACGCGCCGCAACATCGACCGCTACGGCGGCGATCGCGACAACATCTTCCTCATGGGCCATTCCTCGGGAGCCTACAACGCGGCCATGATCACGTTCGATGATCAGTATCTGCAAAGCGCGGGGGAGACTCCGGACTGGATCCGAGGCGTGATCGGCCTGGCTGGCCCGTACGATTTTCCGGTCGATGCCCTGCCCGAGATCAAGGCCATCTTCGGCCATGCGCCGCCGGGGCGCTCGCAGCCCATCGACTTCGTCGACGGCGACGAGCCGCCGCTGCTGCTGCTGCACGGCGAGGACGACCTGTCGGTGGACGTGGCCAACAGTCGCAGCCTGGCCCGCAAAGTCTCGAGCCTGGGCGGCTCGGTCGAGACCGTGATCTACGAACGGCTCGATCACGGCTATATCGTGGCCTCTCTCTCACCGTCCGTGCGCTTTCGCGACAACCCGTGGGACTTCATCGAATCGTTCGTACGTCGCCATGCATCCCATGTCGGCGTGGCGGGCAAAGGCTGACCGGCGATGTTCGAGATCTTCTGGGATGAATTGACCGGCGGCCTTCGCGACTTCGTGCAGTTTCAGCGTATCGCCGTGCGCATGCTGGCGGCGATGGTCATGGGCGGGATCGTCGGCATCCAGCGCGAGCGCGCCGGCAAGGCGGCCGGGCTTCGCACGCACATGCTGGTCGCCATCGGCAGCGCGATGTTCGTGCTGTCCGCGTCGTCGGTGGGCATGGCGCTGGACGAGATGTCGCGAGTGATCCAGGGCGTTGCCGCCGGCATCGGCTTCCTCGGCGCGGGCGCGATCCTCAAGTTGCAGGAACAGCGCACCATCGAAGGTCTGACCACCGCCGCCGCGATCTGGGTGACGGCGGCCGCCGGTGTCGCCGCAGGCCTCGGCCGCGTAGGCCTGGCACTCTTCGGCGTCGTCATCTCGTGGCTCGTCCTGTCGCTGCTGGCCCTGATCCGCCCCAACGCCGAGTAAAGGGGCACACGCACCGATGATGGGCGGCGACGCTGCGGCCTGCTAGCGCCGCGGTTTGACGAATTCGAGAACGAAGCGGTCGCTGGTCCCTCTGCGCTCGCCGGCGGCGCGCGGCGAATCGTTCCAGTCGCGCGCGTCGGCAGGGTTTCGCAGGAACTCGGCGTGTCGCGTCAGGCGGAAGCCGGCTCGCAGCAGCTCGCCGCGGACCACGCTCTCCTCGATACGGTGCAGGCTCTCGACGTCCTGGACGCCTCGCCCGGCTCGCGCACTGTGATCGATGACCACGAAGCGCCCGCCCGGTCGAAGCGAACGGAGGATCGCGCGATTCATCGCGTCGCGGTCGGCCTTCATCCAGACCGTGTCGTGGTAGAAGAGATTCATCACGACCAGGTCCAGATCGCGCGCCTGCGGCGGAAGCGGATCGGAGAATTCGCGATCGACGCGCACGACCTTGCGCATGACGGGCTTGGTAAGGCGCTCGCTCCACGGCTTCTCGGCGAAGCGCTCGAGGATGAATCTGCTGTTCTGCGCGTAGACGGTGCCGCTCGGTCCCACCGCACGTGCGAGCAGCTCGGCCGTGTATCCGCCGCCGGCGCCGAGCTCGGCCACTCGCATCCCTGGCTCCACCTGCAGGAAGGCCAGCAGCTCTTCGGGTCTGCGACCGGCATCGAGGGCGATGTCTTCATCGCTGCGGTCGATGTCGCCTACGATGGCGCGGATCGCGGGCGTGATGGTCAGGACGGCAGGCTGCGAGGTGTCCGAGCTCATCGGCGGCCCGGCTGCTGCCGGCGTCAGCGGCGCCGCCGGTTGCGACGCCTCGGCCGCGGCGCGCGGCGGCAGCGCCACCGCTTGCGACGTCTCGGCCGCGGCGGGCGGCGGCAGCGCCACGGCTTGCGACGTCTCGGCGGGGGCGGGCGGCCGACCGGCACGAGGCTCAGATTCACGACCTGACCCCAAAACCGCGTTTTCAGTACCTGACCCCGTTCCGGTGGCGACGGTTATGTAGAGGGCTTCGTAGCCGCAGTCGTGCTGCACGACCATGGCCTCGTTACCCTTGTACGAGATGTCGACGTTGCCGACCTGGCCCGGTCCGCGCACGTGTCGCCGCACGACGCGGCCAGCGCTGCAGGTATCGGTGATGGTCCAGCGGCCGAGCTCGGCCACCGCCTCCGACTGCGAAGAGGCCGTGCAGGGACTGGCCGCCAGGACGGCGGACATGTCGGCGACGACGTTGCGCGGCGGCACCACCGCGGCAAGGCCGAGATGATTGGTGACGCGCGTGCGGTCGCTGCGGCGCTGCGCCTCGAAGCTCTTGGTGCCAAGTGGCGTCAGCCCGACCAGCACCAGCGCTTCCTCGCTGCGCTCCACGGCCAGAGTGAACGCATGGTCGACGCCCGAAGCCGTCACGCGTGCCCGCAGCTCCTGGCGCGCCGGTCCTGCGAGCATGGACGGATCGAGTTCGATCCAGGGACATTGATGCGCGCCTGGCGCCACCAGCGGTCGCAGCGCCGTGCACCCGCCCAGACTCAGGGCGACGAGGACGAGCGCGAACGACCGAAGCAGTCGATGATCTTGCATGGTGCGTTGCAGCTCCCCGGTTGCGATGGAGCTTCATACGCGACCGGCGCGCACGACCGCAAACCAGCCCTGTTCGCGTTCTGGTTCCCCGCGACACCCGCCTGCGTACGTTTCACGAATAAAGCTGCCGCCCGGCGGGTCACGACGATAGACGCACGGGCCGCTCGTGCGCGAAGGAGCGAACATCATGGCTCATGCGAGGAAGATCGACCGCATCGATGGCAAGGACAGCGCCGAGCGCGTGCTCGACGAGGCAGGGCGCACCGTCCGCCCCGGCCCCGAAACCGGATGGCGGCCGGTGCCCGAGAACGATGCGCGCAGCGCCGCGGGACAGGTACAGAACCCTCGACCGACTGGTGAGCGCACCGGCGATACGGCGGCCTTCGACAAGACGCACGATCGGCACGGCGGCAAGCTCGACCACGACGGCAAGCCGACCAAGGAACACCCGAGCAGCAAGAGCGGAGAGAAGCCCGACGGATCGCCGGTGACCGGCAGACGCTCGCGGCCGTAGGCGCGAATACACGGCATTGCCAGATCGCCGCCGCGCAGCGTGTTGCGCGCCACGTGCAGCGCGGCGTTACGCGACCCCGGGCGTCGCGCTATTTCGCCAGCACCCTGGCTGCTCAACGATCAGACGATCCCCGGGGCGAAGTTGCCGTGAAAGCCCAGCGGGATGCGGTGCTGCAGATGGCACTTGGCCAGCGGCTTCGCATCCATGTTGCGGGCGTCCAGAACGGCAAGGTAGCTGCCGTCGGTGATGCCGTCGTAGACGGTGCACAGGACAAAGCCGTCGTCCTCGGCCGCATCGCTGCTTCGCGGGACGAAGACCGGCTCGCTCGGCCACTGCCACTTGCCGAAATCGTGCACCACGCTGCGGCCGCCCTGACGATCATAGCGGACGATGTTGGCCCACGTATCGACCATCGCGTTGCCGCGCCGGCTCATCGCCGCGTAGCCGTAGCGGTTTTTGTGGCCGACCAGGCGGTCGTCGATGCGCGGGAATTCGACTCCGCGATCGTCGAGCTGGCGCTCGCGGCATTCCCCGCTGGCCAGGTCGAACTCGTAAAGGAACGGTACGGCGTAGAAGCCCTCGGGAATCGTCGCCGAGCGGAAGCCCGAGAGAGCCTGCAGGAGCGCACCGCCCTCGGGGTAGGTGCAGGCGTCCATGTAGATCTTACCGTCCTCCTCGTAGGCGTTCCCGGGATGGAAGATGAAGCCGGGCGAGGGCGCGGTGAACCACTGCGTCTTGGCGCCAGCCTCGCGCCGGCGAATGCCGAACAGCAGGCCGCGTTCGGGTTCCCATCGCACCGACTCGTTGAACGAGCCGCCCTCGGCGATCTTCATGCCGTCGAAGTAGGCGGGCGGCCAGATGAAGATCACGTAGTTCTCGGTGATGGCCACGTCGTGCGCCATGACCGCGTAGGGTGCATCGATGGTCTCGGCCAACGAGCATCGACCGTCGGGCTCGACGACGTACAGCTGCAGATACGGCTCGAACGGCTGATAGCCGTGAATGATCATCTGGCCGGTCTTGCCGTCGATCTTGGGATGCGCGGTCACGCTCATTCCGAGCTGCTGGCCGTCGAAGCCGAACATGACGCCGCTCGTCTCCAGCGTGCGCGCATCCATCACGGTCGGCCAGGAGTTTTCGACCAGCGCCATCAGCTTGCCGTGATGGTAGACGACGTTGGTGTTGGGCTGGACGCGGAAGGGCTCGACCGGATCGGCCACCTGCACGCCCACACCGTTCATGCAGTAACGGCCCTCGGCCTGCTCGCGAAGATAGGTGGGGTGCTCGACGAAACGGCCGCGGTACGAGACCGCACCGTCGTCGAAGCGGAACGCATGCACCAGGCCGTCGCCGTCGAAGAGATGGAGGGCGCCGTAGCCTTCGGCCGGAAGGATCTTCTGGGAGGGACCGTTGCGAAAGAGCGTGCCGTGCAGCTCGCGCGGGACTTCCCCTTCGATCTCGGTGATGCGGTAGCCGGCTTCCGTGTTCGTGGGGCGCCAGGCGTTGATCCACCACTGTTGCCAGGTGGCGGGGCCCTGTCGTGTCGTCGTGGAAGAAGCGGGCGTCGATCCGGTGGAAGTCGCGAGTCCCATGGGCATCTCCTCGTGCTGCGGCGACTGGCGCGGCAGCGGGAATAGGGTACCCGCGAGGGATCGGCGTCGCACCGCCGGTCCCTCGCGGAACGCCAGGAGGGGCGTTGGGCTTAAGTTAACTCTGTCAACTTTGCTCCGTCAACGCGGATTTCTGCCTGCGGCGGACTTTTTTTGGGGCGACCGGTTTTGACCCCCCTTCCCTGGCCTCCTATGGTCGCCGGCCATGGCCGATCCCGTCGCGCGGTTTCGCAGCTGGTTCCGCCAGGCCGCCAGGGCCGGCGCCGTCCTGCCCGAGGCCATGGTCCTGGCCACCGCCGACCACCGCGGCAGGCCAAGCGCCCGCTATGTCCTTCTCAAGGACTGCGGCCCCGACGGCTTCGTCTTCTATACCAACGCCGACAGTCGCAAGGGCCGCGAGATGGCCCAGAACCCGTACGTTGCCCTGGTGTTCTACTGGGAGGTGACGGGTCGCCAGGTCCGGGTCGAGGGCAAGCTTCGAGGGCTCGATGCCAAGGCGGCCGACGCGTACTGGCAGGAGCGGCCCCCGGGCAGCCGCATTGCGTCGGCGGTATCGGAGCAGAGCAGGCCGATCGAGAGCCGCGCCGCCTTGATGGCGCGCTACCGTGACCTTGCTCGCCAGCATCCCGATGGAAACATCGCGCGGCCCTCGCACTGGCGCGGCTTCCTCGTGGTTCCCGATGCCATCGAGTTCTGGGAACGAGCCGAGCCGCGCATGCACAAGCGCGAGCTGTTCACGCGCACCCGCAGCGGCTGGACCACGCAGACGTTGCAGCCTTGAGAAAAAAGAGTCAGGCACGTTTTCCGCAGGGCGCTGCTGGGGCGTCCAGCGGTGAGCGTGCGAGCCGCGATGAGATGAGAGGGATCCAGGCGAGCCGGCTCCGGCTCGCCTGCCCCTTCTTCATCGGCGTAGCTGATTCTTCAGGAGCTTGCCGGCCGGATTTCGCGGTAGCGGCTCGTCGATGAAGTCGACGATCTCGGGAACCTTGAACGTGGCCATGTGTGCGGCCACGTGCCGGCGCACGCCGTCGGCATCGAGCGTCGACCCGGGAACGCGCTTGACGATGGCGCGCACGCGCTCGCCCATCTCCGCATCGGGCACGCCGACGATGGCGGCCTCGTCGATCTCGGGATGGTCGGCGAGCACGTTCTCGATCTCGACGCAGTACACGTTCTCGCCGCCGCGCAGGATCATGTCCTTGGCGCGGTCGACGATGAACAGGAAGCCTTCGTCGTCGATGTAGCCGAGATCGCCGGTGTACAGCCAGCCCACCCGCACGGTCTCGGCCGTCGCGTCGGGCCGGTTCCAGTAGCCGGGCGTGATCGTGGGCCCGTAGAAGAGCACCTCGCCGAGCTGCCCGCGCGCCACTTCGCGTCCCTGGTCGTCGATGATCTTGCAGTCCAGGAACGGCGCGGGACGTCCCGCCGCCGTCTTCTTTCCGAGCAGATCCTTGCCGGCGTTGACGGTGGCCACGCCGTGCGTCTCGGTCAGGCCGTAGGCGTTGGTGAACATGGGCTCGACCGGCAGCACCTCGCGCGCCTTGTCGATGGTCTCGGGGGCCGTCGGCGCGCCGCCGAACGAAACGCTTCGCAAGCTGGAAAGGTCGTAGTCGCCGATGTTGGGCGCGTGCACGACACGGTGGAGCATGGTGGGAATGGCCGGCCACATCGCGACCTTCTCCTCCTGGATCGTTCGCATGACCTTGTCGGGATCGAACTTGCCTTCGAGGAACACCATCTTGACGCCGGCGGTGATCTGCGAGCAGACGCCCGAGTGAAGGCCTCCGACGTGGAACAGCGGCGAGGTCAGGAGGCTGGCGGCCTGGCCGCCGCTCGGGATCAGCTCTCGCCCCGACAGGATCGAGTTGGCCATGCCCGCGAAGATGATGCCGAGCACCTGCGCGATGGTTCCGCGGTGCGTGGTGATGCAGCCCTTGGAACGGCCGGTGGTGCCGGACGTGTACAGGATCATGAACGGATCGTCTTCGTCGATGG
>DASPNH010000248.1:0-10269 GCA_035626675.1 Binatia bacterium
CACCAGCGGCGGCACCGAGAGCATCCTGATGGCGGTCAAGGCCTCGCGCGATCATGCGCGTGCCAACCGGCCGCACATCCGGCATCCGAAGATCGTCGTGCCCATCACCGCGCATCCGGCCTTTCACAAGGCCGCGCACTACCTCGGTCTGGAAGTCGTGGTGACGCCGGTGGACACCACCGGCTTTCGCGCGGACGTGGATGCGTTCGAGAAGGCCCTGGACGCGGACGTCGTGCTCGGTGTGGGTTCGGCGCCGAACTTCTCGCACGGCACCATCGATCCGATCGGGCGCATGGCCGCGGCGGCAAAGGAGCGCGGAGTGCTGTTCCACGTCGACGGGTGCGTGGGCGGCATCTACCTGTCGATCATGCGGCGCATGGGCGAGAAGCTGCCCGACTTCGATTTTTCGGTCGACGGCGTGACCTCGATCTCGGCCGACCTGCACAAGTACGGGTATGCGCCCAAGAACGCCTCGGTGGTGCTGTACCGCAATCGCGATCTGCGCCGGCATGCGTTCTTCGTCTGCTCGGGCACGACCGAGTATGCGGTCATCAATCCGACCGCGCAGAGCAGCCGCACCGGAGGCCCGGTCGCGGCCGCGTGGGCGATCCTCAAGCATCTGGGCGAGGAAGGCTTCCAGCAGATCGTGCGCGACTCGCAGGGTGCCACCATGCGCATGCTCGAAGGCATCGAGGAGATCGGCGGCATCGAGGTCCTCGGCGATCCCGAGATGTGCATGTTCACGCTGGCGTCGAGCGAGGTGAACATCTTCGAGGTCGACGACGAGATGCGCGAGCGCGGCTGGCGCCTGCTTCCGCAGTTCGCCTGCGGCGGCGGCCCGGCCAATCTCCACGTCGGAATAAGCTGGGGCAACGTGCCGCATACCGAGCAGTTCCTCGTCGATCTGCGCGAGGTGGTCGAAGCTCTTCGCAGCCGCGGGTCTTCGCTCGACCGCAGCCAGCTGGCGGCGGCCATCGCCGAGGTCAAGGACGCATCGCTCGAGGAAATCCTGATGCGGATCGCGCCGCTGGCCGGACTGGCCGGCCCGGACCTGCCCGAGCGCATGGCCGCGCTCAACACGATGCTCGACCTGTTGCCGGCGGACCGGCGCGACGAGCTGCTGACGGCCTACGTCAACATGACGACCTGATCACCGCCGCGCTCTCGACCTTCAAGGCGGCTGTCCCTCGAGCGTCGGCGGTGGGCCTTAAGGGGACTGTCCCCTTAAAAGCGCCGGTGGCTCGAACCTCGAGGGGACCGTCCTCTTGACAGGAGGCGGTGGCCTGCCGGCAGCCGCGTGTTATAAGCGCGCCATCTCGGGCCGGCCCGAGCAAGCGGAGGACGATGCGAGATTTCCCCGGTGCAGCTGCCGCAGCCGCTGCGATGCTGGCTGCGATCCTCTCGATTCTCGTGCTGGCGGCGCCGCGAGCATCCTTTGCCGACCTGGCCGGCGAGCCCATCGGTCAGGTTGCCCAGCTGCCGGAACGACCGGGGCCGCACTGGTTCTGGATCAGCGACATCCTCCTGCACCGCACGGCGCTGTTCGACGGCGACAGCGGCCGCCTTCTCGGCACCATCAGCTCGGGCACGGCAGGGATCGGCTTCGTCATCTATCCGCTCTTCGGCCACGGCCGCGGCGAGATCTATCTGGCCGAGACATACTACTCGCGCGGAGTGCGCGGCGATCGCACCGACGTCGTCACGGTCTACGACGCGCGCACGCTGAAGCCCAAGGCCGAGATTCCCATCCCGGCCAAGCGCGGCGAGTACTTTCCGGGCAACGCATCGAACGCGCTGACCGACGACGAGCGCTTCATGGCCGTGTTCAACATCACGCCGGCCACCTCGGTCAGCATCGTCGACGTCGAGACGCGCAAGTTCACGGCCGAGATCGAGACGCCCGGCTGCAGCCTGCTTTTCTCGGCAGGGCCGCGCCGCTTCTTCCTGCTGTGCGCCAACGGCGGGGCGATGGTGATCAACCTGGACGAGCAGGGGCGCGAGGCCGGAATCGAGCGCACCGAGCCGTTCTTCGACGCACAGAAGGATCCTTTGACGGAGAAGGCGGTGCGGCGCGGAAACGAGTGGATCTTCGTCTCCTACGACGGCGTCGTGCACACCGTTTCCGTCGGCGGCGACGAGCTCGCCTTCGGGAAACCGTGGCCGCTGCTGTCGGATGCCGACCGCGAGGACTCGTGGCGGATCGGCGGCCTGCAGCACCTGGCGGTGCACGCGGCCACCGGAAAGCTCTACGTGCTGATGCACCAGGGCCCGCGCGACACGCACAAGGACCCCGGCACCGAGGTATGGGTCTACGACATGCCGAGCCAGCGCCGCATCGCGCGCCTGGAGCTGGGCAGCCCGCTGGTCAGCTTCCTGGCCGAGCAGGGCAAGCTCGGACACGAGAGCACCAGCGATCGCTTCACGCGCTGGGTCCTCGGCGCGGCACTTCCGCATCCGGGCATCGAGCGCATCCTGGTCACGCAGGATCCCGATCCGGTTCTCGTCGTGTCCTCGGGCTTCCCGCCCACCATCAGCGTGCTCGATGCGGACACCGGCGAGCTGCGGCGCGAGATCACCGAGCCGGGCATCGGCTTCAGCCTGCTGTTCGCTCCGTGACGATGGACGCGGCCGCCGCAACGATCCTGCGTGCATCGCTGGTGCTGCTGCTGGGAAGCGCGGCGCTGCACAAGCTGCGCGACCCTCTCGGTTTCCGGCTGACGCTGCAGGCGTACGAGCTGGTGCCGCAACCGTTCCTGATCGGCGCCGCCGGCGCGGTGATCCTGCTCGAGCTGGTCCTGACCACCTGGCTCGCCAGCGGCATCGCCCTTGCCGGCGCAGGCGCGGCGGCTGCAGCGCTCCTGCTCGCGTACGCCGCTGCCATCGGCGTCAACGTGCGCCGCGGACGGCTCGACATCGATTGCGGCTGCGCAGGCCCGGCTTCGCGCGTGCCGCTGAGCAGCGCGCTGGTGGTGCGCAACCTCATCGTCGCGGCGGCCGCGGCGCTGCTGATCGTGCCGACCAATGCGCGGACCATCACGTGGATCGACGCGCTGACCATCAGCGCCGGCATCGCCTCGCTGAGCGCAAGCTGGCTGGCGGCGCAGCGCATGCTGGCGCTGGCACCAGCCTTGTCGAGGCTGAGACAGGCATGACCACCGCGCTGCTGGTCTCGGTCGTGGTGCTGTGGATCGTCGTTCTCGTGCTTTCTACGGTGGTGTTCGCGCTGGCGCGTCAGATCGGCGTGCTCTACGAGCGCGTCGCGCCCGCCGGAGCCCTGGTGATCGGCAAGGGTCCCGTGGTCGGCGAGGAAGCGCCGGCGGTTCGCGTGCTGCGCCTGGACGGCGCTACCGAGATGCTCGGCGGCGCCAGCAGCGACGGCCGCAGCACCCTGGTGTTCTTCCTGTCGCCGACCTGTCCGGTCTGCAAGACGCTGCTGCCGGCCGTGCGCTCGATTGCACGCCAGGAGTCGTCGTGGCTGCGCGTCGTGCTGGCCAGCGACGGCGCGCGCAGCGAGCACGAGAGCTTCGTGGCGCGCGAGCGTCTCGGTGACTTTCCCTACGTGCTGTCGGCCCAGCTCGGCCTGACCCATCAGGTCTCCAAGCTTCCCTTCGCGATCCTCCTGGACGCTGCGGGGGTGCTGCGCGCGCGCGGTCTCGTCAACACGCGCGAGCATCTCGAGAGCCTCTTCGAGGCGAGCGAGCGCGGCGTCGGCACGATCCAGGAGCTGCTGCGCAGCGAGCGCGAACGCGCTAAGGTGGCATGAGCATGGCATCCGATCGCAGGTGGATCGATTCGATGGTCGAGGGCGCTTCGCGCCAGCTGGCGCGGCGCACGTCGCGGCGCAGCTTTCTGGCAAGGCTCGGCACCGCACTGGTGGGCGGCATGGCCTTTCCGCTCCTGCCGGTCGAGCGCGCCGGCGCCGAGGAAGCGCGCGCCCCGGCGCCGGACGAGACCAGGCTGGAAGGCGAGGCCGGCGATCCGTCGAGCTGCGATTACTGGCGCTACTGCGGCATCCACGGCTACTTGTGCCAGTGCTGCGGCGGCTCGCCCAACACCTGCCCGCCTGGCACCGAGATGTCGCCGGTGACCTGGATCGGCACCTGCCGCAATCCCGGCGACGGCAAGGAGTACGTCATCTCCTACAACGACTGCTGCGGCGCATCGCTGTGCGGCCGCTGCCTGTGCACCCACACCGACGGCGAGCAGCCGGTGTACCAGACCTTCCGCAACAACGACCTGCTGTGGTGCTTCGACACCAAGAGCCGCGCCGTGCACTGCAGCGTGGCCGTGGTGGCCGGCCTTGCGACCAAGCCTGCCTGAGCGTCGCTTCCTGCTCGCCGCCGCGCTGCTCGCGGCATGGGCGCTGCAACCGCACCACGTGCACGCACAGCGCGTGACGCTGGCACCGCCGTCGCCGCCTCGCCTTCAGCAGCCCGCGGCGAGCGACATCGGTCTGGGCAGTGCGCACGATCCCGAGCTCGACTACGTGCTGAACTGCCAGGGATGCCATCGCGCCGACGGCTCCGGCACGCCCGGTGCCATTCCCGAGCTGGCCGGTCACATGGCACGGTTCCTTTGGGCTTCCGGTGGACGCGAGTATCTCGCGCGCGTGCCCGGAGTGGCCCAGAGCACGCTGGACGACGCATCGCTGGCGCAGCTGCTGAACTGGATGCTGCTGCGCTTCGATGCCGGCGCGATGCCGGGAAGCTTCGAGCCGTTCTCCGCGGCCGAGGTGGCGGCGCTCCGGCGCGAGCCTCTGGTGCGCGTGAGCGAAACCCGGCGAGCGCTGCTGCAAGCGATCGCAGGCATGCCGGCAGGAAGCCGCGCACGCTGAGCCAGCTAGACGCCTTCGCGCCGGTCGTGACGGAACGATGGCCGCGCCGCCTTCGGTCAGTCCAGGTGGCGGGTGCGAACGTCCTTGGAGGCGTAGGGAAGCTCTACCACGAGCCCGTCGCGCGCGAGCTCGACTCCCTCGCTGCGAACGTCGGCTACGCCGCGCAGGAAGATCGTCTCGGGCAGACCGTAGGGCGGCGGCGGCGTCAGGTGGTAGAGCACGAGCAGCGACGCGCCGGCCTCGTTGGCGATCTGCGCGGCCTCGACCGGGCTGGTGTGGTAGTCGGGAATGTCGCCGAAGACCTTGGACAGGCGCAGCGCGCCGAGGTCGGCCGAAGTCTGCCGCAGGATGTCGACCATGAAGTGCGCTTGCGCTTCGTGCGCCAGCACGTCGGCGCCACGCGCCGTCTCCACCGTGTTCCTGTTCGGAATCGTATCGCCGCTGATCACGATGGAGCGGCCGCGATAGTCGAAACGGTAGCCGACCGCGGGCGAGATCGGCTCGTGCGCGACCAGGAACGAGGTCACCCGCAGGTCGCCGTCCTCGAACACGACGCCGCGCCAGCCCGGCTCGCTGCCGGTTTCGAAGCGCACCTCCTGCAGTCGCCCTCTGGCTGGCGGCATGAAGTCGGCGCCGTGGTGGGCGGCGCGGTAGCCGATGTCCAGTGCATAGGCTTCGTTGAAGCCGGCGACGACGCGCTCGACGCCGGGCGGACCGAACACGCGCAGCATGTCGGGCCTCCCCGCGACCCACGTCTGCAGGTTGATCTCGCCGAGCTCGCCGATGTGATCCGAATGGAAGTGCGTCAGGAACACCCCGCCGATCCTCTCGCCGGGGACGCGCCACAGCGCCATGTTCTCCCATGACCCCGGTCCCGCATCGACGACGTAGAAACGTCCGCCGGCGATCACGGTCAGGCACGGCCCGGCACGCTCACGGCTGGGAAGCGGAGAGGCGCTGCCGCACACGACCAGCCGCAGCGCATCGTCGGCGAACAGGTGCTCGACCGAAGCGCCGATGTTCGAACGGGCGATGCGCTCGATCAGCCGGTCCTGCATCGCCGGCGACCGCAACGCGACCGCTATCATGACGCCGACGCTGACCAGGATGGCTGCGAGAATCAGGAGTGCGCGCTTCATGTGTGGGACCGTGCCTTTACCAGGCCACGTAGCCGCCGTCGACGGGGATCGTGGCTCCGGTGACGTAACTGGTGGCCGGAGCGGCCAGGAAGATGCACGTGGTGCGCAGCTCGCCGGTGGCCCCGATGCGGCCCATCGGATTGGCCGAGGCCATGCGCTCCTCGATGCTGTCCTGTTCCAGACTGCCGTGTGTCATCTCGCTCGGAAACCACGCCGGTGCGATGGCGTTGACGGTGATCCCGTCGCGCGCCCACTCCACCGCCAGCTGCCGGGTCAGGTTCTCGGCGCCGCCCTTGCTCGCCGCGTAGCTGGCCACTCGAAACAGCGAGCTGCCCAGGCGTGCGAAGATCGAGGTGACGTTGATGATGCGCCCGCCGCAGCCGCCGTCGCGCATCTGCTGCGCGGCCGCCAGGCTGCACTGGAACAGCGCGCTCAGATTGAGCGCGAGCGTGCGGTCCCAATCCTGCGGCCACTGCTTCTCGGCGCGGCCGGTGGGTGCGACGCCGGCGTTGTTGACCAGGACCCAGGTCGCTCCGAGCTCTTCGCGGACCTTCTGGAAGGCTGGAGGGACCGCGTCGCGATCGGTCAGGTCCACGTCGATGGCCACCGTGCGCACGCGATAGCGACGCGCCAGCTCTTCGGCGACGTCGCGCAGACGGTCTGCCCGGCGCGCCAGCAGAGCCACGTCGGCGCCCGCGCATGCCAGCGCATCGGCCATTTCCATGCCGAGGCCCGCCGACGCGCCCGTGACGACGGCGACCTTGCCGCGTAGACCGAACAGATCATCGAGCGAGGACGGAGGAAGGTTATGCTGCGCCGGCATGGTGGGCGAACCTACCCGAGCGTGGAGGTGCTGTCATCATCGCGTCTGCCGTGCGTTCGAGCCGGCACGACCAGGCATCCGCACGCGGCGGCACTGCCGGTGGCGCACGTGCCTGGGAGCTTGCACCATCGCCGAGCGGCTGCGACAACCACGACATCGCAGGTCTCATGACCGAACTCGCCGACGAGCCGACAGAGCCGCAGCACCGCCGCCTTCGCGTCGGCAAGCTGTGGATCAACGTCACGGACTGGGGCGGCGGCGCGTCGGGCCATGCGATCTTCTTCTCGCATCCCACCGGCTTTCTCGGTGCCGTGTGGAAACCCATCATCGCCAGGCTTCGCGCACTGGGAGTGACATCGCGCATCTGGACCCACGACCAGCGCGGACACGGCCTGTCCTCCAAGCCCGACAACGACTACGACTGGGCCAGATTCGTCGACGACACCGAAGCCGTCATGGACCAGCTAGGGATCCAGGATGCGCTCGGCGTCGGACACTCGGCGGGCGCCACCACGCTGGCCGGAGTTGCAGCCGCCAATCCGCGCCGCCTGCGAAGGCTGGTGATGATCGACCCCGTGCTCTTCCATCCCGAGCTGGTGCGTCTGATGGCCGAGGCAGGCGTCAATCCCATGTCGGCGCGCACGCGCACGCGCCGGACGGTCTGGAGCTCGCGCCAGGAGATCTTCCACTCCTTTCGCAAGCGCGAGCCGTATGCGACGTGGACCGACGAGGCGCTGCATGCCTACGTCGACGGCGGAACCTTCGAGCGTCCCGACGGCGAGATCGAGCTGCTGTGCCCGGCGCGAGTCGAAGGGCACATCTACGCGACGGCGTCCTCGTTCGATGGCTACGCTGCGCTGGCACGCGTGCGCATCCCGATCCTGCTGCTGCGCGGACAGCACAGCACCACGCTGGACGAAGAGCGTGCCAGACGGGTTCTGGAGGTGTCGCCTTCGGCCAGGCTGATCACGGTACCCGGCACCACGCACTTCATCCCGATGGAGAAGCCCGACGAGGTTGCGCGGCTCGTGCACGGCGAGCACGCTGCGGGAGAGTAGGCAATGGCCGATCGCAACGAGACCGCGCCGACTTCCGCGCAGGTGGCTTTCGCCTGGGGCGTGCATTTCTATACTGCCTTCGGTGCCGTCCTGGGCTTTCTGGCACTGTGGGCCGCATTCCAGCAGAACTACACCGAGGTGTTCTGGCTGCTGTCGGTGGCACTGCTGGTCGATTCGACCGATGGCACGTTCGCGCGCCGCGCGCGCGTCAAGCAGGTCGTGCCGTGGATCAACGGCGAGCAGCTCGACAACATCGTCGACTATCTGACCTACGTCGTGGTGCCGGTGGCGATCTTCGTCCAGCCCGGCATCCTGCCGCATGGAACGCAGTCGCTGGCGCTTCTGGTACTGCTGGCCAGCGCGTACGGATTTTCACGCACCGATGCCAAGGGTTTCGTCGAGCACTACTTCCAGGGCTTCCCCTCCTACTGGAACGTCGTGGCGTTCTACTACGTGATCCTGGAGACCAACCCGACCTTCAATCTGCTGCTGCTGATGGTGTTCGTCGCGCTCGTCTTCGTTCCCATGCGATGGCTGTACCCCAGCCGCATGGAGAAGCAGCGCACGCAGGCGCTGGCGCTGGGAGCGCTGTGGGCCGTGATGGGACTGACCCTGATCTGGCAGATGCCGCACCCTTCCAAGACTCTCGGCTGGATCTCCCTCTTCTATCCCCTCTACTACACGGTCATGTCGGTGAGGTACCACTTCTCCACCGAGTGACTGCTGCGCTCGGCGCTTTCGCCTGGCGCGCCTCTTCGATCCCGCAGCCACGAACGCGACGACTCACAGCCCGAAGAATCGCCGGATGTTGCGCAGTACCACGGCATGCGCCGGCTCGGCCGCCGTGTCGTCTTCGGAAGGCGCCGTTGCCGGTGCGCGCTCGGCGATGTTGCGCATGTGGGCCTCGACGATCGTCGAGAGCTCGTCGAGGATCGCGCTATCGGCCGTCAGGATGGGAGCCAGCGCGGCCTTGTCGACGATGACCGCCTCGATGTCGGTGATGGCGACGACCGAGGCGCTGCGCGGCGCCCCCGTCAGCAGGCTCATCTCGCCGAAGAATGCGCCGGTCCGCAGCGTATCGAGCGTCGTAGGAGCGGCGCCGTCCACTTGCAGCTCCACGCGCGCTTCTCCGCTACGCACGACGAAGAGGGATTCGCCGACCTCGCCCTGACGCACGAGCACTTCGCCCGGGCCGTAGCGGTGCAGGCGCGAGCTGTCGACGAGTTCCTGGATCTGCGCGTCGTCCAGAGGCGAGAACAACTCCAGAGGACGCAGCACGCCGAAGATCTCGCTCTGGTGATGTCGTCGCTTTTCGGCTTCGTCGTCGGCGGCCACGGTGCGCATGGTGATCTGGCGCATCGGGACCGGGATGCTGAGCTGCTGGCGCCGCAGCTCGTACCAGACGCGCGACAGCACGTCGTCGGTGATCTGCCAGACGCGCGAATAGTCCATGACCCAGAAGCGCACGTCGTACTGGATCGCGAAGTCGCCGAAGCTGCGCACCAGGACCTCGACGGGCGGATCGGGCACGACCCCGGAGGCGGAGGCTGCAGCGCGCGCCAGGGCCTCCTTGACCACGCCCGGAGGATGCTCGTAGCCGACGCCGACGCTGGCGTGCAGGCGCTGCAACGGCGTGGGACGCGTGAAATTGGAGATCTCCGCCTTGGCGACGATGGCGTTGGGAATGCTGATGTCGTCGGAGTCGCGCGTGCGGATGCTCAGCGTGCGCCAGTTCAGCTGGGTGACGTAGCCCTCGCGCCCTCCGACGAGCACCCAGTCGCCGACCGTGAAGGGACGCTCGACCTGCAAGGCGAGCCCGGCGATGACGTTGCCGAGGATGTCCTGCAGCGCCAGTCCGATGATCGCCGACAGCACGGTCGAAGTGACCAGCAGGCCGGTCAGCGAGACGCCGAAGACGAGCTTGAGCAGCGCCAGCGCCACCGCCATCAGCGCAAGCAGATTGAAGACGTCGACGAGCAGGCGCGGCACGAACACGCCGCGCCGGTGGTCGAGCAGGTAGCCCCACGCCACCAGGTCCAGGAGCTGCAGGAAAGCGTCGGCCGCGAACAGCACTGCTGCCGCGAACAGGACCTGCAGGGCCAGCGGCTGCTCGATCAGTCCCGCGCCGAGCAGCAGCACATAGGCGCAGCCGGTCCAGGTGGCCAGCACCGCCGACGTTCGCAGCCTGCCCACCGGGCCGAAGCGGCGCAGCACGCCGGCCAGCAGACCGACGAACACGCCCAGGCCCAGCGCCAGCAGGAGGCGCAGCAGCAAATCGTAGTTCATGGAAGCCCTGCCCGCCCTGGTACCGGCGAGCGCTACCCCGCTCCAACGTAGGCCGCGCGCGCGCTGCGAGGAAGCAGGAGCGGAGATTTGGTCGCCGCCCGGCTCGCAGGTCCGGGGCGTAGCGCTCGC
>DASPNH010000249.1:0-6769 GCA_035626675.1 Binatia bacterium
CGCGCCATGCGCCGGCGCCACGCCAGCAGCGCCGCCGCCGCACCGACCACGAACAGCGCGGCAGCGAGGGGCTCGATGATGACGTCGCCCCAATGCCTGGTCGACGCGCGCGCGACGGCAACCGGCGAAAGGATCAATCCCGCGGCTACGTCGAGAGCCGCCGTGCGTCCGGCATGGCCGGCACCTTCGGCGAGCGAGGGCGCGATGCGGCCGCCGAAATAGCCATCCAGAGGTGCCCACGCCACGGACGCCGTCGCTTGCGACCGGGCCGTCGTCAGCATGTCGCCGAGCGTCGACGCACCGGGGACGAAACCGGCCGCCAGGAACAGCAGACATGCCAGCAGCGCCGATCGCCGGCGCAGCAGCCCGGGCAACGCGACCAAGAAGAGCAGCGGCGCGATCAGGATCGTGTTCGGCAACAGCAGACCGTGACCGGAGAACGCGCCGAATGCGGCCGCGTGGGCCGTGCGCGGCCTGCGCCGCAGGATCAGCGCCAGAGCCAGCAGCACGGCACCGACGAGCGTGTGGCTGGGCGCTCCGACGATCAGAAGGCGGAGCAGCACGATCGGCGACCACAGGAACGCGGCGGCGGCAACCGGCCCGGCAACGACCCCGAAGGCGGCCGATGCCAGGGTTCCCACGATCACGGCAACGGTAGCGGTCGAGACCGCCGAAACCGTCTGGATGATCGGCATCGAAAGCGGGATGCCGTTCCAGCCGAGCACTCCGTTTCCCTGAAAGATCAGCGGTGCCAGCGTGTAGCCGGTCCAGCATCCCTCGGTCATGAGCGAGGTCTGCTCGGACGCGGCGATCTCGAAACAGCGGTAGACCGAAAGGTAGTCGACGCCGTCGGCGATGCGTTCGGAGCCGAACGCTGCCGGAAGCCGCACGGCCATCCAGACGAGCGCGACGACGGCGGGCAGTGCGGCGCGGCGTGCGACCGATGCTGCATCGACGGTGCGGTCGAACATGGAAAGGAGCCAAGGTCCGAGCAGCAGCGCGGCAAGATAGGCGAGCTGCCCGCTACGCGGCAGGCTGCCGGCAAATGGCGAAAGCATCGCCAGCACGGCTCCCAGCCCGAACGTGAACCTGACCAGCGAAGACTCTTCGGCCCCCGCGGCGGGCTCCTCCGACCACTCGTCGCTGCCCGAACGCGGCATGCTCCATGCCATCAGCGCTGCGCCGGCCAGCAGGCATCCCAGCCGCACCAGGATCCACCAGGACGGCACGCCGGGAAACAGCCTGTGCATCCATGGCGTCCACGGCGTCACCAGCACCGTCAGCACGGGCTGCGGCGGCGCATACAACGGCAGGGCGTAGGCGAGCAGCAGAACGATGCCGATGGCCAGCGCGCCAGCACGGCCGATCGGCGCCCTGGTCGCGGCAGAAGGGCTCACCGCCGAAGTGTCTGGCGGGTTGCGAATGCTTTGCGGAAGATAGGCGGCGCTGCAGGCATGGGCTTCGGCATCAGAGTCAGAAACGGCGTCCGAGACCGCGCAGCACCGTCGTGAGCGTTCCGGACACACGAGCATAGACGCCGTCGTCGAGGTCGGAGCGTGTCTGCACGACCTGCAGCGTACCCGCCTCGAAGGCCTGCGCGCACGCGCGCCGCTTGATCTTGCCGCTCGAGGTCCGTTCGAGCGAGCCCGGCCGCACGACCGTGACGGTGGCAGCCGAGATGCCGATCTGCGCGCGCAGGCGCCGGCTCACCTCGATGCGGATCTCGTCCGGAGATCGCCACGATCCGGGTCGCGCCTCGGCCACCACGTGGAGCTGGCCGCCATGGCCGTCGTCGGTGCCGAAAGCGACGATGCGGCCGCGCCGCACGCCGTCGACCTCGGCAACCACTGCCTCGATGTCCGAGGGAGCGTGGTTGCGGCCCGACAGGATCACCAGATCCTTGATGCGATCGACGATGTAGATCTCTCCTGCCGCGATGTAGGCCAGGTCGCCGGTTTTCAGCACGTCGCGCGACACGCCCGTACCTTCACCGAAATAGCGCGGCGTGACCGAAGGCCCGCGCACCAGCAGCTCTCCCACTTCGCGTTCGCCGGCGGTCCGGCCCGTGGCGGTAGAGACGATCTCGACCTCATGGCGCGGCAGCGGTCGCCCCACCGAGACCAGGCGCATGGCCTGCGAGTGCGAGGCTTCCACGCTGCGCGCGATGCCGTCGCCGGCAATGGCCTGGCGATCGACGACGTCGTAGTGGATGGCGCGGCCAGGCGGCGGGAACGACACGGCCAGCGTCGCTTCGGCCAGACCGTAGACCGGATACAGCGCGGCCGGCGAAAGACCGTAGGCGGCAAAGCGGGCGACGAAATTTTCGACCACTGCCGGTGCGATGGGCTCGGCGCCGATGTAGGCGAGCCGCAGGCATGACAGATCGACGCCGCTGAGCTGCCGGTCCGGCAGCTTCCTGGCACACAGTGCGTACGCGAAGGTCGGCGCAACCGTCAGCGTCGCGCCAAATGCACCGATGGCCTGCAGCCAGGTCACGGGCCGTGCCAGGAATTCCATCGGCGGCATCGGCCAGGTCTCGGCAGCGCAGTAGATGCTCGTGAGAAGTCCGCCGATCAGCCCCATGTCGTGATGCAGCGGCAGCCACGAGACCATGCGATCGCCGCGCGTGTAGGCGGTGGCATCGCGGATGGCGCGGCAGTTGGCCAGGATGTTGGCATGCGTGACGACGACGCCCTTGGGCGAGCCCGTGCTGCCCGAAGTGTATTGCAGGAAGGCGGCAGCGCCGGCGTCGGGCTCCGAGCTGCTCGGCTCGCACTTCGTGGCAGGAGCGAGCTCGAGGAGGCTGCGCGCCTCCAGCACCGCAAGACTGCCTGCCGCGTCCGCCGCGGCAGCGCGGAAACGCGCAGCGTCCTCGACGATCGCCAACGACGGATCGCAGTCGGAACATACGCCGCGCACGCGTGCGGCAAACGCACGCGGCGCGCCGGATTCGCCCGGCGTGGGCAGGGGTACGGCGGCGGCGCCGGCGCTCAGGCATCCGAAGAAGGCAACCAGGAAATCATGAGGATCGGCCAGTGACAGGATGACGCGGTCACCGGCTTCGACGTTGCGTTCTCGCAGCAGCGCCGCCACGGCAGCGGCGCGCTCGGCGAGCTGCTCGATGCTCAGCGGCTCGCTGCCGAGCTGACGCCGGCCGCGCACGATCCGATGACAGACGATGCGGCCGGGCATGTGCTCCATCTGCCAGCGCAGCACCGACACGAGCGTGGTCACGCTCGACGGATAGTCGGGGCTGGCCTGCCCCGTTCGAAGGCGCGAATCGTCGGCGACGGTGGCCATCAGCGGTAGAACTCCCTGCCTTCGTCGGCGAAGCGTGCGGCACGCATGGCTGCGGCCTGGCCCGCCAGAGCGCAAGCTGGCCCGTTCGCCAGCGCCGAGCGTACCCGGTCGACGGTGAGCCAGCAGCCCAGGCTGCAGAGATGACGCGGGAAATCCAGCAGCTCGCGCGCGATCAGATCCAGGATGGTCTGGTCGCGAGCCTCGCGTGCCTCGCGCACCTCGGCGCAGACCTCGACCATCGAAAGGGCGAAGGCATCGAGCAGGGACGGATCCTGCTCGGCGCCGAAACCGGCATCGGCCAATGCTTCGAGAGCGACATCGGCCGATCCCACACCGTGGCCGAGACGAGCGGCCAGCAGAGAGGCCAGCGGTTCGCCGCCGAGATCGTCGATCACGTGCGAGGGCAGTCGCACGAACCCTGCGGCGCGCAGCGTCGCATTCAGCAAGTGCGCGCCGCCGCCTCCGCCCGCGAATGCGAGCCATGGTCGCCAGTACGCTGCCAGCATGCGGTCGCTGAGCGTCCCGGCGCGCGGTGTCGTGCGCGCCACTTCCAGTCCCAGACGCTGCAGCGCACGCGCCAGCTCCCTGGCCAGATCTTCGTCGCCATCGCTGACGGTGCCGGCAAGCTCGACCAGACGGCCGCCGCGGTGGTAGGCCGGAGCGTAGATGCCAAGCCCCACGGCGTCGCAGTGGCCGGCTCGCAAGCACACACGGACCGCCCCGCTGCCGGCTGCTGCATCGGCGTGCGCGGAGCCGGCCGAGACCAGCCGCAACGCGGCATCGTCCCAATGCGCCGTTTGCAGCTGCGGCACCCGCCTCTGCACGAAGTCGCGTGCCAAGGTGCGCGCGTCGCCGTCGTCGGTGTCACGAATGCCCACACTCAGAACGGCGCTGCCGGTGCGGGCGCCACCGGTGGCGCGCTGGCTCGCCATCTGACGAAGGTAGAAAAAGCTGTAGGCGGCCTTGCCATTGGCGGACAATGCACTGTGCGCGGACGCTTCGAGCTCGCGACGCTGGTGCTCGCGATAGGTGCCCGACTTCTTCGCACCCAGCATCAGTAGCTCGAGCGCCTGCTCATAGAGCGGCTGGTAGGTGGGCGGCAGCGCATCGATGCGCTGCCGCGTGCGAGCGACCGCAAGTTCTTCTGCATCTCCCCATGCCGCAGCGGCAGGTTCCGGAACCGGCAGGCCTGCGGTGCGCGTCGCGAATGCATGCGCCACCGCTGCCAGCTCGCTTGCCGGCGCAACCTCGTCGACCAGCCCGTTGCGCATGGCCGTGGCCGCGTCCCAGCGCTGGCCCCACAGGAGCAGATCGATGGCCGACTCGAGCCCGACGGTTTCGGGCAGGTTCCAGGTGCTACCGAACAGCGGCAGGAACAGGTAGTCGGCAACTTCGGTCATGTAGAACTGCGTCACCGACGTATCGGCGGCAATCCGGTAATCGCAGCTGAGCGCGAACTCGACTCCGCAGCCGAAGCAGCTGCCCTGCACGACGGCGAACGTCGGCACCGGGCATTCGTAGATGGCGCGGTAGGCCGACCACGGAATCTCGGCAGCGGACATGACGTCGTCACGGGTGCGTGTCGCGTGCGCGAGCATCAACCCCACGCCGTTCAGGAAGCTGTCGGGCTTGGCCGTATCGAAGACGACCGCGCGCGTGCGCGCCGCATCCAGGTTGTCGAGAATCCCGCAGAGCTGGCGAGCGGTGGCGAGGTTGAACACGTTGACCGGAGAGCCTGGTGTGTCCAGCGTCAGGCGAAGCACGCCATCGCTCTCGCTTTCCCGGAACGGCATCAGGTCCCTTCTTCGAGCACGCCCAGGAGGTACTCGACCAGCGAGTCCACGGTCAGGTCGCTTGGACTGCTGGCGTCGGCGATCCATTCCCCGAGCAGCAGGATCTCGTCGAACTGCTCTTCCAGTGCGATGGTGAGGCTGGCGATACGCACGGAGTCGAAGCCGAGGTCGTCGACGAGGCGGGACTGCGGCATCACCGGCGAGGACGCAGCCATGCCCTCGTCCACGATGACGGTGCGCAGTGCGGACGTCACGCGAGCGAGCACGTCGTGGCGTTGCCGCGTCATCTCAGCTCTCCGCAGCGGGCTGGCGGCGCTGTATTCTCATGCGCGCGCCGCCGGAGGGAACGATGGTGACCGCGCGCCGCACCGGCCGCACCGGCTTGGACGCCGCCGGCGTGAACGTGAATCGGCGCAGCAGCCCTGCCAGCACCACCTGCATCTCGGTCATCGCCAGCCCCATGCCGATGCAGCGGCGCGCACCGCCGCCGAACGGGAAGTACTCGTACGGCGAGTAGCGGTGCTCCAGAAAGCGCTCGGGACGAAAGTCGTTCGGATCGGAGAACACGTCGGCGCGGCGGTGCGAAAGATACGCGCACGGCGTGACGAAGAGATCCGCCGGCAGAATGCGGCCGCGCAGACGCCACGGACGCGCCAGCTGGCGCGAGACGACCGGCACCACCGGGCGCAGGCGCAGCGTCTCCATGCAGACCGCCTGCAGGAAAACACCGAGTTCGCCCGTGCGCTGTCCGGGCGCGTCGAGCTCCTCGAGAAGGCGGCATCTGGCGTGCGGCGCATCATGGATGCAGAGCATGGCCCAGGCGATGGAGCTGGCAGTGGTCTCGTGGCCAGCCAGGATCATCGTCACCAGCTGGTCGCGAATCTCGTCGTCATCGAGAACGAAGCCCTGTCGCCGCGCATCCACCAGGATGGACAGCAGATCCTGCGGCTCTCGCCTGCACGCCGGATCACGGCTTCGCCGAGCGACGTGATCCTGAAGCTCATCGTCCAGTGCGCGGCGCGCCTGTGCGAAGCGGCGGTGCAGCGCGCTTTCGGAAGGCTCGTCGAAGGCGGCGTTGGTGGCGATCAGCTTCATCCACTCGCGCACCATCACGCCAATGCGCTCGCACTCGGCGACGTCGACGCCGAGAGTCATTCGCAGGACCACTTCCCGCGAAATTGCCAGCGCAGTCTCCTGGATGCCGACCACCTCGCCGTCTTTCCAGTGCCTGGTATGGCGCTCGGTGGCCTGCGTCGCGGTCAGCGCGCAGGCGGCGACGCGCTCGGCACGGAGTGCGCCCTGCAACAGCACGCGCAGGGAAGCGTGACGGTCGCCGTCGACCAGGAGCAGGGAGCCGGCACCGAGCACCGGCTCGAGCAGCGAGTTGCCGCGACCGGCGAGCATGAGCGAGACGTCGGCCGTCATCACCTCGCGCACGTCGCGGGGGTCCGACAGCACGACGTGCGTGCCGAAGCGGGTGAACTGAAGGGTGAAGGTATCGCCGAGCGCGTCCGAGCATTCGTCGAGCAGGCCGTAGGGGTTGGCGAGCCACCGCAAGGTGGTCTGGTCAGCGGACATCGCCGGCGAGGATGGCAGCCCCTCCCCGGCGTCCATCGCAGGCTTCTCGGACCTGTCGGGAGCGTGGGACGGGATCAGCACGGAAGGCTCGCGGCGCA
>DASPNH010000250.1:0-22583 GCA_035626675.1 Binatia bacterium
TCGCAGAAGAACGCGATGAGCCGCCGCGACGACGTCGTGCGCGCGCTCGGACAGGAATGGGCCGACCGCAATCCCTTCGACATCGGCGAGGAAGTGTTCGCGCGCATCATGGCCCATCCCGAGGGCGTGGTAATCGCGCGCACCGAGCTCGGCACCAACTTCGAGCACCACGTCCATCATCCGGACAAGCGCATCCGGCTGGCCGTGCCCGAGATGTTGACGGAGCTGGAGCGCGCGGCCACGACGTCGCGCGAGGATGCCGCGTACCCCTTCGTGCTGGCCAACGGCCTGCGCACGCGCTGGACCGCCAACACGATCCAGCGCGACCCGAAGTGGCGAAAGGGCAGCGGCCCGCACTGCTCCCTCAGCATTCATCCGGGCGATGCGGCGCGCCTCGGCATCGGCGCCGGCGACCTGGCGCGACTCGAGACGAACCGCGCGGCGGTCGTTCTCCCGGTCGTCCTGGACGAGAAGCTGATGAGCGGGCACGTCTCGATGCCCAACGGCTTCGGCACCGTCCTGGGACGGCCCGGCGAAGCACCGGCGGCGATGGACGGCATCAACGGCAACGAGCTGACCGACGTCGCCGACCGCGATCCTTTCACCGGGATCCCGCACCATCGCTACGTGCGCTGCCGGATCGCCAAGGCCGAGCAGGCTGCGGCAGCCTAGCGGCCGTGGTGGCCACGGAGACGGCGCAGCGGTAGGAGGAGCGATGATCGACCTGTACACTTCGCAGACGCCCAATGGCTGGAAGGCTTCCATCATGCTCGAGGAGGTGGGCCTTCCCTACGAAGTGCACGCCATCAGCCTGCAGAGCGGCGACCAGAAGCAGCCCGACTATCTCAAGCTCAATCCCAACGGCCGCATCCCCACCATCGTCGACCGCGACGAAGGCGATTTCGCCGTCTTCGAGTCGGGTGCGATCCTGATCTACCTGGCCGAAAAGACCGGCAAGCTCATGCCCAGCGACGTCAAGGGCCGCTCCACCGTCATTCAGTGGCTGATGTTCCAGATGTCGGGCGTCGGTCCGATGCAGGGACAGGCCAACGTCTTCTTCCGCTATTTCCCCGAAAAGCTTCCCTCGGTGATCTCGCGCTATCACAACGAGACCAAGCGTCTGTACCAGGTGCTCGAGACTCGCCTGGAAGGTCGCGAGTACATTTGCGACGAGTATTCGATCGCCGACATCGCGACGTGGCCGTGGGTGCGCATCCACGCGTGGTCGGGCATCGAGATCGACGACATGCCCAATCTGCAGAAATGGATCGACCGCGTCGCGGCGCGTCCTGCCGTGCAGCGCGGCGTCGAGATCCCGCGTCCTATCGAGGCCTCCAGCGAAGACGTGGTCAAGGCGGCGCAGTCGATCCTGCAGCGCTGATGCCGGCCCATGAGCAGGTTCGTTCGGTGCGTGGGCTGCAACTCCCCTCGATTGCTGCGTGCTGCGGCCTTTCCAGCGGCGATCGTGCTTCTGCTTTCCCAAGCCGCCTGTAACGCTCACCTTCCGGCGTGGCCTGCTGCGAGCCTCCCCTACGAGCCTACCGCGTCCTTCACCATCGCCGTCCTCGACGATCGCGGCGGAACGGCGTGGCCGCCGCCCGCCGATCGCAACCACCCCGTGAAGCTGGATGCCGACGACGCACTGGCCGACTTCACCCGCAGACTGCTCGGCGAGATGCAGGCTCGCGGCATGACGCCGCGCTATGTGGCGGGTCACGATGCAGACCTCGTGCTTCAAGTCAGGACGCTGCATCGGCACTTGCTGGGCACGCCCAGACCAACGCGTGCCAACCTGTACACTGCGCTTCGCGCCGACCTGCGACATCGGGGAAAGACCCACACCGTCGTCGCATACTTCCAGGGGCTTGCGTGGATGGTGCGTCCGGCAGAAGGGGACATGCCTGCCGTGGACATTCCCCTGGAGGCGCTCGTCAAGGAAGTGGCCAGCGACATCAATCGAGCGGCCATCGGAGCCAGGGCCGACGAGGCGCAGGTCGAGACGCTGATCGCCGAGATCGGCACCGCCGAGACCGAGGATTACCTGCGCGTCCTGGAGCTCGGGTACACGAACAATCCTGGCGCAGCCGTACCTGCGCTGGTCCGATTGGCCGACGTGGAGAACCAGATCATCCAGATGTGCGTGGCGATCTCGCTCGGCAACCTTGGCGAGGACGCGAGCCTCCCCGTGCTGGCGCGCTTGCACGAGACCAGCGGAGCGCGGATCCGCTTAATGGCGCTCAAGTCGATTCTCGAGCTCGACTCGCTGCAGGCCAGGTCCTACGTCCGCGACGTCAAGGCCTCCCACCGCTATCGCAGCGCCGACGTGCGTGAGCTCGTCGACTGGTACGAGAGGGACGACGCGCGCGATTGGGATCAGCGCGCGGAGGGATCGGGCGCGAAGTAGCGGGCGTGGTTTCGCTCGAGGTACTCCCAGCCCCAGCCGACGACCCTGTCGTTCTCGAGCACCACCGGCGTCAGCACGCGCTGTTCGCTCCAGGCATGCCACTGGTAACCGTCGGTCACATAATAGAGGACTGTGACGTTGGTGCCGTCGCGCATCGTGGCTGCCTCGGAGCGCCACGGATTGGCCAGGTGGATCTTCTTGTACCGAACCAGATCCCCGACGCCCATCACCTCATCCACCTGGGCGCGTGACATCTTCAGGCGCAGTTCCTGGAAACGGCGGCGATTGTCGGCGACGGCATGCTCGTACTTGCGCACGTAGGGCCCGCTGCACGAGGCGAGCGTCGAACCGAGCATGAGCGCGACAAGGAAGGTCCTACGGCTGCGCGAGGTTGCCCGCGAGGACGCCGGACCCCGTTCCTCCTCCATCCACCAGCGCACAAGGATCGCCACCGCACCGATGCCTCCGACGACCACCAGCGACAAGTGCAGCGTCGCCCACGAGACCAGGCCATGGAACGGATTGTAGTCGGTCAGCGGCGCGAACGGACGGACGTCCGAATGCATGATGCCATCGGGCACCACGTGGCCGACGACGGCAAGAAAGATGGTGGCTACGGTGCCGCTGCGGCTTCGCAGCACGTCCAGGTCCTGCTCGAGCAGGCGACTGAAGATCGGGATGTTTCCGAACGACCACCGCCGCCGGATCGCCACGCGCCGGCACAGCGCGATGGCGATGGTGCACATGATGGTGGCGCCGAGGAAAGTGTGCAGCGACCGGTGATACGGCCACTCGTCGCGCAGCAGGTAGTAACCCGACTCCAGGTCGACGGCCACCTGCCCGGCGCAGAAGCCGAGCAGGGAGAACCCGCGCAGGAAGATCCCCTTGGTGATGAGACCGAACCCGCCGTGATAGGGCGTGATGGGCATCGGGTGACGAGGTTATCATGCGGTCGTCGCGCATGCGCGCGGCTGTCCATCCGCCACGCAGCCGTCAGCGGGTCCAGCTGCCGCGGACGGCCTGCGACGCGTGATCGCTCACGCCGGGCGATTGACGCGCGGTTCGCTGCGGCCGGCGCCCGGACAGGTACCTGTCTGGAAAAACCGCGTTTCCGGTACCTGACCCCGTTGCTGATCACAGCAGGCCGCAGGTCAGAGGCACGTCTTCGCCGACGGCCTTGCGCAGGATGCGCAGAGAATCGCTGGCGCTGATGGCTCCGTTGCCGTCGGCATCGCAGCGATCAAGGGCGCAGTTGCCGTCTCCGCCCACTGCCGCCTTGAGCGCTACCAGGGCATCGGATGCCGTGATCGAGCCGTCGCCGTTGGCGTCGCCGCATTGGTTCTCGACGACGGTGGTGCTCGTCACCGGTATCGTCACCGTGGTGGCTGGGATGCTCGTGCTCGGAATGGGCAGCGAGGAGTTGGGAATTCTCGCTACCGTGGTGGCGGTCCGTGAGGCTTCGGCTCCGGTCTGATCGGCCGGTGCCGTGACGGCGAAGAACAGGAGCGCCAGGCCCAGGCCGGCCGCGAGCGATGGCCGGCTACGAACGAGACTCGATCGAAACATGATGAAGTTCCTCTTTTTTGTGGCAGCCTGCGCTGGCTCGCCGGGATTCCATGAGGCCGAGTCTACTTGCCATCGCGCTCGGGTCGCTTGAAGAAAGGATGGAGATTTCGTGGATATGCGGCTCACCCGATCGGATGGCGCCGCGCTGCAGCACGAGACCGTCGCCGCCCAACGCGCCAATTCCACTCGTACATCGCCACGCGCACGCCGACGAAGAATTGCACCCCACGCGCCGCGAGCGCGTTTTCCGCACGCCCCTCCGCAATGGAGTTGGCCACCGCGTCGGCTATGCTTGGCTCATGCCCGACTCGGCTGCAGCCCTGGCCGCTGCGCTCCTGGCGACGGCGACGCTCGTCTGCGCCGCCTCGGCGGAAGCGGGCGGCAAACCCGACTCGGTCTTCCACATCGACCGCAACAAGAACCGCAACCAGGTCCACTACGGCGTCACGGTCGACGAGAAATGCCGGCCGGTAGGCGAGGAGCCGCTCTACAACTACTGGGTCCGCATCGACGGCGGGCCTCCCACCACCAAGCCGCTGAAGTTCTTCCAGCAGATGGCCTACGGTTTTCAGAGCCAGCACGTCGCCGGCGATGGCCGCGTCGAAGCGCGCATGCGCGCGGTCCCCGAGCGGCTGCTGACGGTGCGCGCAGCCTCGGCCGGAAAGGGAAAGGGATGCAAGGCCGAGGCATTCCTGACCATCGACGGCAAGGAGGCCTATCTGGACAAGGTGTTCGTATTCGCCGACGAAGGCATCTTCCTGCCGACCGTCCGTTACGTGGAGCTTTACGGCCGCAGCAACGACGGCCACGCCGTCTACGAAAAGGTCGTCGTCGAATAGCGACAGTGCCCTCATCGACTTGATGAGGGTGCTGCTCCTTTACGACGGGCCACCGAAGAGGAACCTTGGGAAGCACACTTCAGCGCTACCTGTTGCGGGAAGTGCGCGGCGCCTTCGTCGCCGGCATGGCGCTGGCCGTGGCCATCCTCTTCGTGCTGCGCATGGTCGAGTTCGTCGACCTCGCCTTCGCGCGAGGCGTTCCTTCCCGGCTGGTCCTGGCTCTTGCCGGCTACATCATCCCGTCCTACCTCGAGGTGGCGCTACCGATGGCCGCCCTGCTCAGCGTGGTCGTCGTCTTCGCGCGCCTGTCCGCCGAGGGCGAGCTGATCGCGCTGCGCGCCAGCGGCATCAACCTTCCGCAGCTCAGCCGTCCCCTCTTCGCGTTCGGGCTCGCCACGGCGGCGCTCAGCCTGGTGCTCGGCGTCTGGCTGCGGCCGTGGGCCAACCGCGGCATCGAGCAGACCACGTACAAGATGGCACGCACGCGCCTGACCGCCGCGCTTCGCCCGGGAGTCTTCAATTCCTGGTTCGGCGGCGTCATCCTCTACGTCGATCACCTCGACTCCAAGACCGGACACATGCAGCGCGTGCTGCTTTCGGAAGAGCGCGACGCGTACGGCCGCAAGACGATCTTCGCGGGCGAAGGCCGCGTCGAGTCCAATGAAGATGCACGCACGGCCTACCTGCAGCTGGCCGGCGGCAGCCTGATCACCTACCACGCCTCGGGCAAGTATCACGACAAGACCGATTTCGATTCGCTCGAGCTCAATCTCGACATGACCGAGGACACCGGCGTCGATCTCGCCAAGCAGGGCGGGCCGCCGGCGATGAGGCTCGGCGACCTTCTCGCAAAACGCACCGAGCTGCTGGCGCGCGGCGAGAGCGCGATCGAAGAGTCCGTCGAGCTGCAGCGCAAATTCGTCCTGCCGGTGGCCGCGTTGCTGTTGCCTCTGGTCGGCGTCCCGCTCGGAGTCAGCGGGAGGCGGGGCGTTAAGTCGCGCGGCCTCGTGCTGAGCGTGGCGGTGGTGCTGCTCTACTATCTGCTGCTGACCGCGGCGATGACCCTGGCGCGCCAGCAGACCGCGCCGCCGTGGGCGGCGATGTGGCTACCCAACGTGGTGCTCGGCCTGCTCGGCGCGTGGATGTTCCAGCGTGCGGCGCAGGAGCGGCCGCTGCTGAGTTTTCCGAGGCGATCGAGCTCGTGACGCAGAGGTGAGGCCGGTCCTGGTGCACGGGTCGCGCAGTTGGCGATCCAGGACCGGAACAACGCCCGTGGATGGAGGACGACTCTCATGTCCGACGACAAGGGATCGGTCCGCTACACCAAGGTCGACGACGCGTATTTCGAGGCACGCGGACTGCGGCGTCACGCCGGCGTGGGGCTGCTGTGGGCGCTGGGAGTCGGCGCGGTCATCTCGGGCCAATTCTCGGGATGGAATCTGGGCTTCGCTTTCGGCGGGTGGGGCGGAATGTTCGTCGCCACCGTCATCATCACGATCATGTATCTCGGCCTCACCTATTCTCTTGCCGAGATGAGCCCTGCGATGCCGCATACCGGCGGCGCCTATTCCTTCGCACGTACCGCGCTCGGTCCGTGGGGCGGGTTCTTGACCGGCCTGGCCGAGAACGTCGAGTACGTCCTGACGCCGGCGGTGGTCGTGTTCTTCATCGGCACCTACATGGGCGCGATCCTGGAGACGCCTGACTCGTTCCAGCCGGTGTACTGGATCGCAGGCTACGCCATCTTCGTGTGGCTGAACTTCGTCGGCGTGGAGATGTCGTTTCGCGTCACGCTCATCGTGACTCTGGCGGCGCTGGCCTGCCTGGCGTTCTTCTACGCGGCCGCCATCCCCAACATCGATTTTCATCGCTGGGCACTCAACATCGCCGCCGACGGAAGCGAGCTGCCCGAAGGCAACGGTCCGTTCCTTCCCAAGGGCGTGGCGGGAATCCTTCCGTGCCTTCCGTTCGCCGTCTGGCTGTATCTCGCCATCGAGCAGCTGCCGCTGGCAGCGGAGGAATCGGTCGATCCGCGGCGCGACATGCCGCGAGGCATCCTGCTCGGGATGTTCACGCTGGCGGTCTCGGCAATCCTGGTGCTGTGCCTGAATCCCGCAATCGTCGGCGTCGGTGCACACAAGCTCGGCACCTCGGCCGAGCCGGTGCTCGACGGCTTCAAGGCCATCTTCGGCGACGAAGTCGCCAAGCTGCTCTCGCTCGTGGCGGTGCTCGGGCTGGTGGCGAGCTTCCACTCGATCATCTACGCGTTCGGTCGGCAGATCTATTCGTTGAGCCGCGCCGGCTACTTTCCGACGGTGCTGTCGCTGACGCACGGCACACGCAAGACGCCGCATGTCGCACTGCTGGCAGGAGCGGTGGTGGGGCTGTCGGTGATGCTGGTCGTCTGGTTCACGACGGGAGAGGAAGCGCGCGGCGCATTCATCGGCGGAACGCTGCTGAACATGGCGGTGTTCGGCGCGATGTTCTCGTACATCATGCAGGGCGTCGCGTTCATCCGTCTGCGCCAGCGGTTCCCCGACATGGATCGGCCGTACCGCTCACCGTTCGGCGTCGCCGGGGCGGCGCTGACCGTCGTCATCGCCGCGGTGACGATCTATTTTCAACTGCAGGATGCTGTCTTTCGAGCAGGCGTGCTCGGCGTGGCGATCTGGTTCGCCGTCTGCATCGCCTACTTCGCCGCCATCGGCCGGCACAAGCTCATCCTTTCGCCGGAAGAAGAATTCGCGCTGGAGCACAAGAAAGGCGCTCGGTCCTGAGGTCACGCTTGCAGGAATGCGCAGTGAACACCAGGCCACTGCGATCGTTGTGTCGGGCGTGTCAGGCCGCCGCGGAGATCTGCGGATCCTGCTTCGCGAACAGCCGGCGCATCGCAGCCTGATGGGTGCGATGCTCGGCCTGACGGTAGGGCGTCGACTTGGGCAGCTCGCTCAGCATCTCGCGGTGGATGCGTCCGAGGCTGTGGTAGGGAACGGTGGGCAGCAGGTGATGGAGCGCGTGGTAGCGCAGTCCCACCGGCGCCAGAAGGATCGTGAACCAGGAATCACTGTCGAGGTTCACCGAGTCCAGGTACTGGCCCATCAGGTCCATGGGCTGTCCGTCATTGTGGTAGCGGTGCGCCACCAGGGTCCGGACGTGGTTCATCAGCAGGATCAGGCTGGCGATGAAGTACCACTCCCACAGCCAGCTGGTCGACATCCAGTCCTGCACCATCGCGAACGTGATGCTCCAGGCCACCAGCGCCGTACCCGCCTCTTCCAGATACCAGCGGGTGCGGTTGCGGCCCTCGGGCATCTTGCGCTTGTAGGCGGGATTGATGACCAGCGTCGACATGTAGCCGACCACCAGGGGCCGCAGCGGCCGGATGACGTAGGACAGAGGTCCGAGGATGGCGTAGCGGACCACCAGGAGCCCGGGAACGGTCAGGATCGGCAGCGACGAGAAGAGAATCCGGCCGGTGCTCCAGGACGCGATGGGCGCGTACTCCGGGTCATCATCGGTGCCGAAGACCATCCGGCGGTGATGCTCGCCGTGGGAGCCGATGTACATCAGGCTCGGCACCATCAGCGGAATGCCAAGGACCAGGTCCCAGACCACGTTGAACCCGGGGACGGCCTTGCGGCGAAGATGGGTCAGCTCGTGGATGAAGAGGACGGCGCGGTACAGAGCGCAGGTCGCGATCGCTTCCAGGATGAACCACTGGACCGAGAAGCGGCTGGCCCAGTGCGCGAGCAGGAAGGCGCTCCAGCCAAGAGCGGCCGAAGCAAGCATGTCGGTCCAGTAGATCCAGGGAATGGGCTTGAAGGCCGTCGCGTACCGACGACGCAGTGCGGCTGGACTGTGCTCGACCGATCCGTCCACGCGCTGCGCGGCCCCCATCCCTACAGCAGCTGTCGTCATGGCAGTCGAAGAACGATGCCAGTGCAGGCGACCGATATCAAGAAAAGCGCCCTGCATTGCCGCACCGCGCGACGGGGATTCTTGGGACTCAATCCGTCCTCACGCGGGGAACGCAAAGGCCGGAATCGGGCGCGAGTGCACGACCCGCGAGGCGTCACCGCAGGTTCTGTCGCAGTAGTAACCGCAAAACCACCGGCCAGCCCCAGATCAATGGATGGCGGCGCTGACGCTCGGTCGGCTCGATCTTGACGCCCGTGTGACGCTGCAGCTTCCACAGCGCGTACGGCAGCCAATCCCCGAAAGTCATTGCGGATTTGAGGATCCGAACCGCGTACAGGCCCTTGGCCACCGGCAGCTTTCGGCGCCACGAGCGGACCGTGCCGGCCGCCACGGCGGGGTCCAGGCGAACGGCCACGCGCCCATCCTCTTCTATTGATCCGGCCAGCTCTCCGCGCCGGGCAAGCTCCTGCACGGCCAGAGCCGCGACGCGGTCGTAGCGCTGCGGCGCCGCTTCGTACACCGACCGGATCGTCGCCTCGCTCTCGGTGCGCAGCTCGGTCCCGTAGGTCGCCGCGAAGCCGGCCTGCCACAGCTCCTCGGCGCTGGCTGCCTGCGGTGCCAGCGCCAGCATGCGGCTGATCATCGTCAGCACCGCCTCGGCCGAATCCTCGGCGATGGAGGCTCGGACCTGCTCGTCGCGGACCCAGACCGCGGCAAAGGGCTGGCAGAACCTGGCCCAGACGATGGCGTGCAGGCTGGCAGGCCGGCATGCGGCCGCGAAGTCTGCCCGCGACAGCACGGCATACTTCATCCTCAGGGTGCGGCCCCCGACTTCTTGCTCGACGTAGTAGACGTTGGGCGGAAGCGCAGCGTTGGAGGCCGCAAGCACCACGGATCGATACGCGGCCCGGTAGCCGTCGACGATCGCATAGAAGTCCAGGACCCCCTCGTCGACGTAGCTGCGGCGCAGGCATGATCCATAGAAGAGGACGGCCTGCACGCTGGAGCCGTGGCGGCGGCGCACCTCCTCGGCCATCGCCCTGACCTCGGGCAGCACGCCGCGACGCTGCTCCTGCTCCAGAAGAAGAGCCAGCCGCGCAAGCGGAAGGTCCTGCGACTGCGAGGATGCGCTCGTCCGATCCGTCATCGCAGGCGAGGGTAGCTCAGCGCGCGCCGAGGAAGCGAATGCGATGGTCGGCGATCAGGGTCGCCTTGCGACCGGGCAGCGGGTCGAACATCTCCCCATCCAGCGTCGCTCCACTATCGAACGTCATCACCACGCTCTCGACGTTGGCGCTGACGTAGCGGCGGTCGACGCGTCCGTTGGTCGGCGACCTGCCTCGCACGAGCCGCGAGACCGCGCCCGGATGATGGAAGCCGCCCGGAGCGATGCCGGTGAAGCGAATGCCACCCGGCCCGCTTCCCCAGAACGGGCGCAGCCGCAGGAAGAGGCGGTCCAGCGTCGTGGCCAGCAGCAGCTGATACTGCGTCTGCTCGAGCCGTTCTCCGTCGGTATGGACCTCGACGTGGTCGGGCGACAGGACCTCGCTGGCCGATCCGGTCAGCACGCGCCCGAGCAGAGTCGCCGTGATGATGCTACTGCCGAAGACGCCCTGGGCACGACCCTTCGGAAAGATGCCGTGGGTCAGATGGATGGCACGGTAGATGACGCCGCCGCCGAAGAACGTCCCGTAGTGGTCGATCCCGTCCGGCTCCAGGATCATGCGAAGGACCGCACGCTGGACCAGATGCTGCTCGACCTGCCCGGCGCGCGCGATGCCGATGACACGGTCGATGGCCGTCAGGGGATCGCCTGGGCTGCCGATGTCGAGCGCACTCATGCTGGTGCGCCCCGTCCGCAGCGGCGCCACTACAGGAAGCTTCCTGAAGGCGCTGCCCGCGCACAGCAGCTCGGTGAGCGCTCGCTGCAGCGTCCCGTCGCCGCCGTTGACGACCAGCACGTCGACGCCCGCGTCGGCGAGCGAGCGGATGGCGTCGCCGGCACCTTCGGCGCTCGAGCTCTCCGCACGAATGACTTCGGGATATTTCGACAGGCGCGACAGCACCTGCGCCACGCGAGCGCCGCTGCCGCCGGCCCGCAGGTTGCTCAGAACTCCGACACGCATCGCGAGGCCCGCTGCTTAACCGTGAAGGAGCCGAAACACCAGCCGGGGTCGTGGCACGCAGGTCTCGCAAAACCGCGCGCGCAAACGGCAGCGCCTCGCTTCGACGTTCGGCGAATCGACGCGGCGATGCACGCGCACGCAGGTACGGCGATCGCTGCGCGCCGGCGCCGCGGCAGGCTACGGCTGCGGCGAAGCCAGCAGCCGCTCCGCCACGATGCGGTCAGCCTCCTTGTCCACATCGAGAGCCGCCTCGGCAAAGGGCAGCAGCACGGTGTCGACGCGCGCTCCGATCACCTGCGAGACTCGCTCGATCGCGCCATGCAGATCGAGCCGTCCGGCGAGAAACAGCGCCAGGTTCGACATCCCGAACACGCTGGCCAGGCGCCATGGCTTCTTCCGATACGCCTCGGCCCTCGTCCAGAAGCGCGGCACCTCGAGCGCTCCGCGCGTGCGCAGCAGGAATAGGTTGGCGCCCGAGAACTTCTCGTCGCGCAGGACGATGAAGGTGCGAGCCTGATCGGGAAAGCGCGCGCAATAGACGGTGCCTGCCACCAGGCCCACCACGAAGTCCGCGCTGGAGGCCATCGCCTCGCGCAGGAAGTGATCCACGATGCGAGGCGTCAGCAGGGGATGATCGGCCGTGGTCACGAACAGCGGCGAGTCGGCGCCGCTTTCGAAGTAGTCGGCGACGCTGGTGGCCGGCGATGCGCCGGCACGGTGGAAGACGAGCTCGCCAGCCGTGGTCATGGCCGCGAGCTCCTCGTTCGCATGCAGCAGGCCGGGATCGTCGGCCGTGACGGCGATCGGCGTCGCAACGCTGCTCGCTCGCAACGTGCGCACCACTCGCAGCAGCATCGGAACGCCGGCGATCGGTAACAGGGCGCGATGCGTGAGGCCGCAGGAGGCCGCCAGCGCGTCGGCACCGGAACGACGGCCGGCAAGGATCAGCGCACGCGGCGGCACCGGCGCCTTATGCGTCAAACTTCTCTGCAGCACCACGCGCGCAGCTGTGTTGACCCCCGGCCCTGGCCCCTGTAGGTCGGACGCAGCCCGCCATCATGCGTCTTCTGGTCGTCTTCGCTCGCCGATATCCCGGACGCAGCTCCCTGATGCTCGTGTGCCTGACCCTCGGCGCGCTGGCCGAAGGTGTCGGCCTCTCCACTCTGCTTCCACTGCTGAGCCTGGTCACCAGGTCGAGCGGCAGCACTTCGCCCCTGGAGAACGGCCTGCGCTCGGCGCTGGATTCGATGGGGCTGGAGCCGACCACGGGCGTGCTGCTGTCGATCATCGTGGCCGGCACGCTGGTCAAGTGCGCGCTGGTGCTGCTCGGTCAAAAGCAGGTGGGCTTCACCGTGGCGCACGTGGCGACGGATCTTCGTCTGTCGCTGCTGCGCTCCCTCATGAAGGCGCGCTGGCTCTACTACATCCGCCAGCCCGTCGGCACGCTCGCCAACTCCTTCGCCACCGAGGCCCATCGCGCGGCCGACGCCTACCTTCACGGCGCGACGATGATGTCGCAGGGCATCGAGACGGTTCTCTACGTCGTCATCGCCTCGCTGGTGTCGTGGCAGACCGCGCTGGCTGCGGCCTTCGTCGGCGCCTTTACCGTCATCGCGCTCAACGGCCTGGTGCGGATGACCAAGCGCGCCGGAGCCCGGCAGACCGAGATCCTGCGCTCGGTGCTCGGACGGATGTCGGACGTGCTGTACTCGGTCAAGCCGCTCAAGGCGATGGGCCGCGAGTCGCTGGTGGCTCCGCTGCTGCAGCGCGAGACGCAGCTCCTGAACCGCGTGCTGCAGCGCCAGGTGCTCAGCAAGGAGGCGGTGCGCGCGCTGCAGGAGCCGTTCATGGTCGTGGCGCTCAGCGGCGGCCTCTACCTGGCCACGGTGCAGTGGTCGCTGTCGCTCGACAGCGTCGTCGTGCTGGCGCTGGTGTTCGCGCGCGCACTCGTCTCCCTCGGCAAGGTGCAGAAGTCGTATCAGGCCATGGCCGCCTGCGAGAGCGCGTTCTGGGCTCTGCAGCGCACCATCGCCGAGACCGAGGCCGAAGCCGAGGTCATGACCGGCACGCGCCCAGCATCGTTCGAGCGCCAGATCGAGCTGCGCGGCGTCGACTTCACCTACGGCGACGAGCCGATTCTCCAGGACGTCTCACTCGTCATCGCAGCAGGCGAGATCACGGCGGTGATCGGGCCCTCGGGCTCGGGCAAGACCACCATCGCCGACCTGGTGCTCGGCCTGATGCGCCCGCAGCGCGGCGAGGTCTACCTGGACGACGCGGCCCTGGCCGAGATCGACCTGCGCTCGTGGCGTCATCAGGTCGGATACGTGCCGCAGGACATGCTGCTGCTGCACGAGAGCGTGCGCATCAACGTCAGCCTCGGCGATCCCGAGCTGACGCAGGCCGATGTCGAGGATGCCCTGCGTGCTGCCGGCGCCTGGGAGTTCGTATGCGAGCTGCCGCAGGGAATGGACACGCCGATGGGCGAGCGCGGCGCGCGCGTCTCGGGCGGGCAGCGCCAGCGCATCTCGATTGCACGCGCACTCGTGCACCGCCCGCGTCTCCTGATCCTGGACGAGGCGACCGCGGCGCTCGATCCCGCCAACGAGGCCGAGATCTACGCGACCGTGCGCGCCCTTCGCGGGCGCACCACCATCCTGGCCATCTCGCATCAGCCCGGACTTCTGGCCGTGGCCGACCGCGTCTATCGATTGAGCGAAGGCCAGGTGCGCGCGGCCGATCGCGGCCCGACTCTGGCGGCCGTCTCCGGTGCACGAACGCGTTGACATCCTTGGGGAATGGCGGCACGGATGAAGCGATCGACGCAGCCAGACCGCTCTGTCGAAGCCGCGCATCGGCGATGCGTGACCACGGCGCCGGATCGGCCTTCGCTACGCCACTGATCCGGGTGCCTGCATGCCCTTCCTGACCACGCAGCGTCTGCTCTCCCGACTCTTTCCCGATCCCGGAAAGCTCCCGCACGCCGGCGCTCGCAAGGTCCCCGAGGTCGTCACGTTGCCGGCGCAGCCAGGCATCTCGCCGAGCTCGAGGCCTCCGGTGCGCATCTTTCTGGGAACCGAGCCGGGACAGTCCCGAGCGGAGCGCCTGTTTCTCTACTCGGTGGAGAAGGTGCGCGACCCTTCGCGCGTCTATGAAATCCACCTGATGAAGGACGTGGCCGGCTTCGACCGCCGATGGTGGCTGACCGGCTTCACCAACTACCGCTTCGCCATCGCGCACTGGGCCGGAAAGACCGGCCGTGCGATCTACAACGACGTCGACCAGGTCTATCTGGCCGATCCCGCCGAGCTGTTCGACTCGGACATGGGCGGCAAGGGCTTCCTGGCGCTGTCCGAGAACGACACCGCGGTGATGCTCATCGATTGCGAAACGATGGGCGCAATCTGGCCTCTGGGGCTGTGCCAGAGCACGCATCGCAAGAAAATCGAGAGGCTGTCGCGCGACCACTGGGGCAAGCTGGACCCGGCCTGGCACGCGCGCGATTTCGACTACGTGCCGGGCTCCTCTAAGGTCCTGCACTTCACGACGATCCACGAGCAGCCCTGGCATCCCTGCCCCGAGCTCTACGTGTACATGCCCAGCCCGGTGGCCGACGTGTGGGCCGCGCTCGAGCACGAGGCCGACCAGGCTGGCTACAGTGTCTTCACCTTCGAGCGTCCGAGCCTTCTGTACACGCGCCTGGTCGGGATGCTGCGCCAGGCGCGCAGCATCCCGCAGCCCGAGCGGCCGTCGTCTCCTCCCGAGTTGATGGGGCTTACCGATCTGCTGACGGCGACCGGGACGCAGAAGGTCCTGGATTTCTCGCTCTCGCATCCACGCGACACCGCGGTGCAATCCCGGCTCGGGATCTTTCCGGGTGCCAGCACGGTGGCATTCGATCCGACCGCGACGGATGCGGAAGGCATCGTCGCACCACCCGGGCCCTTCGACGCCGTCGTGTCCACCAGCGGACTCGATCTGGTTCACGACGAGGACATCGGATGGGTGCTCGACGAGCTCTTTCGCCGTGCGCGCAAGCTCGTCTACCTGGTGGTCGAAGATCTGCCGCGCAAGATCCACTTTCCACACGATCGCGCCCATCAGGTCCGGCCGCGCGGTGAGGCGTGGTGGCGAAGCCAGATCGAGGCCGCTGCGCGCAAGCGTCCCGAGCTGCACTGGCGCCTGGGCGTGCAGACGGCCGCGCACGAGGTCGCCTGGCGCGAAGGCGGCCGCCGCATCCAGAGCGAGCCGCCGCGCGTGATGATCCTCTCCGACCCCAAACCGGGTCACACCACGCAATCGATCGGACTGACCGAAGAGCTCGGCTGGCCCGTGGAGGTCGTCGACCTCGGTTTTCCGCAGTACACCAAGGTGACCGACCGCCTCTTCGAGCCGACCACGATCGATCCGGGAGGACGGCGCCGAAAGCTACTCCGGCCGCCGTGGCCGGACCTGGTGGTCTCGACGGGCTGGACGACCGGTCCCATCGCGCGCTGGATCGCGGCGCAGAGCGACGGCCGCGTGCGCACCGTGCAGATGGGACGCAAGGGCGGCGACGTCGCCACCAACTTCGACCTGGTCGTCACCTGCTCGCACGTTCGCTATCCGCCGCACGAGCGACGCATCCAGATCGTTGCGCCGATCAATCAGGTCACGCCGGGAAGGCTTGCCGAAGCCGCCGCGCGGTTCCCGGATCTCTTCGGCTGGGCGCCGCATCCGCGCATCGTGGTGCTGGTGGGCGGCAGCTGCGCGCAATTCACGTTCGACGTCGAGACGGCGCGCCGGCTGGGCCGCGACATCGCCGACGCTGCCCGGGCAAGCGGCGGAACCGTCTTCGTCGTCACCAGCCGTCGCACCGGTGACGATGCGGTCGCCGCGATCGAGGCCGCCGTTGCCGGCGTCGGACAGGTGCATCGCTGGAACGCCGGGCGCAAGGACAATCCGTATCTTGCCTATCTTGCCGGCGCCGACGCCCTGGTGGTGACGGCCGAGAGCGAATCGATGATCGCCGAAGCGTGCGCGACCGGGAAGCCGGTGTTCCTGTATCCGGTGCCGAAAAAGAAGCCCGGCCCGGTCCAGAGCGCCATCGACTGGATCACCACGCAGGCATTCTCGTCGCCTCGCAAGCGCAAGGGCACGATTCGACCGCAGCAGGGCCGTGAGTACTTCTGCGCCCGCCTGATCGAGCGCGGCCTGATCCATCCCACACGCGACATGGCCGCGCTCTATCGCGCGCTCGTCGAAGGCGGCTACGCCAGGATGTTCGCAGTGCCGCTGGACCTGACACCGCCGGCACGCCTGATGGAGACGCAGGCAGTGGCCGATCGCGTGCGTGCCATGCTCGGTGTTGCGCCGCAGAACGCGGCTCCGGCGCCGCAGCAGGATCTCGGCGAGGCGCGAGCTGCGCGCTAGGAAGTCTTGAGCGCGCCCACTCGCAAGCCTCCCCTTGTCTGGGTCCTTTTCGGCAAGGGCACGGGCGGAAACAATCAGATGCGCGCTCTGGCCGACGCCCTGGGCTGGCCCTACCAGGTCAAGCAGCTTCGCCATAACAAGCTCAATACGCTTCCCACGATTCTGCTGCGCGCCAGCACGATCACCGTCGACAAGAAGAAGTCGGACGCCCTGTCGCCGCCGTGGCCGGACGTGGTGATCGCGGCTTCTCGCCGCGCATCGCCGGTGGCGCTGTGGATCCGCAAGCAGTCCGGAGGGCGCACGCGCCTGGTGCACTTGCTGCACACGCAGGCGCCGCTGCACTGGTTCGATCTGGTGCTGACGATTCCGCAGTACCGGCTGCCGGTGCGCGACAACGTCGTGCACCTTGCCGGCGCGCTCAACCGCATCGACATGGCTCGCATCCGCGACGCAGCGGCGAAGTGGCAGCCGCGCCTGCAGCACCTGCCGCGTCCGTGGACCGCGCTGCTGGTCGGCGGCAGCAGCTCTTCGTATCTGCTCGACTCGGGTCGAGCCGCCGAGCTCGGCCGCGCCGCCAGCGCGGCGGCCCGACAAAGAGGCGGATCGTTGCTGGTGACCACGAGCCCGCGCACGCCGGCCGATGCCACCCGCGCCCTGGTCGATGCCATCGATGCGCCATCGACCTTCGTCTACGAGTGGAAGCCGAACGACGCCGACAACAATCCCTACCACGGCTTCCTGGCGCTGGCCGATCATTTCATCGTCACCGTCGACAGTGCCTCGCTCCTGGTGGAGGCGGCACAGACCGGCCGCGACGTGGCCGTGTTCGAATGGCCGCGCCGCGGCGGCTCCGGTGCGCGCGGCCTCGAGCGCTGGGTGCGCCGCGCGATCTACGACGGTCTCATCTACTGGGGCGTCGTCAAGCCGCCGCGCGACTTCGATGCGTACCACGCCGAGATGAAGCGGCGCGGTCTGGCCCATCGCCTGGGTGAGTCGCCGCCGCTGCAGCGTCAGCCACTGGACGACATCGAGCGCGCCGTCGATGCGATCTCCAGGCTGCTCGACTTCCCGCCGGGGAACGTTCACACTTCGTAGAACGGGGACACGGAGCGCACACGCTCGATCCATGGACGCGCGGCGTGCGCGCTCAGCGGAACGCGCTGCCCACGTGCACTTCGCCCCGCAGCTTTCGAACCGTGACGTATCTGAACTTCGACCTGCTCGAATCCATCGACGTCGAGAGCTTCCGGGCCACCTCGCCATATCCGTGGATCAATCCCGAAGGCGCATTGACCGACGACGGCTACCGGCGACTGCTGGCCACGATGCCGAAAGTCGAGAACATGCACGCCTTCTTCAACGTGCAGCGCAAGCATGGCCAGCAGCCGCACGACCGCTACGTGCTCGAATACGGGCCGCGAGCGGTGCTCTCGCCGGAATGGACGGAATTCATCGGCGAGCTGCGAAGCCCGCGCTACATGCGATTCCTGCGCGGAATGTTCGGGCGCGGCCGGCTGTGGCTGAACTTCCACTGGCACTACACTCCTGCCAGTGCCTCGGTCTCGCCCCACTGCGACAGCATGCGCAAGCTCGGGTCGCACATCTTCTACTTCAACAACGAGCAGGATTGGGATCCGGCCTGGGGAGGCGAGACCGTCATCCTCGACGACGAAGGCCGCTTTCCGACCAAGTCGGCGCCGAAGTGGGAAGACTTCCAGCGTTCCTGGACCGGCAACGCCATCGGCAACCGCAGCCTGCTGTTCGCACGCCGCGGCAACTCCTGGCATGGCGTGCGCGAGATCAAGAGCCCCGAGGGCAAGTACCGTCGCGTCTTCATCGTCGTCGTCAACGACCTGTACAAGTCCATCCCGTTCGTGTTCCGCCAGCGTGTGCTGCGTCAGGAAGCGGGCTACTGAGCCGGCATGCAGGCCTCGTCACAGCCCTGGGTCATGGTCACCATTCTCGGTGCAGGACGCAGCGGCACCAGCGCGATCACGCGGGCGCTGTCGGCGGTCGGCGTCGACCTCGGCGACAACCTGCGCAAAGGCAGCGGCAAGAATCCGACCGGCTTTTTCGAGGACAACGACCTTCTCGCGCTCAACAAGAAGCTCAAGCGCGCTCTCGGCATTCGCGGCGACAGCATCCGCCTGATCGAGCATGACGAGTGGGCGCGTCCGGAAGTGCGCGCGCTGGCGGACGAAGCCGTCGAGTTGATCCGCCGCCGTTTCGGGAACGTGCCACTGTGGGGCTACAAGTACGGGCGCACGCTGCGGCTGCTGCCGTTCTGGCAGGACGTCTACCGGCGGCTCGGTGTCGAGGACCAGTACGTCGTGGCGCTGCGCAATCCGCTCAGCGTGGCACGCTCGCGCCTTCGTCTGGATCCGCATCGCGGGACGCAGGAGAAGAGTGACCTGGAATGGCTGGTCAACGTGGTGCCCTATTTCCAGGACACTCGCGGCCACGTCACGGTCGTCGTCGACTACGACAACGTGATGGCCGATCCCACGGCCGAGCTCATCCGACTGGCCCACGGCCTGGGCCGGCCTCTCGACGACCACGTCCAGCGCGGCATCGCCGTCTATCGCGACGAGTTCCTGGTGCCGGGCATCCGTCACAGCCGCTTCTCGATCGGCGAGCTGGAGCGCGATCCGAACCTGCATCCGCTGGCGCGCGACGCCTACCGCTGGCTCTTCCGCCTGTGCACGGACGACGTGAGGCACGACGACGAGAAGCTGTGGCAGGACTGGGCGCGCATCGCAGGCGCGGTGCGCGACCTCGCTCCCATCCTTCGACACTGCGACCGCATCGAGGGCGAGTTGCGCGCGGCGCAGCGCAACCTGCTCGGCCCTCTCCAGGCCATCGCTCCGCTGTGGCGGAACTGGCGCAGCAGCTGAGCCTCGGCCTCTCCGCCCCGCGAAGCATCGTCAGCTTCCCATCTGCCGCAACAGAGGGGACAGGTCCTTGCCGGTGGCTCGTGACGGCGGCTTGACGCCGAGCAATGCCGACATGGTCGGCGCGATGTCGGTCGTTCGCACAGGCTCACTGGTCGTTCCCGCAGCGATGCCGGGCCCCATGAAGATCAACGGCACCCACGAATCGTAGCGCCACGGCGAGCCGTGGATCGTCGCGATGCTGAGCCTGGCCTCCTCGCGGTCGAGCAGCTGCCAGTTGGGATCGGCGACGACGTGCAGATCCCCGGAACGCTGCACGTGGAAGTTGCGCCGCAGCTTGTCGATCAGCGGCGTCTCGGGTGCGCGCGAGAGCAGATCGGCTGCGGGAACCACCGCGGTGATGCCCTCGATCTTGCAGAGCTCGGCGGCAAGCTCGCGCTGGGCGCGGGCCGGATCGACGCCCGAGGCCAGCAGCGCCTGGCGATCCAGGTACAGATAGGGCGGCCAGCCTGCGCGGATCAGCGGCTTCTTCATGCGGTAGCGTTTTTCGAGCTTCTGCACAGGCGCGGAACGCGCGAACTCGCCGAGCACGATCGTCGAGGCGGGCGTGCCGCGTGCCGTCAGCTGCACCGGCGGCTCGGCCGCGCCGTGATCCGACGACAGCACGATCAGCGTATGCTGCAGCCCTACCTCTTCGTCGACGTAGGCGAGCAGGGCGGCGAGCGTGCGGTCCAGGCGAAGAAGCTCGTCCTCGGCCTCCACACTCTCGGGGCCGAAGAGGTGGCCGACGTAATCGTGCGAGGAAAAGCTGACCGAGAGGTAGTCGGGCACCTCGTCCTCTCCGAGATCTTCCTCGTCGAGCAGCGTCCTTGCGAAATCGGCGAGCAGCTCGTCGCCGGCGGGCGTGGCCACGAGCACGCTGTAGAACGAATCCTGCTGCGCCTGCCGTGAGCGCATGTGCGGGAAGGCGCGGCCGAAGCCCTGCGGCGCGATCTCCCAGGGCGCATCGTCGCGCTCGCCATGCCGATACGTGGAGAGGTCGTGCAGCAGCTCCCATGGCCGTCCGTCGTAGGCATCGGCCTTGCGGTGTCCATTCCAGTCGCGAACCCACGAGGGCAGCTCACGATAGTAGAAAGCGCTCGAGACGAACTCGCCGCTGTTCGTCGACAGCCACATCGCCTTGCCGGCGTGGCCTGCCATCGGCACCGCGCCGCGATCCTTGATCGAGACGGCGAAGATCCTGGAGCGTCCGCCGAAGCCTGCGGCCAGCGCATCGGCAAACGTGCGTGCCAGCATCGCGCGCGGGGAGCGGCCGCTGGTGCCGGCCACGCGCCTGGCCAGATCGGGCGGCGCGCCTCCGCTGTCGTTGCCGACCAGCGGATACTGGGCGTCCTCAATGTTGTAGTGAAGGTCGCCCGAGCCGCGATCGAACCAGACGTTGCCGATCATGCCGTGCACCGAGGGATCGGCGCCGGTAGCGAGGGTGGCATGGCCGACGATGGTCTCGGTGTTGGAGTGCGCGTGGACCGCGTCGGCAAAAGAGTGACCGCGCTCCATCAGCAGCGCCAGACCGCCGTCGCCGAAGCGGCTGCCGTAACGCGCCAGCATGTCGCCGCGCAGCTGGTCGACGGTGATCTGCAGGATCAGGCGCGGCGGGGTTTGCGCGGCGGCGGTCGCGGCAGCGCCGAGGCACGAAACGCTCAGCAGGATGGCCAGGAAGTGCGGCGTCATGCCGCGGGTTACGAGCGAGAGGGGCGGAAGGCAAACGTCCGGCGCCGGCGTGCCGCTGGCGGCGGTGGGCATCGGCGAGAAAGGCAGGATAGATGTCGCAGCGGTGACGACGTCGGCATCTGCCAAGCCCGAGGCCGCTTCCTCCTCCACGCTCGTGCGCTGGCTGCTGCTCGCCGCCATCCTCGCCGGGCTGCTGCTGGCAGGCCGTCAGGCCGGGGATGCGATCCCTCGATTCGCGCATTGGGTCGATGGCCTCGGCGCAGCCGGTCCGGTCGTCTTCATCGCCGGCTACGCGCTGGCCGTCGTGGCGTTCGTTCCCGCCTCGCTGCTGACCCTGGCGGCCGGAGCGATCTTCGGCCTGGTCGGCGTCGTCTACGTTTTCGCAGCGGCTGTTCTGGGCTCGTGCCTGGCCTTCCTGGTCTCGCGCTACGTGGCGCGGCGCGCCGTGGAGCAGCGCATCGCGGGCAACGCACGCTTTGCCGCCATCGATCGGGCAGTGGCCGAGCAGGGGCGCAAGATCGTCTTCCTGCTGCGCCTGTCGCCTGCCTTTCCCTTCACTCTCCTGAACTACGCGCTCGGCCTGACGCGCGTGCGTTTCGCAGACTACGCCGTGGCCGGCATCGGAATGCTGCCCGGGACGTTCCTGTTCGTGTACTACGGAAAGCTCGCCGGCGACGTCGCCGCGCTGGCGGGCGGCGCGGCCGTCGAGAAGGGCACGGGCTACTACGCCATCGTGGTGGTCGGGCTGGTCGCGACCATCGCGGTGACGACGGTGGTCACGCGCATCGCCCGCAAGGCATTGCGCGACGCCGCCGGAGAGGCGGTCGAATGAACGCGCGCGACGGCCGAGGCACGGGCGGCGCCGCGACGTTTGCAAGGAGCGCCGTCGAGCCTCTGGACGAGCACAACCGCCAGCTGCTCGACAACGTCGCACCGGCAGCGTGGACCAATCCTGCGCCGGCACCGCGTTACAACCTCGTCGTCGTCGGTGCCGGCAGCGCAGGCCTGATCAGCGCAGCGGTCGCGGCCGGCCTGGGCGCCAGGGTCGCGCTGATCGAGCGCAACCTGATGGGCGGCGACTGCCTGAATTTCGGCTGCGTGCCCTCCAAGGCAATGATCCGTTCGGCACGGCGCCTGGCCGACGTGCGCGAGCTGCTGCATCCTGAGAGCCCACTGTTCGACGACCGGCGCCTCGACGACGAGTTCGCGCGCGCGATGGAGCGGATGCGCGCAGCCCGGGCCGAGATCAGCGCCGACGACTCGGCGCGCCGTTATCGCGACGAGATGGGCGTCGACGTCTTTCTCGGCAGCGCGCGATTTGCCGGTGCCGATACGGTCGAGGTCGGCGGAGCAAGGCTGCGTTTTGCCAGAGCCATCATCGCGACCGGCGGTCGCGCAGCCGTTCCGCCGGTGCCGGGCCTGGCCGAGTCGGGCTTCCTGACCAACGAGACCATCTTCAATCTTACCGAAAGGCCGCGCCGCCTCGCCGTCATCGGCGCCGGCCCGATCGGCTGCGAGGTGACCATGCTGGACATGGCCGCGCAGCTGCTTGCGCGCGAGGACCGCGATGCCGCCCAGATCATCGAGACGCGCTTTGGCGCCGAAGGCATCGCGATGGTGCTCGGAGCACGGCTGACGCGCGTGCAGCGTAGCGATTCGGGGCGCACCATCCACTATGAGACCGACGCGGGCGCAG